>VAWS01000029.1:0-5743 GCA_005884515.1 Actinomycetota bacterium
AGAGCGCGCGCTAGATCAACCCACAACGCCCCCGCACGCCGCGAGGGCCATACCAACGCTGCGACCGTCAGCGCGGCATAGGCGGACGCGTGGGCGAAGAAGTCGAGGGTATTAGACGGCCCGACGACATCGGGGCCGAGCGTGAACACGACGGTGATCGCGACCACACACGGCAGGGGAAGCCGAAGCAGCCATCGATTGCCTTGACCAGAAGCGAGTCGGGGGCGCATGCCGTCGCCCCAGAGACTACCGGCCGGACGCAATACTCAGTTCGAGATCCATCCGCGCAGACGAGGACCGAGGACGTTCGCAGCTGCGAGCGGAAGGCGCCGCCACGCACGCATCGCCCAGCCGAACCGTGACGCATTCTCCGCGCTGCTGCCGGCCGCCTCCGGGTAGTAGTACCAGTACTGCTGCACTGGTCTGGCGCCCCACTGGCGTTTCGCCTCGAGGGTGCCTGCGCCGATCGAGGACCGGCCGAAGTCGAAACGCACCGCGCCGTCGGCGATCGACTGCTCCATCGCGCGCCAATACAAAAGCTGGTTCGGACACTTCGGGAAGAACTCGCGTAACGAGGAGATCCACGGGACGGTCACGGTGCCGCCGTGGAGAAGCATCATCGCGGCACCGACGGGCCGTCCTTGCGCGCGCACGACGACGAGCCGGGTCCGGTCGGCGAGCTGGACCAGGATCTGCTCGAAGAACCGGCGCGCGTGCACCGGCGAACCGAGGTCCCGCATGTTGCGCGCGAAGACGCCGTAGAAGTCGTCCAGCGCTTCGACGCCGTGCACCGTTGCCGTCAGGCCTTCCCGCTTCGCTTTCTTCACCCGGTTGCGACGCTCGGCCGGCAGCCGCGCCCAGAGCGCCTCGGCAGAGCCCCCGAGCTCGAGAACCATCGCGACCTTGTCGAGCGAGACGGGCATGTCCAGCGCGAGGTCCTGGGCCGTGCGGAGGTCGAGGACGGCCTTGGTTCGGGCGGCTCGCTCGCGAGCTTTGTCCACCAGAGATCGCGCAACGTCATCGTCGACGGCGCACGGACCGCCGCCTTCCCCGAATGGCATCGAGACCAGCCGGCCCCCTGAGAGCGGCCTCGTCATCGACACGAGCGGAAGCACACCGGTCAGCTCGGACCCTCGGAAAGCTCCGAGGTACATCGAACGATGGCCGTACGTCGTCTCGATGATCTCCCGCCACTCCCAGCGGTGCATGATCGTGGTGGTGGGCGCGCGCTCGACGAAGCCGTTCCACACCTCCCGGTCGGTGACTTCGCCGACCCAGGTCTCCTGGGATACGCGCGCGCCCATCACCCTCGTCCGACGATGATCTTCGACACCTGACGGACGAGCAGCTTGACGTCCGTCCCCAGCGACATCTCGTCGAGATACGCTAGGTCGAGACGCACCCTCTCGTGCATCAGAACGTCGACGTAGTACGTGAACGGATCCTCCGCAGCGTCGAGGATCGCCGACTCATCCATCGACGCAAGCGTCGACGGCCCGAGGAGCGCAGGCTTCACATCGAGAACGCGCCGCTCCTCCCTCGAGTAGCGCGCAACGAACTCGGGGGTCTCCGGACGAGGACCCACGACGCTCATCGTCCCGGCGATCACGTTGAACAACTGGGGAAGCTCATCCAGGTAGTTGCTGCGGAGGAACCTGCCGACCCGGGTGACGCGGGGATCCGACGACGGGCTCACGTTCGGGGCAACGTGATCTGCGTTCGGCGTCATCGTTCGGAACTTCCAGATAACGAACGGCGTGCCGTTCCGGCCGACGCGGATCTGCCGGAAGAAGACGGGCCCCCGGCTGTCGATCTTGATCGCGATGGCGATGATCGCGAACACGGGACATAACACGATGATCCCCACGCACGAGCTCACGACGTCGAACAGGCGCTTCGCGAACAGCGTCTGCTTCCGAGCAACGGGTATCTCCACCTCCACGGGATGGAGGTCAAATGCCTTCGCTTCCTTTGGAAGGCGAGGGCGGGAGACTTCCGACGGATCAAGTGCCATCGGCGGTCTCCTCTTCGTCGGCGATCACTTCTCGTACGAGCATGAACGCTTCAGCTGCGTACAGGCCGCACTCGACGCCGTGGCGCTTTGCGTAGACCTCGATGGCTTCGTACGACCGAGGATGTGGGTAGGGCCGTACCTCGCTCTCACGCGCGTCGCTGTAGCAGCGCATGGCATCGACCTTCGCTTGGAGGGTGTCGGTGATGTCGACGTAGACGCTCGGCGCGAAGACGTTCCCTCCGAAGGGCGGGACCCACTCGGTCGACGACGCTGCCTCGAACGCAAGCACCCGGCGGACGCCTGAGCCGGGGCGCGTCGCGACCATCGTGGCGTTGAACGCAACACGATGATCCTGGTTGACGTCGTTCCCGTAGTGCGTGTACACGACCTCGGGCCGGAAGTCGGTCACAAGCTGCTCGAGCGGACGAATCACATCCAACAACGCGCCTTCGTCCAGACGTTGGTCGGGGAAGCCCAAGAAGACGACCTTCTTGACCCCGAGCACATCGGCGGCTCGTAACGTGCACTCGGCTGCCCCGTACGGAGCGCGCCCATCGGTCAACACGCAGACCCAGACCTCGTCTCCGTGGCGGGCATGGCGAGCTACGGTGCCGCCGGCTCCGAGCGTCTCGTCGTCGGGGTGAGCAGACACGACCAAGACTCTCACGTCGTCACCTCCGCCAGGGGCAAAGGCTCCGCCGGCACCTCGACGTGTGAGCGCGTCGCGACGCGGAAGAACCACAAGTGCGCTGCCGAGGTCGTGAGGTAGGCCGCGGTGCTCGCGATCGCGGCCCCGCGGACACCGAGGCGCGGAATGAGAACAAGGTCGAGCGCGACGGTGACGACGACACCTGCACCCGCGGCTACCGAGTTCAGACCGGGTCGTCCGTCCGCGTAGAGGAAGGCGGTAACGACGCTGCTCACGCCCGCACCGGCGAGACCCCCGAGCAGGATCAGCGTCGGGATGATCGCGCTACGGAACTGCGCGCCGTAGACCACCGGCAACAAGAACGCACCGCCCGCCAACGGGAACGCGAGCGCGATCGGAAGCCAGCCTGCACGCCGCATCATCTTGCGCGCGCGCACGGCAGCTTCTTTTCCGCCCACGCGCGAATACTGCGGATACAGCACGTACTGGATGGCCGTCGTGGGCATGCGCAAGAGCTCGGCAAGCTTGGAAGCGATGGCGTAGATCCCGAGGGCCGCCGGTCCGACGATCGCCGCAACGATCGCGAAGTCGAGCCGCTCGTTGAGCAGCATCAGCAAGCTGCCGACCTGCGCGCTGACGCCGTATCGAGCGATGCGGGTCGCGAGCGAGAGCGTCGGCTTGCCGCCTCCGGCGAACAAGCCGCGCCTGGAGAGCCGGGCCCACGCGATCGACCCGTTGATCACGTCTCCTGCGGCGAGCGCAGCAACCATAGCGGCGACCTGCCCCACTCCGATCCACAGCAGGACGACGTAGATCGGCAGGTAGAGAACTTCTTCGAGGATGATCACCCGGTTCGCGCCGGCCATGTCCCCCGTGCCTTGCGCGCACGCCTTGGCCGTCGACTCCATGAGCTGGGTCATGACCAAGAAGCCGGCCGCAGCGACGGCAGTGACTGAGGCCGCTTTGAAGAACAGGTCTTCGATCCAGGGTGATGCTGCCGCCCAGGCCACCGCTGCGACGAGTCCGGTGACGACGGCGATCGCGAGCAGCGTGGGGCCGACGTTTCGGTCACGCCGGGTCGGCCCGGACAGGAAGTACGGCGCCGCCCCCACCACACCTTGGCTCGCGATCGCACCCGCCAGCCACGGGAGAACACGAAGCAACGAGAAAACACCGACCGCCTTCGCCCCTCCGGTCCGTGCGACGATGATCGTCGCGGCCGCGAGCGCGATCAGCGCGATGACGCGCGCGGCAAGATTGCTGATGACCGGCTGCCGGTCCGAACGCGATTCGCGCGCGCTCATGTCAGCACCGCGAACGGTCGCAAGCGGGCAACGGGCCGGATGATCCCGTGGCCGACGAGGATCGACATCGCCTCGTCGACGGCACGGTCGTCGAATTGAGGGACCACAACCGGTGCCTCGCCGGAGTACCGGAACCGCAACGTCTCCCGCCCCTGGGGATTGGGGCCGGACAGACCGCGGCGAACGAAGTCGTGGATGATGGAGCCCGTTCCATGGGACGTGGAGTACAAGCTGCCGGCGGCACCATCCGCCGCAACGGCGAGGAACGACGAAGTTCGGCTGGTCCCGGGGATCAAGACGGGCTGACCAGTGTGCTCGAGCACACCCCGTCCGCTCATTCTGGAGGCTGGGAAGCTCCGCGCGACTTTGTACCGATGGACGAGCGCCGGGGCGCCGGCGATCTCCTCCTCGTAGAGCGTGTCGTGGGGAGAGTCGACGATGAGCTCACTCGATGCGCCGAAGGTCTGCTCGGCGATCTGCCGCAGCCGTGCATAGACGGCGAGACGGAACGCGAACCCGTAATTCATCGCCGCCGCGTTCGCAAGCATGTACCGGTCACCTTCGCGGCTGTGGCGAGGGATCGGGGGACACGAACCCGAGAAGTACAGCGCGCGGCGACCTCGGATCTCGGAAAGGCTGCGCGAGGTGATCAGGTGATACGCAGGTTTGGCAAGTGACATGATCGCGCGGTGCTTCCGCGGATAGTCGGTCCTTCTGCCGAACATCCGGCCGACCAGCCCCGTCAACACTCCCCCGCCCGCGTGGAACTGCAACGTGATCTGGCCGGGACGGATGCCGAGCAACTCGGCGATGCGGGGCTCGAAGACCTCCTCGACCCGCTGCAGCTCGATGAAGTGGTTGCTCGGACCAACGGTGCCGAAGCGCAAGCGAGCAAGTTGGACGATCAAGGCCGGCAGCTCCCGGCGGAACGCGTCGCCGCCTCCGTACGGGTCGAGATCCATACGGCCGCCCTCTTCGACCCGAGCCAGCTCGGCGGGGTCCAGCTGGAAACGATCTGTCGCGAACGACGAGCCGTCGATGCAGGCGCTCATCACCTCTCGCCCGGACAACCTCGTCGACGATCCACCCTCCGCCGGCATCGACTCACGTATGCGTGCGTAGAACGAAGTGATCGCGCTCTCGGAGGGCCGCTCGACGTCCAGTGAGATCAACGCCATGCCGCAATTGACCGCCGCGTTGCTGAGCGTCGGCCGGATGAACTCCCGCGTCGCCACCGCGATGCTGCACGGCGCCTCCATGTTTTTTTCTTGGTGGAAGTCCGGCAGCGCGACGGGAGGTGCCGCCAGATCCGCATCCTTCACCAAGGCGGCCAGGCGTGCCGTCGCTTCCTCGTCCAGAACGTGGTCACGGCTCTCGAACACTCGAACCTGATCGTCCGGTGGCTGGTTGAGGAGCGGCATGGGCACCTGCATCGCTCAGGTCCTCACGTCGTGCGCGGCGGCGCGCTCCGTCGCGATCACGGCGTGACCATTTGGCTCCACGGCCGACTCGTTCCACAGCCACGTCGATTCGCGTTCCGCCGACAACGCGACGATCGCGGACCGGTACCCGGCACGGAAGGAGGGGTCCGGAAGCGACAGCGCCTGCTCGGCGAGGAACAGTGGGAACAACGCCCAGTTCGCGGCCGATGGGATCCCGAATCGATCCAGCTGGCGCAAGACCGACGAACGGACGAGCTCGGGGAACCAGCCGAAACCGAAGTACGCGTAGGCGAAACCGATGAGGTTGGGCCAGTCGCCGTAGCGTGCCCACCGC
>VAWS01000029.1:5813-9627 GCA_005884515.1 Actinomycetota bacterium
AGTAGTCCCCGTGCGACGCGCAGATGGGAACTTCGACGTGCCCGAAGGACTGCGCGCGCGCCGACGCCTCCGCGAAGAGCGCCTCCTCTTCCGCGCTGCATCCGATCTCCTCGAAATAGCGGTCGAGGACACGCTCCGCCCAGCGCGCTGCGGCGTCGGCAAGGGAGACGCGTCCGCTCGACGTTTGGCTTTGGAGGTCGCTCAACCACGCGAACGCCATGCTGAAGTCGCGGCCGACGTCCTCCGCGCTGTCGGTGTGCCCGTTCGCGTAGTAGCGCGACATCATCGGTTCGCCGTCGAGGCCCGTCATGATCAGTGCGAGCCGCCCGTCGATCCGCACGAGCCCGAGCGCGCGGGGGATCTGCAGGGCCGCTGCGGAGACGACATCCCCGCGCATCTGACGCAGCGCCTCGAACTCGGCGACGAGGCCGGCTTCGGCCGTGCGATCCCGAGCAACCTTCGCAACGAGCGCCGGACGCCGGGCGCGGTCGAGGAAGATCAAGGTCGTCTTCGCCGACGCCCCGGCGTCGAGGCCCGCAACGATCACGCCGGCGACGTCTTCGAGCGGAGCACCGTGCTGTCGAGCGTGCTCGAGGATCGACTTCGCGAGCTGCCCGGTCACGACGGCCTCCCGGAAACGACGGCGAAGGCCGGCGCGAGAGCGACGCGAAGGCGGTGCGGCACGCCGAGTGCTGCACGGCGCGCCGATGGGAGCGTCGCGCGCGTGACCCGTGCGCGCGCGCCGTCGCCGTCCGCATACGGCAGGAAGAATCGCTGAAGGAAGAACTCAAGCTCGAGGCGTCCGTCGCGGGGAAGGAGGTACGCCGGCCGACGCTGATCGGGGAACACCAGGTACACGTCCGGTGAGGTCAGGCCCTGACGGCGGAGGACGGCGAGCGCCTTCCCCAACCGAAGCGATCCCCTGCCCGAGCGCAGCGGATACCACGGATTGGCGAATCCCGCGTAGAGCCACCCGCCTGCGGCGAGACTCCCTGCGGCCGCGCCCAGCAACGTGACCGCGTCGATGTCGGCGATCCGAGCCCACCGATGAAGATCGGGGATCGCGACGCCGGGGTACGGCCCGCTCCGGAACGCTTCCGCCAGTGCGCCCGCCGTTTCGAAGGGGGTGACGGCCCACGAGATCCGCTCGTTTTCAGCTGGAAGCAGAAGCATCCCCGTCGGTTCCGAAGGCGTGACGAACCGCCAGTTGAGCGCGCGCGCATCGAACGTCGGAGCTTCCGGATCGATCAGCATCTGCTCAGCTCGCATCCCTCGTGCGTCCATCCACGACCGACTGCCGGATCCGGCGTCCACGCGATCGGTCGATACGGAGGCGCGGCGCCGCGCCCGCGACACCGCCTTGTTCGGGCAAACCCAACAAGCGCCGATAGGCGCCGTCTAACAGCGCGCACATCTGCGCCGGAACGAAGATCGAACGGACGCGAGCTCGACCGAGCTCACCCATGCGCCGCGCTTCCTCGGGATGCTCGATCATCCAAAGAACGGACGCGGCAAGGGCCTTCGGATCGCGCGGATTGACGAGCAGGCCGGTCGCCCCCGGCTCGACGAGGTCCGGCACTCCGTTCACGGCCGTTGCGACCGCAGGGCGGCCGGACGCCAATGCCTCGGTCAGCGAGCGGCCGAGACCCTCGTACAGCGAGGACACGACGAAGACGTCGAAGGCCGACGCGATCCTGGCGGCATCGGGACGGAACCCGGTGAACAGGACGGGTGCGCCGAGCTTCGCAGCTTCTTCGCGCGCCTCCTGCTCCAGCATGCCGTCACCGACCATGACGAAGCGCGCGTCGGGCCGCTCGTGCGCAACAAGGGCCGCCATGCGCACGAAGTCCACGGGTGACTTTTGGAAATCCAGCCGCCCAACGGTCCCGATCAGAGGGCTGCTCTCCGGGATACCGAGCTCCGCGCGCACGGTTGGGTCCGTCTCGAAGGGGATCTGGTCGAGCTCAACGGCCGAGGGCACGACCGAGATCTGACCGGGCCGGGCGAGCCGTCGCTCGACGGCCTCGCGCGCGATCTGCGGCGCGACCGCGAAGATCTCGTCGGCTGCCGGCTGCGCCAGCCGCTCGAGGAAGAGGTACGCGGCACGCCGCCGGACGCTCATGAAGTCGTGGAAGCTGAACCCATGGAAGGTGTGGACGATGATGGGCGTGCGGGCTATCCACGCTGCCAGGCGCCCCATGACGCCGGCTTTCGACGAGTGTGTGTGAACGATCTGGAATCGCTCGCGACGCATCAAGCGGATCATCCGTAGGAAGACGCGGAGATCGGCAAACGGTGCGATGTATTCGTGGAAGTCCCGGAGCTCGACGCACGAGATGCCCGCTGCACGCGCGCGCTCCCAGAGCGGACCGCCCGGGACGCCGGCGATCCATACTTCGTACCGGAGCGGATCCATCCCCAGAGCGGACACGAGCGTGTTTCCCCCCGCGCCGGCCCAGAACCGCGTGATGACGTGCAGCACCTTTACGCGAGGAGCGACCGCCGGCTGCGGCGGGAGATCGTCCGGCGTCGCGACCGGCTCTGGTGGGTCCGGCCACGCGAAATTCACGCCGCCACCTCCATGTGCGCGCGCTCCCACTCGACCATCGCCGCCAAGCCGTCGACGAGTGAGGTGGACGGCGCATACCCGAACGCGGCGCGCGCGATCGACGTGTCGGCCGCCGTATGACGAGCGTCGCCGTCCTGCGCGCGGAGCCGTACGACGTGTACGGGACCGCACAGGGACTCGACGATGCCGATCACTTCGTTCATCGACGTCCGCGCCCCGCCGCCGATGTTCGCAACGCCGCACCATTCCGACCGTGATGCACGATCCAAGCCTTGAACCGCGTCGGCCACGAACGTGAAGTCTCGCGTTTGCTCGCCGTCGCCGTACAACGTGAAGGTGTCCCCGCGGATCGCCGCGCGCACCAAACGCGCGAACGCCATGTCCGGTCGTTGACGGGGGCCGTACACGGAGAACAACCGCAACGACGTCGTCGGCAGCCCGTGAACGGTTCGATACAGCTCGCACAGGTGTTCCGCGGCCAGCTTCGTGACCCCGTACGGGGACACCGGCCGAGGAATCGCGTCCTCCGGCGTGGGAAGTGACTCGGCGTCGCCGTAAACGGACGAGCTAGAGGAGTACACGAGCTTCGACACGGTGCTCGACCTGCACGCTTCGAGCAGCCGCTGCGTGGCGTCGATATTGCACCGGACGTACGTTGCGAATTCGGAGCCCCACGACGGGCGCACGCCGGGCTGGCCCGCGAGGTGGTACACGACATCGATGCCGTCGAGGAGGGGCTCGATCGGCGCGTCGAGGAGATCGGCGGAGACCGACTCGAATCGCGGGTGGCCGAGGATGCCTTCGAGGTTCTGCTCTTTGCGCGCGCGCGGATAGTACGGGGTGTAGCAATCAACTCCGCGGACCATCTCTCCCGCTTCCAAGAGTCGCTCGCTCAGATGTGAGCCGACGAACCCTGCAGCACCGGTGATGAGCGTGTTCATGCAACCGTCCCTTCGACCCGCTGGGAACGAAGGCCGAACGCGTGCACCCCGGCGAGGATGCCGAGCAACGTCCAGACCGTCCGCTCGTGCAGGATCTCGTGCGTGAATGCGACGAACGCAAGCGAAAAGATCGCGCCGAGCAGCCAGACGGGCCGCTGGATGATCTCGCTGAGTTCGTCGCGAAGGAGGCGGGGATGCAAGGCCGTCGTTCGGACCTTGACGGCTCCGATCAAAAGGAGGAGCCCGATCGCACCGATGATGCCGCGCTCGGTGATCGTCGCGAGGTAGTCGTCGTGGGCTTCGT
>VAWS01000170.1 GCA_005884515.1 Actinomycetota bacterium
ATCCAGGGAAGGATCGTGCGCGAAGGCGATCACTACGTGATCAACGCGCGCAAGTGGTGGTCCTCCGGCGCCGCGGATGCGCGTTGCAAGATCGCGATCGTAATGGGCGTGACCAACCCCGATGCCGATCAGTATCGGCGCCAATCGATGGTCCTCGTTCCGCTCGATACGCCGGGTGTGCGGATCGTGCGCACGTTGCCGGTGTTCGGGTACGACGACGGCGGCGGGCACTGCGAGATCGAATACAAGGACGTCCGCGTTCCCGTTTCCAATCTGCTTGGTGAAGAAGGGAGCGGCTTCGCGATCGCGCAGGCGCGACTCGGCCCGGGACGCATCCACCACTGCATGCGCGCGATCGGTATGGCCGAGCGCGCCTACGACCTGATGTGCAAGCGCGCGCTCACGCGTGTCGCGTTCGGCAAGCCGCTCGCACGCCAAGGCGTCGTGCAGCAGCAGATCGCCCGGTCCCGTATCGAGATCGAGCAGGCACGGCTGCTCGTGCTGAAGGCTGCGTGGCTGATGGATACCGTTGGGAAGGAGGGCGCGCGCGTCGAGATCTCGGCGATCAAAGTGGCCGCGCCGACCGTGATGCTGAACGTCCTCGACCGCGCGATCCAGATCCACGGGGCTGCGGGCGTCTCGGAGGACTTCCCCCTGGCGGCTATGTACGCGCACGGCCGGACGCTGCGCATCGCCGACGGACCGGACGAGGTGCACGAGATGGTGATCGCCCGGCGCGAGCTGGCCCGCTACCTCGAGGGCGGCTCGTGATCGACGAGCTCGTCGATCCTTCCGCGCTCGCGAAGTTCCTTGCATCGGAAGCGCCCGACTACGCCGGGGACTTCACGGTCGAGCGGATAGGTGAAGGCCAATCGTGCTTGACGTTCCTCGTGACCGGCGACGGATGGCGCGTCGTGTTGCGACGCCCCCCGCGCGGCGATCTGCCGCCCTCCGCGTTCGACGTCACGAGGGAGTATCGCGTGATGCGCGCGCTGCACGATCACGGCGCTCCCGTTCCGGTGCCGGGCCCCATCGTGCTGTGCGAGGACAAAGACGTGATCGGCGCGCCGTTCTATCTGATGGAGAGCGTCGACGGCGTCGTCGTTCGTGACACGCTTCCCGATGCGCTTTCGTCGTTGGACGACCGCGCGCGCATGAGCTACCAGCTCCTCGACACCCTCGTCGATCTTCACGCCGTCGACTACGCAGCCGTCGACCTGGCGTCGTTCGGGAAGCCGGCCGGATATCTAGAGCGCCAGCTCCGAAGGATGAACCAGCTGTGGGAGCTCGCACGTTTCCGCGAGCAGCCCGACATCGACGGCGTGGGGGAATGGCTCGGCGCGAACGTGCCCGAGCAGACTGAAGCATCGATCGTGCACGGCGACTACAAGCTCGACAACGTCATCCTGGCGCCGACCTCACCGGCGACGCTCGTCGCCGTCGTCGACTGGGAGATGTCGACGCTCGGTGATCCGCTGGCCGACGTCGGCTGGCTCCTCTATTTCTGGCTGGACCCGGGCGACGAGCTGTTCCGCGGTCCGGGTGCCGGCGGCGTGACATATCTGGAGGGCTTCCCGCATCGCGCCGACCTGTTGCGGCGCTACGCGGAACGGTCGGGACGCGATGTGCGCGCAATCGACTGGTACGCGGCGATGGCGGGATGGAAGATCGCGATCATCATGGAGGGCTCGTACCGGCGCTTTCTCGGCGGCGTGACCGACCATCCGACGTTCGCGCGCTTGGAAGAAGGTGTCCCCGCACTCGCACGCAGAGCGGCGATGGCGATGCGGGGCGAGCTCCGGCTCTAGCTGCGCGCCTCTTCGACCCGCACGACGCGCTCGGGACGCCGTGGGCTGCGGATCGGCTTGCCGTTTGCCGACGGGATCGCTTTCCGGCTCTGCGCCTTCGCTGCGCGCGCAGGCAAGACCAGGCTGAACGTGCTCCCGCTCCCTTGCTCGGAGGCGATGTCGACGCGCCCGCCGTGCGCTTCGGCGACGCGGCGGACGAAGGCCAGACCGATTCCGAGCCCGCCGAACCGGCGCGTTGCCGAACCGTCGACCTGGTGGAAGGCGTCGAACACGGCGTCTCGCTTGATCGGATCGATCCCGATGCCTTGATCGGCCACCGAGATCGCGAGGGTCGGCTTCCGCTCGTCCGGGAGCGTCTCCACGGCGACCGTGACGATCCCGCCGTCCGGTGAGAACTTGATCGCGTTGTCGATCAGCTCGTCGATCGCGTTCCGAAGCAGCGCGGAGCTAGCTGCGATCGGGGCAACGTCGTGGCCCACTCGTGCCGCGATCACGTGGCTGGCCGAGCGATCGCTCCAGCGCGCGGTCGCGTCGCGCACGAGCTCGCCGACGTCGACACGCTCGGCGTCGGTGGGCGCGCTTCCGCCTTCGAGCGCGGCCACGTCGATCAGCAGGTCGACGACCCGATCGAGGCGCTCGCACGCTTCCACGATCGCGCCGACGAATGCGCCCTGTTGCGTGGTCGAAAGCTCACGCCGCTGAAGCAGACGCGCGAAGCCGAGCGCCGACGCGAGTGGTGTCCGGAGCTCGTGCGAGATGTTCGAAAGGAACTCCTCTTTCATGCGCTCGAGCGCGCGCTCCTTGCGAAGGTCGCGCAGGAGGAAGACGTGACCGACGATGCTGCGCTCGGCGCGCACCGGCGTGGCTGCGATCCCGACCGGCAACCCACTCTCGAGCGTGCCGGTGGTTCCGGACGGATAATCCTTGCTCGATCGCATCCACGATTCGAGTGAGATCCCGGACCGCTCGGACCCGCGGATGAAACGCGACACGATCGTTCCGCGCGCGGTTTCGCCCGTAGCACCGAGCATCTCGGTCGCAGCCGCGTTCATCGCGCGGATCTCGTTCTTCTCGTTGGTGACGACGATCGCATCGGGCACGACGCTCATCACAGCGGCAAGCTGCGCGTCGGCCGCAACGTTTGCGAGGTGCCGCGCGCGCTTGCGGCCGGCACGGACGCCCATCCAGATCTCCATGATGAGCGCGAAGACGCAGAACGCGACGAAGGCGACGCGCCCCGGAGTGTCGATCCAGTTGATGATTGCCACCCGCACGGAGCCCTCCCTCGATTTCGTTTTTGGTGCCGTGGTCGTTGTCGTCCGCGCGCTTCCGGCGGGCTGCGTCCCGGTGCGTTGGACCGTCGTTGGACGAGCGCCTTGGGTTGCGGTCGGGGTGCGCGAAACGCCCGGCGAATTCGTTCCTTGGCCGCTCGCTTGCTGCGGGTTCGTGATCCCGCCGCCGCCGGCCGAAGGCTGCGGTGCCGGCGTAGACGACGCACACGCCGGCCCGACGTTGAGCAAGCCGGTTTGCACGCCGTTCGTGAGAAGACCCCCGACGACCGGAAGCGGGGTCGCGAGCGTGCAGACGGGATCCGCCGACGCAGGTGGGATGACCAGCGCGAACGCAGCCGCCGACACGAGCACGACGCCGCCGATACCTCCGCGCTTCATGCCCCCAAGCGTGCCCGGTTCGCCCCAGATAATCCATGCCCCGCTCGGGCCAAACGCGCCTAGTCCCCAATGACTACAGAAGGGCGACGGAAAGCCACCCAAATGCGTCCAGGTTGCGCCATCGGTTAAGGAAGGAAATGACCGTATTACATGCTCCCAGCGGGGCAAACGACTAAGTGATGATTACGTTTCCGAGCGTTCACGTGTGCTTGCCGAGCGATTTCCGCGCGGCAGGCGCAGCTCGCGAGTCGCTGCGCTCCCTCGAGCAGTACGTGCCAAACGAGACGATCCAAGATCTCAACCTTCTCGTCAGCGAGCTCGTGAGCAACAGCGTCAAGCACGCGCCGCTGATGCAGGATCAGGCCATCGAAGTCGACGCGAATCCGACCGACCGCGGCATCCGGGTCGAGGTGACGAATCCGGGGCGCGCCGAGCTGGCGAACACGCTTCAGCCGAAAGCGACGGAATCCGGCTGGGGCTTGCTGTTGGTCACGAAGATCGCGTCGCGCTGGGGCGTCACTCCAGCGAGGCCACGTTGCGTGGGAGGTCGACGGGTACCGCCGATCGCTCGTGGCGGCGCCTTCCGGACGGTCGATCGTTCTCCGGCTCCCTCGCAGCGCGGCCGCGACGTGGTGCGCCTGCCGTCGTCACCGCATGTCGTGACGACGGTCGTCGGCTGCCGGGTGCAAGGGCAAAAGTGGGGCGAACGGGCCGGCCGGCTTCGGCCGGCCCGTTCTGGGGGCTTCAAGTTCGCCCGTCGGCTGAACCTCAGACGAGCCAAATCAAGGCCACTGGTTTGGGGAGGCTCCACAATCATATGTCCCCGGCCTGCGCGGGGAGAAACCAGGCCGGTTGGACATATGCCTAAGTTCGCGCTGTATCCTTTGTGAGCGTCACAAGTACGGGATCTCGCAAGCGGCCACGATCGGTGAACCTTTCGATGAGTCGTTCTGTGGGTCTCACAAGGGGGGGCGTGATGCCACGGACGACGCAGCAGAAGGCAGATCAAGATCCACGCGCGCATGCGCTGCGCGAGATCCTCGACGATCTCGAACGCATCACCGACGATCTCGCCGAGCGGATGCTCAAGCAGTACCTCGAGTCGATCCCGAGCTACCGCGCGCTCCCCGACGTGACGCTCGACCAGATCCGCGACGTCAACCGCGCGAACGTACGAGGATTCATCCGCTCGATGCGCGCCGGCCGTGGGCCGAGCAGCGAAGAGCTCACGATGATCCGCGAAAGCGCATCCCGCCGCGCGCGCGAAGGCGTTCCGTTGTCTGCATTGCTCGCCGCCTATCGGACGGGGGCGCAGATCGCGTGGGCAGAAGCGCGCGTGATCATCGGCGACGACCACCAGCGGCTCGCCGCAGGGTTGGACTTCGCGACCGCCGTGATGAATTGGATCGACGAAGCGAGCGGCGCGGCTGCTCAAGCGTATCTGTCTGAATACGAACGTCTCGCCAGCGATCGAGAAACGTCGCGCCGCGACTTCCTCGACGGCGTGCTCGGTGGAGAGCTCATGGCGGAAGAGATCCTTGCGCGCGGCGAGGCGTTAGGCCTCGAGGTCGCGGTGCCGTACGGAGTCGCGATCGTAGCGTTCGCGCAGCACGGCGCCGACGAAACCCTGTGGAGGAACGGCCAGCACCGGCTTCGTGCGATGGCAGCCGAGCTGCCGAACGCGGATCGTTCCTTGGTCGTAACGCGTGGCGACGAGGTCGTTCTGATCTTCCCGGCCGAAGGGGAGGTCGACGGGATGGCGGCTCACCTCACGTCTTTCATCGAGCGGGCCGGTGGTGTCGTCGGTGCGGAGCTCTCCGCCGGACTTGGGCGACCGCGCGAGTCGATAACGGAGCTCTCGGGCTCCTATCGCGAAGCGGCGATCGCGCTCGCTGCGGCGCGCGCGGGGTCGTCGGTGCCGCTCGCCGTCTACGGCGAGGTCCTGATCGAAGAGCTGATCCTTCGCGAGCGCGCCGTTGCGCGGCGGCTCGCACGAACGATCCTCGAGCCGCTCGACCAGCATCCCGACTTGCTCGCGACGCTCGTGGCGTACATGACCCACGGGCCGTCGCTGCCTGCCGTGGCGAAGCGCTTGTACTTGCACCCCAACACCGTTGCCTACCGGCTCGCTCGGGTGAAGGAGCTCACCGGGCGCGACCCGAAATCGCCGGCCGGGGTGGCGGAGCTGTTCCTGGCGCTGCGCGCTTCGCAGCTGGTCGGCGGTCGGCCAGACCCTGGGCAGGCCGAACGCTAGAGGCAAACCCCCGCGTACCCAGCGTGAATGGCCCGATGGAGCCATTCACGGCGCCCTGTTACGACTTCTACAATGATTGTTGCCGTTCCTGGCAATGATTGGACGATGTCTTTACAATCTCCGCATAAGCCCCCCTAGGGAAGCGACCCCCTGCCCGGTCAGGGGGTTTCGCTTATCGGGGCCCCGGCGCATCGAGCGCGCGCGCGAATGCCTCGTACGCGGGCTCGTCGAAGAGAACGAACCGCACGTCGTCGACGTTCGATGTCGCATCCCGGACCGCGCGAACGGCGACCACAGCCGCGGCGTCGAGCGGATAGCCGTATACGCCCGTTGAGATCGCGGGGAATGCGACCGTCCGCGCGCCGAGCTCGTCGGCAACGCGCAACGACTCGGTGTGGCACGACGCGAGGAGACTCGAGCGGTCTTCGTTCTTCGAGTAGACCGGCCCGACCGTATGGATCACCCAACGCGCGTCGAGTTTCCCCCCGGTCGTTGCGACGGCTCGCCCGGGAGGGAGCCCGCGTGGGAGCGTCGTTGCGCGCAACCGACGACACTCTTCGATGATCGCCGGCCCACCACGCGCGTGGATCGCACCGTCGACACCGCCGCCTCCCATCAACGATGAGTTCGCCGCGTTGACGATCGCGTCGACGCTTTCCTGCGTGATGTCTCCCTGTACCAAGCCGATCGTTGTCATGCGGGAATCGTAGCGTGATGCGCGGATGGACAGAACCGCGTGCCGCGGCGAGAGTACGTGGCATGAAGATCGCGGTGACCGGCGCGAGCGGTCTGATCGGTACTGCGTTGGTTCCGGCGCTCGAGGCGCGAGGACACCGCATCGTCCGCGTGGTGCGCGCAAGCGAAGGGGGCCCGGACCGCGTTCGCTGGGATCCGGAGCGAGGAGCTCTCGATGCGGAAGCGCTCGCAGGTGTCGACGCCGCCGTGAACCTGGCGGGTGAGCCGATCGGCAAAAGGCGGTGGTCCGCGCGCCAGAAGGCCCGGATATTGAACAGTCGCGTTCGCGGAACGGAGACGCTGGCTCGCGATCTCGCCGCCCTCTCGCCGCGTCCGCGCGTGCTCATCAACGCGTCCGCGATGGGCTTCTACGGAGACTGCGGCGACGAGGTCCTCACCGAGGCGTCACCGTCGGGATCGGGCTTCCTCGCGTCGGTGTGTCGCCGCTGGGAAGCGGCGACGGCGCCGGCGAGCAACGCCGAGATCCGCGTCGTCCTCCTGCGGACGGGTCTGGTTCTGCACCCCTCAGGGGGGCTGCTGAAGCGCGTGCTGTTGCCGTTCCGCATGGGCCTCGGCGGACGGCTGAGCACGGGGCGACAGTGGATGAGCTGGGTCACGCTCGCAGATCACATCGGGGCGATGTTGCATCTGTTGGAGGACGACGACGCGCGCGGCGCTTTCAACGTCGCGACGTCGAACCCAGTTCGAAACGTCGACTTCACACGCGCGCTTGCACGCGTGCTGAGGCGTCCGGGGATCGTCCCGATCCCGAAAGCGTTGATCGCCGTCCCGTTCGGCCGCGAGCTCACTGGGGACCTGCTTGCGAGTATCCGGATGGCTCCGGAACGGCTCGACCGCGCCGGCTATCGATTCGAGTCGCCTGAGCTGGAGCCGGCCTTGCGCGCGCTGCTGGAGCGCTAAGGAGCTTCCGCAGGGCCGCTCGGAAGGAAGACGCGGAAGCGTGCGCCGCCTTCCTCGCGATCTTCGACCCACGCCCGTCCGCCCTGACTGTCCGCGAAGCGCGCGACGAGCGAAAGCCCGATGCCGACGCCCGGCGCGTGCGGCTTCATCCCCGCTTGCCGGAACGGCTCGAAGATCACCGTGCGCAGATCGGGCGGGATGCCGGGCCCGGCGTCCTCAACAGTGAAAAGAACGCCGCCTCCTTCCTCGCACGTGCTGATCCAAACCGGCGAGCCGGGCGGCGTGTGCGTCAGCGCGTTCATCACGAGGTTCTCGATAATGCGCTCCGCTTGGATGTGATCGATCGAGATGAGCACGTCGTCGACGTCCAGCGTGATGCGCTCGCGATCGGGCGTGTCGAGCTCGTCCGTCACGTGCCGAACGAGATCTGCGATGTTCCCCAGCCGGCGCGCAGGCGCGAGCATCCCGTGACGCAAACGATCGAGGTCGAGGAGATCGTTCAGCAGCCGATCGAGCTTCGAGGCCTTGCTCGCGATGCGCCGCATGAATTCGCGGACCTCGTCCGGGCTGAGTCGCCCGTGGTCGTTCTCGATCGTGCGCGCGAGACCGAGGATCGCGGTGACCGGCGTGCGCAGCTCGTGCGAGAGCGCCGAGAGGAAAGCGTTCTTCAACTCGTCGAGCGCGCGCAGCTCTTCGACGACCTCGTGCTCGCGCTCGTAGGCGTGCGCCATACTGCTCTCGCGCTCACGCCGCTGCTCGTCGGTGGAACCGTCGTGCCGTTCTTTCGCCATCGAACCTCGCTCGGGTATCCGCCCAGGATGTCCCGGCCCAACCCTGCCACAAACCCCCAACCCGCCCATCTTGAAGCGTGACCCCTGTCCCGGACTCGAGTAGTCCGGACGGGTCATTTTCCGTTCCGGCACTTATCAGGGCCGCCCGGTTGTTCGACAACTAATGGTGAGGGATCGCGCTCAAAGTGTTGTGGCTCGAAGCATGAAGCCGGTGGGCGAGGGATGAAGAGCGAGGCAACTGCGCGGCCCCCTGAGAGAGAGAGAGAATTTACTTAAAGCTTCTGGTGATGGAAGAGGCGAGCACCGAGGCTCGCCTCTTCCATTTTCCCTGCGTGTTGATCTCGCGCCGCCGGGCCCACGCGCATCCGGCCATGTTTCTGATGACGCAAGAACACCGATAGACTCTCCGGCATGTCCGTTCATCGTTTGACCATCGCCGTGCCCGTCTACAACGAGCGCGAACGGGTCGGCCCCGCGCTGAAAGAGCTGCTGTCCACGACCTTCCCGGTCGAGGTTGAGATCATCATCGTCGACGACGGGTCCAGCGACGGAACCGCCGAGACGATCGCCAGCATCGCGGTCATGGACAACGTGCGGTTAATCCGGCACGAGCGCAACCAAGGGAAAGGCGCAGCTCTGCGGACGGCGCTTGCGGCGGCGAGCGGCGACGTGTTCGTTCCCTTCGACGCCGACCTCGAGTACGAGGCGTCGGACCTGGTGCGATGCCTCGAGCCGCTTATCGACGGCGAGACGGAGCTCGTCTACGGGACGCGCGCGTTCGGGTCCCACACAGCGTTCAACTTCTGGTACGTGATGGGGAACAAGTTCCTGAACCTCTGGGCGAACGTCCTGTTCAACTGCTACATCTCCGACCTGGAGACCTGCTTCAAGATGGCGAGGACCGCGGTCCTTCGCAGTCTCGATCTTCGCGCGAACGGCTTCGATATCGAAGCCGAAGTCACGGCGAAGCTCCTGCGCGCGGGGCATCGGCCGTTCGAGGTGCCGATCGGGTACAAGGCGCGTTCGCGGGAGCAAGGCAAGAAGATCAGCTGGCGAGACGGCTTCATCGCGATCTGGACGATCGCCAAGGTCCGCTTCAGCGGCTAGCTCTCCGCCCTGAAACTGCAGCGTAGCGTCACGTCTGTGACGCGCCTCGCTGCGATCTGGGCCCCCCAGATGGGGAAAGATGGAGCATCGGGCCCATCCGGCCGTAACACCCAGGATTGGATAATGACCCCATCCCCAGCCGGAGAGGGCCTTGTTGATGATCACGGTTCTGCTTGCGGACGACCTGGAGGAGTATCGCGTCCTCCTCCGCAAGATGCTCGAGATGGATGGACGGTTCACCGTCGTCGGCGAAGCGCCGGACGGCGTTGCCGCGGTGCGCCTCGCCCGCGAGACAGATCCCGACGTCGTGCTGCTCGACATCGCGATGCCCGAGATGGACGGCCTGGAAGCCATCCCTCACCTCCGCCGGCTGGCCCCGCGGTCCCGAGTGGTCATGCTCTCGGGCTTCGGCGAAGAGGTGATGTCCGACACGAGCCTGCGCTTGGGCGCCGACGCCTACGTCGTCAAAGGGCACATGACGGATGATCTGGTCCGGACGCTCACGTCGGTCCTCCCCTAGGCCGGAAACCTTCAACAGCGCCCTCTTCCTGCAGAAATAGCACGCGAACCGCGCGTCTGAGCCGACCGGCTGCTTGACATGGCCCCCCGGGGCTGCCCATCCTTCCGCCCGTGCCGAAGCCCCTCGTCATCGTCGAGTCCCCCGCCAAAGCGAAAACGATCGCCGGGATACTCGGGCGAGATTTCGTGGTCGAGTCTTCGATCGGCCACATCCGCGACCTCCCGCGAAACGCGAGCGAGGTTCCGTCCGCGTTCAAGGCCGAACCCTGGTCCCGGATGGGCGTCGACATCGACAACGGATTCAAGCCGATCTACGTCGTCAGCCCGGACAAGCGCAAGCAGGTCTCCAAGCTCAAGTCGCTGCTGAAGGACGCCAGCGAGCTCTACCTCGCGACCGACGAAGACCGCGAGGGGGAATCGATCGCATGGCACCTCACGGAGGTGCTGAACCCGCGGATCCCCGTGAAGCGGATGGTCTTCCACGAGATCACCCGGCCGGCGATCCAAGCCGCGGTCCAGAACCCGCGCGAGCTCGACCGTCGCCTCGTCGACGCGCAAGAGGCGCGCCGGATCCTCGATCGCCTGTACGGGTACGAGGTCTCCCCGGTCCTCTGGAAGAAGGTCATGCCGGGCCTCTCGGCCGGGCGCGTGCAGTCCGTGGCGACGCGGATCCTGGTCGAGCGAGAGCGCGCGCGCATCCGGTTCCGCTCCGCGTCCTACTGGGATATCGAAGGCACGTTCGAAGCCGGCGACGGCGGGTTCACCGCTCAGCTCGTGTCGCTCGACGGCGCGCGCCTCGCGACCGGCAAGGACTTCGACGAGAGCGGCGCGCTCAAGACGGCCGACGTCGCGCGTCTCGACGAGCAGGCCGCGCGCGGCTTGGCAGCGTCGCTCCACGGCTCCGACTTCCGCGTGCGCAGCGTCGAGGAGAAGCCCTGGCGCCGCTCGCCTGCTGCTCCCTTCATGACGTCGACCCTGCAGCAGGACGCCGCGCGCAAGCTTCGATTCAGCGCGCACCGCACGATGCGCGTTGCGCAGACGTTGTACGAGAACGGCTACATCACGTACATGAGGACCGACTCGGTGACGCTGTCCGACACGGCCGTCGCCGCCGCGCGCGCGCAAGCGATCGAGATGTACGGTGCGGACTCGGTCCCCGAGCAGCCCCGCCACTACACGAGCCGCGTGAAGAACGCGCAAGAAGCGCACGAGGCGATCCGTCCGGCCGGCGACACGTTCCGAACACCTGACGACGTGCGCGACGAGCTGAGCGGCGACGAGTTCCGTCTGTACGACTTGATCTGGAAGCGCACGATCGCGTCGGCGATGGCAGACGCACGCGGGCAGAGCGTCCAGGTTCGCCTCGGCGCGACGTCGAGCGATGGACGGGACGCCGAGTTCGCGGCCGCCGGCAAGACGATCACGTTCCCCGGCTTCCTGCGCGCGTACGTCGAGGGCGCGGACGACCCGGAGGCCGAGCTCGAGAACCAAGAAGTGATCCTGCCGCCGTTGAGCGAAGGGGCACCGCTGACCGTCGTGGTGCTCGAGCCGAAGGGCCACGAAACGCAGCCGCCCCCGCGCTTCACCGAGGCGACGCTCGTGAAAGCGCTCGAAGAGATGGGGATCGGCCGTCCGTCGACATACGCGTCGATCTTGGACACGATCGAGCAGCGTGGATACGTTTTCAAGAAGGGGACCGCGCTCGTCCCTTCGTTCACGGCGTTCGCCGTCGTCACGCTGCTCGAGCAGCACTTCGGCCACCTGGTCGACTACGACTTCACCGCGCGGATGGAGAACGAGCTCGACGACATCGCGAACGGGGATCAGGAAGCCAATCCGTACCTGTCGCGCTTCTATTTCGGGAACGGACAGGTCGGATTGAAGGAGATGGTGACCGAGCGTCTCGCCGACATCGACGCGCGCGACGTGAACTCGATCCCGATCGGGAACGACACAGACGGCAACGAGATCGTGATCCGCGTCGGCCGCTACGGTCCGTATCTCCAGCGCGGCGACGATCGCGCGAGCATCCCTGAAGACCTGCCGCCGGACGAGCTGACGCTCGAGAAAGCGTCGGAGCTTCTCTCGGCGCCGAGTGGGGATCGCGTCCTCGGTGCCGACGCGGAAGGAACGCCCGTCATCGCGCGCGTCGGACGGTACGGGCCGTACGTTCAGCTCGGCGACCCGGACGGCAATGCCAAGCAGAAGCCGAAGACCTCGTCGCTGTTCAAGTCGATGTCGCTCGAAACGATCACACTCGAGGACGCGCTCAAGCTGCTCGACCTGCCGCGCGTCGTGGGAGTCGATCCCGCCGACGGCGAGGAGATCGCGGCGCTGAACGGCCGGTACGGCCCGTACATCAAGAAGGGAAGCGACAGCCGCTCGCTCGAGAACGAGGAGCAACTTTTCTCCATCACCCTCGACGAAGCGCTCGCCTTGCTCGCGCAGCCGAAGCGACGCCGCGGCCAGCGCGCGGCGGCCGCGCCGCTGAAAGAGCTCGGCTCGGATCCTTCCTCGGGGAAGCCGATCGTCCTTCGAGAAGGACGGTTCGGCCCGTACGTCACCGACGGCGAGACGAACGCCTCGCTCCAGAAGGACGACAGCATCGACGCGATCACGCCCGAGCGCGCCGCCGAGCTGCTTCGCGAGCGGAGAGAGCGAGGGCCGGCCAAGCCGCGCGCGCGCCGAACCGGCGCCAAGAAACCGGCGAGGCGGAAGCCGAAAGCCGCCGGCTAACCCACACTCCGAGAAAGAAAGAACCGGCTTCCGGGGGGACGCCGGGAAGCCGGTTCGTTCGGAAGGATTCTTCGGTTAGGCGTGGGTGCGGCTCAGCACCTCGAACCAGTTCGGGGCATCGAGAAGCATGTGCAAGTCGAGCAGGTCGTCCAGGTTAAGGGGGGGGCCGTCGTGCGCTTCGAGTACCTCGGCGGGAAGCTCCCAACGGTAGGGCGTGACACCTTCGGCGATGAGGAGCTCGATCGCGCGCTCGTCGGCGGCCTTCTGGATACGCTTGTGGCATATCGGGCACGTTAGCGCGTAGTAAGAGGCACTGGGGACGTTGCAGACGGCCAGCTCGAAATCTGCGGGCTTGCATTCGACGGCCCCGCATTCCGGACAGTTCACTTCGATCCAGGTCATTCGAGCCCCCTACACGGTACGGCCCATCGGGTCCGTTTGGCTGCATTGTCGAGTCTGACTGCATTCTCGGCCGTTGCCGCCGTGTCCGGTATGCGCTACCGGGATGGTTTTCGGTAGTCATCGGGGACTATTTCGCTATGGGACGGATGTCCGACCCGGCGCGTTTCCCCTGCGTAGGGCCTTGTGGACGACGGAGGCGTGTTGAGGGTGTAGACGGCGAACAGTCGCTATACGGTGCCGGACGCTGCTCGGACGCTAGTGGACGGCGACCGGCTCCGCGCCGGGAACGACTTCCCGCTGCGGGGCTCCGGCCGAGATGAACCGCCAGGACACGATCGACGCGACGATCAAGAAGAACGCCGCAACCATCAGCGCGATATGGAAGCCGTCGACGAAGGCAAGACCGAAGGCGTGATTGACCGCGTTCATCTTTTGGGGCGCGAGATTCGCGATGGCCCCTGGGTCGATCTGCCCGTGGCCCCCCGAGGCGACGATCGCGGCTTTCTGCGCGGCCGGAAGGCTCAAGGGAGCGAGAAGTGCCGAGAAAGTGCTCTTCAGCTTGGTCGTGAGCAGCGTCCCGAGAAGGGCTATGCCGAAAACGCCGCCGACCTCGCGAGAGGTGTTGGTCATCGCCGACCCCATACCGGCCCGCTGCGCGCCGACGGCATTCATGACGGCCGCCGTCATCGGGGTCATCGTGATTCCCATCCCGAAGCCCATCATCATGAACACGGGGAAGATCCTCGAGAACGGCGTGGCGATGCCGACGCGGCTGAGGAGCAGCAGCCCGGTCCCCGCTAAGAGGGGTCCTACGATCATCGGCAAGCGCGAGCCGAACTTCGATGCGTACCGGCCCGCGAGGGGCGCCGCGATCACGATCATTCCGGTCAAGGGAAGGAACCGGAGGCCGGCGGCGAACGGGCCGTAGCCTCGGATGATCTGCAGGTACAGGCTCATGAAGAAGAAGGTGCCGAACATGCCGAGCGAGATCGAGAACGCAACGGTATTGCCGGCAGAGAACGCGGGGATGCGGAAGAAGTGGAGCGGCATCATCGGTTCGCGCGCCCGCTTCTCGTACTGAAGGAACGCGACGAAGAGAACCACGGATGCGACGAGCGCTGTGACGATCGTCGGCGACGTCCAGCTGTCTTGGTTGGCTTCGATGAGCGCGTAGGTGAGGCTGAAGAGCGCGCCGGTTCCCAAGGCCAGTCCGGGGATGTCGAGGTGTCGCGCTTGCTCCGACCGAGACTCTCTGATCGTTCGCAGGCCGACGATGAAACCGAGGATCCCGATCGGGACGTTGATGAAGAACACCGACGCCCAGCCGACGTGCTGGACCAGATAGCCGCCGAGCGTTGGACCGAGCGAGAGCGCAAGGCCGGAAACGCCGGCCCAGATCCCGATCGCCTTCGCGCGCTCGTGCGCGGGGAAGGTGACCGTGAGGATGGAGAGCGTCCCGGGCATGAGGAGCGCTCCGCCGATGCCCTGGAGGCCGCGGAACGCGATGAGGTGGCTCGTCGTACCCGACAGGCCGCACATCAGCGAGAAGAAGGTGAACACTCCGAGGCCGGTCAAGAAGGTGCGTTTGCGACCGTAGCGGTCTCCGAGGATCCCGCCCGTCAGCATCAAGCTTGCAAAGGCGAGGACGTACCCGTCCACGACCCACTGGAGGCCGCTGATCCCGGCGTGGAGGTCATGCGCGAGCCGGGGGAGCGCGACGTTCACGACCGTGTTGTCGAGCATGGCCATGAACAGCGCGAAGCAGCACGTCAGGAGAACCAGGATCTTCTCTCGCTTGTTGTCGCCCTCGAACATGCTTACCTCGTCTCTAGGATGCGTCGCGCGGCCTCGACCACGTGTGTCCTTCTTTGCTTCAACGCTTCTTTCGAGTAGGGATTCCCACCGCAGATCATCCGCGCGGTCTGCGGGGCCGCGAACCAGATCTGTATGAGACCGATCAGGGACACCAGAGTTTGCCGTGCGTCGAGAGCGGGGTCGACCGCCTTCGCGCGCTGGGCGTCTTCGATGCGTGCGACGTGTTGCTCGAACTTCTGCGCGCGCGCGGCCTCATTCGGCACCGGCCGGTCGCCGAAGTCCAAGGCCTCCCACATATGCATTCGGGGGAGCCACGGGTTGGCAGCGTAGAAGTCGAAGAACTCGCCCACCGCCTCGGCGAAGGAGTCGGGGTCTTCCTTGATCGACTGGAGGCCGGCCATCTTGCACTCCAGCACCTGGCGGAACAGCGCTTCCTTGTCCCCGTAGTACTGGTAGAGCAGGGCTTTGTTGCACTGAGCCTTCTCGGCGATGTCGTCGACGCGCGAGCCCGCGAACCCCCGGTTCGCGAACTCCTCGAACGCCGCTTCGAGGATCCGTTCCTTGGTCGCGGTTGCGTCCCTGGCCGCCATCGAGCGGCATCATAACTAACCGGTTAGTTGGTGGTCAAGCGGTTTCGGTGAGATGCGTTCGGCGGCGCGCTTACCGTACGGTTGCGCGCACGAAGATCGGCGGAGAGGAGCAACCATGGAGATCCTGCGAACGCCCGACGAGCGCTTCGCCGACCTGGCCGGCTATCCGTTCGCGCCGCACTACGTCGACGCCGGCGAGGTGCGGATCCACTACGTCGATGAGGGACCTGCGGACGCGGCGCCCGTCCTTCTCCTGCACGGCGAGCCCAGCTGGAGCTACCTCTACCGAACGATGATCCCGGTCCTCGTCGATGCGGGGCACCGCTGCGTTGCCCCGGATCTGGTGGGCTTCGGCCGAAGCGACAAGCCGGCCGCGATGAGCGACTACTCGTATCAGCGGCACGTTGACTGGATGCGCGCGCTGATCATCTCGCTCGACCTCCGTAACATCGTCTTGTTCGGGCAAGACTGGGGCGGGCTGATCGGGCTGCGCCTCGCTGCGGAAGAAGAGCATCATTTCGCGCGCATCGCCGCGGCGAACACCTTCCTGCCGACCGGCGATATCCCTGCCGGCGACGCGTTCCTCGCGTGGAAGCGCTACGCGGAGACGACGGATCGGTTTCACGTCGGCGGCATCGTGAAAGGAGGGTGTGCGTCCGAGCTCGATCAGCGTGTGATCGACGGGTACGACGCACCCTTCCCTACCGAGGAGCTGAAAGCCGGCGCGCGCGCGTTCCCCGGGTTGGTTCCGATCAGGCCCGACGATCCCGCGTCGGAGGCGAACCGAGCGGCGTGGAAGGTGCTCGAGGCCTGGGACAAGCCGTTCCTGACGCTGTTCGGCGACTCGGATCCGATCACGCGCGGCGGCGAGCGGTACTTCCAGCGAACGGTTCCCGGCTGTGCCGGCCAGCCGCACGCCACCATCGAGCACGCCGGCCACTTCCTCCAAGAGGACAAAGGGCCGGAGATCGGCGCGCACCTCGTCCGGTGGTTAGCCTGAGCTGCAGAGGTGATGGAGATGAAGCCGCTCGAAGGAAAGGAGATCCTCATCCTGGCCGGGCCGGAGTATGAGGACATGGAGCTGCAGTACCCGCGCTACCGCCTCGCCGAGGCCGGAGCCCGGGTGACGATCGCGGGCATAGGCGAGCAAACGTATCGCGGAAAGAAAGGCATGCCCGTGGACGTCGACGTGCAGGTCGGCGAGGTGCGCGCGCGCGACTTCGACGCTCTCGTCATCCCCGGCGGCTACGCTCCGGACAAGATCCGGCGGGTGCCCGAGGCCCTGGACATCGTCCGGGAGATGAACGACCAGGGAAAGACGATCGGCTTCATCTGCCACGCTGGGTGGGTGCCGATCTCGGCGGGGGTGCTCAAAGGGCGCCGGATCACGTGCGTGTCGGCCATCAAGGACGACGTCGTGAACGCGGGGGCCGAATACGTCAACGAGCCGGTGGTCGTGGACGGAAACTTCGTGACCTCGAGGACGCCGGAGGATCTGCCGGTCTGGCTGCCGGCCCTGATCGAGCGGATCGCGCAGCAGGGCTAAAGCGGGCGCTCGATGCGGGGACGCCGGGTTGCCGTCGCGCTCCTCGCCTTGGTCTCGTGCACGTCGAACAGGCCCGCTTCGGTCATCTCGAGCACCCCGGCCTCGACGCCGCCGGCGGCGTCTCCAACCCACGCGGCGTCGTCGCCCGTATTCGTCTTCGCGGTGAAGGGTGACTGGGGAGCCGGCACGCGCGCGCAACAGCAAGCGACGAACGAGATGTGCGCCATCCGCAGAACCGTCACGTTCAAGTACATCGTCACGACCGGAGACAACTTCTACAACCCGGATGGGATCGCGACGCAGAGCAACTACTACGGACCCGAGCGATGTCTCACGTCGTATCCCGGAAGCGTGTGGCGCGCCGTGTGGGGGAATCACGACCTCGCCGGACCATCGACGGCGACGGTGCTCGGTGCGCCGAGCCACTACTACACGTGGAGCGTCGGCTCGACGCAGTTCTTCATGCTCGATGCGAACAAGCCCGGCAACGCGGCGCAGCGTTCGTGGCTTGCGCGCGAACTGAGAGCGTCGCGCGCGCCGGTGAAGATCGTCGTTTTCCACCAACCTGTTTTCACGAGCGGCCTTCACCCGGACAACACGTCGGCGCAACGGAACTGGGTTCCGCTGTTCGAGCGATACCACGTGACGTTGGTTCTGACGGGACACAATCACGACTATGAACATCTGCGCGTCGGCGGGATCGACTACGTCGTCACCGGCGGCGGCGGGCAGACCTCGTATCCGTGTCTTCGCGTCGAGCCGGGGGCGGTGCGGTGTGTGGCCGTGTACCACTTCCTTCTCGTGACCGTGGCGCCCGGATCCGTAACGGTTCGAGCCATTCGAACCTCGGGCGACGAATTAGATCGATTCGTGATCAAAGTCCCGGCCGGCTGATCGCCCGGGGCGGTGACCTGCGCGGACACGCGCGTGGTCCTGCCCGCCAAATGACTCTTTTCCCGTTCTCGCCTGGATGTTCGTATTGACACGCTTCGCGGGGCGACGCTACATTCCGTGACAGAACTTGTCGCAACTGAACACCCATGCAACATTGGGAACGTTCGGAGGCGACGGGCGGAAGCGAAGACCTGCGATCGCGCTCTGGTCACCCATAGGGTCGCAGCGAGCTAATGGTGAACCCGGCCGCTCGGCAACGAGGGTTGGGGTTTTTGCTTCCTAGGGGGGAAGTAGATGGGGCATCGTAGCGCCTCTTCGCCGCGTCGCGGCATGTTCCGACGCGGATCGCAGAAGGTGTCGCACGGCAAGCGCGTGCTCACCGTCGTCCTGACGGTGTGTGTTCTTCTGTTCGCGACTGCTGCTGCTGCGTTCGCCGACATCGTTCCGCCCGGCGGCGTCACGTTCACGAACAAGACCGAGGACTGCAACGGCATCATCCCGACACCGGGAAGCGAGAACACCGTCAAGACATTGACCGGTGGCTCGCTCGTTCCCGGCGGCACCGCGCAGTACACGATCCACTTCCCACAGGATCCCAACAACGTCGGCAACTGGGCGATCGCCGATTGCGTGCTGTTGGGCAGCGGTTCCGACCTGAAGTCCTACACGGTTCTCGACCAAGGCCAGTTCGGTCTCGTCAACAACGCCGAAGACTTCACCCTTACGTTCCACGTCGACATCCCGGCAGACGCGCCGATCGGCGCGCGCATCTGTAACGTCGCGAAGACGACGGAGTCGCCTTCGAAGTCGCCGGGAAGCAACCGCAAAGCCGGCCCGGCGTGCTTCACCGTCGGCGGAGACGTGCGGATCGAGAAGCACTCGGCCGCCGACCCCAATGGGGACCTCGTCCCAGGCGCCACGTTCGTCATCTGGGACTGCGTGAACTCCGCGGACGACCCGACTCTGCAGCCGATCGTCGTGACCCCCGCGGTCAGCAGCGGCAACATCTACTCGAGCACCCTCGCGGGTGGAGGTGTCGTCCACGCGACGGGCGGCTTCGTGGCGGTCAGCGGCCCGTCCGGGTCGACATGCAAGGTGACCGAGACCGATCCGCCGCCGGGCTTCCAGCTGCCGGATACCGTGACGCATTCGTTCACGATCCCGGTGGGAACCTCGGGCGCCACGATCATCAACTTCGTCGACCCGCTCGCCCCGGGCAGCATCAAGATAGAGAAGACCGCCCCGGCGGGCGCGCAGTCGACCGTGTTCCACTTCACGATCACCTGCACGAACCCCTCGAACGTCTACCACGTCCAGATCACCGGGACCGGCACGGTCACGCAGAGCGACATTCCTGCGGGCTCGAGCTGCACGGTGACGGAGGACGATCCGGGGTCGACGTTCAACTCGCCGGTCATCACCCCGTCTGGCGCGTTCACCGTCGCCTCGAACAAGACGGTGACGGTCACCGTGACCAACTCGTTCGCACCCGGATCGATCAAGATCGAGAAGACGGCCCCGGCCGGCTCGCAGTCGACCGTGTTCCACTTCACGATCACGTGCACGAACCCGTCGAACGTCTACCACGTGCAGGTCACGGGCTCGAACAGCGTTACTCAGAGCGGAATCCCCGCCGGCTCCAGCTGCACGGTGACGGAGGACAACCCCGGTTCGACGTTCAACCCGCCGACCATCAACCCGTCGGGCGCGTTCACCGTCGGTGCGGGCCAGACCGTCACCGTCACGGTGACGAACACGCTGGCTCCCGGTTCGGTCACGATCACAAAGCTTGCGCCGGCCAGCGAGCAGAGCACGGTCTTCCACTTCACGATCACGTGCACCGATCCGACGAACGTCTACCACGTCCAGGTCACCGGCTCGGGAAGCGTCACCCAGAGCGGTATCCCGGCCGGCTCGAGCTGCACGGTGACGGAGGATGACCCGGGCGCGACGTTCAACCCGCCCGTGATCGATCCGTCCGGGGCATTCACCGTCGGAGCCGATGAGTCCGTGACGGTCACGGTGACCAACACGCTGGTTCCGGGTGCGGTCACGATCACAAAGGTTGCGCCGGCGGAAGAGCAGAACACGGTCTTCCACTTCAGTCTCGACTGCACCAACCCGACGCAGCACTACGACCTCCAGGTGACGGGGTCGAACTCGGTCACGCAGGACAACATCCCTGCGGGCTCGAGCTGCAAAGTCACCGAAACCGACCTCCCAGAGGTCAACAACGCACCGACGATCGACCCGGCCGGTGAGTTCACCGTCGGCGCAACACAGACCGTGACGGTTACGGTCACGAACACGCTCAAGCCGCTCGGCATCTTGATCGAGAAGTCGGTCACGCCGACGAGCGGTGCACCAGGCGACACCGTCACCTACACGTTCAAGGTGACGAACACCGGTCAGGTGACCCTGTTCAACATCCTCGTCACCGACGACAAGCTGGGGACGATCGGTACGATCCCCTCGCTTGCGCCGGGAGCAAGCACGACGCTGACGAAGACGACGACGCTGCCGAACAACGCAGGGGCCCTGACCAACGTCGGAACGGCAAGTGGTACGGACGTCCTCGGTCGGAGGGCGACGGATACAGACACGGCGGTGGTCACCGTTGTGTTGGCATTGCCGCCACTCGTGCGGACGGGAACCAACAGCGGAGCCATCGGGCTCGTTGGCTTGCTGTTCGTGACGGTGGGTGTGGTTTTGGCCACGCGGAAGGAACGGGGCGCCGCTCGCAGGGGCCCCCGATGAGGGACGGACCCTAAGAGACTTGAGGAGGGGCGGACATCCGCCCCTCCTACCTTTTTCGAACGTTTCCCCTCATCACGGGCTACTGCGACCCGCCGGATCCGCTCGTACACTGGCTCCATGCGCGTCGTCAGAGGCGTCGGCAACATCTTCATCGTCCTGGGGCTGACGTTGCTGCTCTTCGTCCTCTACGAGGAGGTCGGCACCTCGATCATCACGAACCACCGCCAGTCGGTCTTGGCGGAGTCCTTCGATCCGACGATCGAGAAGCCCCCGATCCCCTCCGAGTCTGCGTCGAGCGCACCGATCCCCATCGCGCCGGTGAATTACAAGGGTCCGCGCGCGCTCTTCAAGCTGACGATCCCGCGGCTCGGTGGGGGCTGGTCCCGCATCGTCGTGCAGGGTGTGACGCTGGACGCGCTGGCGTGGGGTCCCGGGCATTACCCCGAGACCGTGATGCCGGGTCAGGTGGGGACCGTTGGCATGGCGTGCCACCGCACCGGCTGGGGCTCGCCGTGCATCAACATCAACCAGATGCGGCCCGGGGACAAGATCTTCATCGACACCCCGGCCGGCCGCTACACGTACCAGGTGACGCAGTTCCCCAAGCAGATCGAGAAGACCGACGGCTGGGTCCTCAACGGCGACCCGGCGAGCAAGGATCCGTACAAGCTGGCGATCACCACCTGCACCCCGCCGCACACCTCGCTGCATCGCTTGGTGATCTGGGCCGACCAGATCTCACCGGCGCCCGGCCAGCAACCGCCACCGGTCCCTGCATGAGCACGGTCAAGGAGAAGCGGAAGCAGCCGCTCGGCGGACGTCACCGCCGCCGGCGCTTCCTGCCGGCTCGCCGCTGGCAGCGCGTCGTGCTCTATCTCATGGTGGCGCTCGGCTACATCGCGCTGATGTGGTTCTACGTGTTCCCGTGGGCCGACCGGATCGTCAACCGCCCGACGGTCTGAGCGGCATTTGCGCGCGACCGGCGCGCACGCGGAGGATACGCCCATGCTGATCTCCGCGAAGCTCGCCCCGCTGTTCGCCTACGAGGAGCTCGAGCGGTTCTGGCGCGCCGCCGACGAGCTCGGGTTCCACGCTGTGTGGAACTACGACCATTTCTACGGGCTGGGCGGCACCGTTGCCGACTTCCGGCACGACACGCTCGAAGGATGGACGACGCTCGCGGCGATGGGGACGATCGTGAAGCGGGCGCGCATCGGCTGCATGGTCACCGGTGTCACCTACCGCCACCCCGCTGTCCTGGCGAACATGGCGGTAACGGTCGACCACATCTCGGGCGGTCGCTTGGAGTTCGGCCTGGGAGCCGCGTGGCACGAAGCCGAGCACGCCGGCTACGGCATCGACTTTCCGAGCGCCGGCGTGCGCATCGCGATGCTCGACGAGGCGCTGCAGGTGATCAAGCTCCTCTGGACCCAAGACGAAGCCAACTTCGATGGCCAGTACTTCCACCTGAAAGACGCGATCTGCAACCCGAAGCCGGTCCAGAAGCCGCATCCGCGGATCGTCGTCGGAGGAACCGGCGAGAAGAAGATGCTTCGCGTCGTTGCCACGCACGCGAACGAGTGGAACGCCGTCAGCTTCGACCCCACGGAGTGGGAGCGTCTGAACAAGGTGCTCGACGAGCGCTGCGACGCGATCGGGCGCGATCCGAAGGAGATCCGGCGCGGCGTCCAGGTGTTCATCCATCCCGAGCAAGAAGAACAGATGTCGAAGCAGATCGGCTTGCTTCCCGGGTTCGAGCAGGCCGGCTGTGAGCACGCCGTCCTGAGCTTCTACCAGCCGCCGACGCGCGCGCAGCTCGAGCAGGTCGCTCCAAAGTAGTGCGCATCCGTTCTCGCCTTCCGGCCATGGACGAAGCCGCCGTTCGAGCAGCCGTCGCCGGGCTCCCGGAAGCAGAGGGCTACGAGCTGATCGTGCAGCCGTTGCGGTACCGGTCGGCGCCGCACCTCGCCGCGTACACGGTCTTCGACGACCGCACGATCACGCTGCAGGTCCCCGAGCCCTTCCATCCGTTCGGAGAGGTCGTCCACTACGGAGCGAAGCGGCTCGCTGCGAAAGGGATGAAGTTCGTCCCGCTGAGCGAAGGCGTGACGTTCCGGTCGCGCGCGGAGGTCGTGCGGTTCCTCTACTGCCACGAGTGGTACCACTGGTACCTGTACGAGGTGCTCCACAAGAACTCGTCGGCGGAGACCGCATGCGACCGGTTCGCGTTGCACAACTTCCGCCGCCGTGTCGTCACGATGGAGGACGCCCGGAAGGCGTATCGGCGCGCGCGCTGAGCTTCACCGATCTCGCGGAGTTCCGGCCCTATCCTTTGAGCGATGGGCCTCTTCCACCTCGGCGAACCGGCATGGGCGTTGATCGTCCGCTCCGCCGCGATCTATCTCGTGTTGCTGGTCGGGCTGCGCGTATTCGGCAAGCGCGAGGTCGGTCAGTTCACGCTCTTCGATCTTGTCTTCGTGTTGTTGGTCGCCAACGCGGTCCAGCCGGCGATGACGGGCAAGGATCTGTCGCTCGGCGGCGGCTTCATCATCATCGCGACGCTGCTGACGCTGAATTACACGGTCGCGCGCTTACGGATCCGGTTCCCGGTAATCGAGCGCGCGCTGGAATCCAAGAGCGTCATCGTTGCGCGCGACGGCAAGTGGATCGATGAGAAGCTGAAGCGAGAGGGGATCAGCGCGGAAGAGGCCGAGGCGGCGCTGCGGGAGCACGGCGTCTCGTCGGTTTCCGAGACGAAGCTTGTTGTGCTGGAGGCCGACGGCTCGCTGAGCGTCGTCCCGAAGGATCCGGCTGTGGCACACCGCCGCAGGCGGAACGTCCGGTTCGTGAAGCGGGCCTAGTCCGCGCCCGAGGCCCGCGGCTACACTGACCGGCGTGAGCCAGGTGCGCGTCGGTTCCGGGTTCTCGACCGACATGGATGCTGCGCGCGCAACCGCCGAAGCCGCTGCGGAAGCGACCGCAACCTTCCAAGACGACCACCCCGACCTGGTCTTCGTCTTTTTCTCGAACGATCACCGCGACTCCGCGGACGAGATCTCGACCGCGCTCCGCGAGCGGTTCCCGCTGGCCGCACTGCTCGGGTCCGGCGCCGACGGGATCATCGCGGGGCCGCACGAGCTCGAGGCCGGGCCGGCCGTCAGCGTCTGGGCCGCCGTCCTCCCAGACACGAAGGTCGTTCCGTTCGCGCTCGATTTCGTCGAAGTCGGCGACGGCGTCGCCGAATACCGAGGATGGCCCGACGGGATGGATCCCGACGCCACGGTCGTGATGATGTGCGATCCGTTCTCGTTCCCGGCGGGACACCTGCTCACGAAGATGAACGA
>VAWS01000173.1:0-2787 GCA_005884515.1 Actinomycetota bacterium
AAGCCCGTCGATCTTCCATCCACGCCGGCGGTTCCGATCAACACGACGATCTACGACGTCCACGGCACGCCGATCGCCGTGCTCCACGGCGACGAGAACCGCATCGCGATCTCAGGGAAGCGGATGCCGCTGTCGATCCGCCAAGCGGTGGTCGCGGCCGAGGACCGCCGCTTCTTCGAGCACGGCGCCGTCAGCATCGGTGGGATCGTGCGCGCGCTCACGACCGACGTGGGCGCGGGGGACGCGCTGCAGGGCGGCTCGACGATCACACAGCAGTACGCGCGCAATGCGTTCGAGCAAGTCGGGACCGCGCGCACGGTGCACCGAAAGCTGACTGAAGCGCTCCTCGCGGTGCGGCTCGAGAACCAGTTCTCGAAACAACAGATCCTCGATGACTATCTCAACACGATCTACTTCGGCCGCAGCGCGTACGGCATCGAAGCCGCGGCGGAGGCGTACTTCGCCGAGCCGGCGCCCAAGCTGACGCTTGCGCAGTCGGCTTACCTCGCAGGCATCATCCGCGGCCCCGAGATCTACGACGCATCGCCGAAGCTGGCGCTGCAACGGCGGAACCAGGTGCTGCAGGTGATGTTCGACATGAATGACATCTCGGCGCGCGCGCTTCGCACCGCGCGCGCAGCGCCTCTCGGTTTGAAGACCCCGAAAGAGCCGCCGGTCCAGGCCGCGTACTTCGTGGAGTACATCCGTCGCTTGCTGCGGACGCCGGTTTCGGAGGGCGGCTTCGGGCTGACCGATGCACAAGTCGTCGGCGGCGGGCTGCGCGTATACACAACGCTCGATCTCTCGATGCAGAAAGCTGCGGAAGCGGCGGTGATGAAGGTCCTGAACCGTGCCGACGACCCCGAGGTCGGCATGGTCGCGATGACGACCGACGGCCAGATCCGCGCGATGGTCGGCGGACGCGATTTCACGAGCATCCTTGCCGCGCGCGGCTTCAACTACGCGACGCAGGAAGCGCCGGGAGCGGGGCGCGCCGTCGGTTCGACGTTCAAGCCCTTCACGCTCGCTGCGTTCTTCCGGCACGGATATTCGGTCAAGTCAACGTTCAATGGACCGAGCCGGATCACGATCCGCGACCCGCGTTGTGACGGTCCCGACGGCCCGTGGCGTCCCTCCAATTACAACAACGAAGGCTACGGCCGGATGAGCGTGATGCGCGCGACGGAGGACTCGGTCAACACGGTGTTCGCACAGATCGTCACGAAGGTCGGGCCCCAAGCGGCCCTGCAAGCCGCCCGCGACGCGGGTATCACGAGCCCGCTCCAGCCCGTCTGCTCGATCACGCTCGGAACGTTCGGCGTTACGCCGCTCGAGATGGCGCGTGCGTACTCGACGTTCGCTGCGCGCGGGCAACGCCCGGACATCGTCGCGGTCACGAAGATCGTCGGCCCCGACGGCACGGTTGTCGCCACGCGAGCGCCGAACCAGACGAGGATGTTCACGACGCACGTCGCCGACGAAGTCAACGGCGTCCTGCAGAACGTCATCAAGGAAGGGACCGGGACGCCGGCCCAGATCTCCCGGCCGGCCGCCGGCAAGACCGGAACGACCGAGCAGCATCGCGACGTGTGGTTCGCCGGCTACACGCCCGACCGGGGTCTGACGGCAGCCGTATGGATCGGCTACCCACCCGACAAGAACGGCAACATCAAAGCGATGACGGACCTGCACGGCGTCCAGGCGACCGGCGGCGGGTTCGCCGGCCGCATCTGGAAGTACTTCATGGAAGCCGCGACCGCTAACACACCCGTGCTGCAGTTCGCGCCGCCGAACTTCGACGGGAAGGTGATCGGCGGCTCAGGATTCGGCGACTTCATCCGCCGCTTCACGCTCCGGCCGCCGTCACCGCAGCCAACGTTCTCGTACCCGCCGCAGTTCTGCAGGAAGCACTGCCGCTGAGTTAGCGGCTGTTCGAGATTTCCTGCCCCGGGATCACACAGCTCGCCATCCCGCGCTTCTCCAAGTAGCGCTGGTGGTAGTCCTCCGCCGCGTAAAACGTCGTCGCGGGCGTGATCTCCGTGACGATCGGGCGCGCGAAGTCCTTCGCGTGCGCCTCCTTCGAAGCCTGGGCCTCCTTGGCCTGGTCGTCGTCGTGGACGAAGATCGCTGTGCGGTATTGATCGCCGACGTCCGGGCCCTGGCGGTTCTTCTGCGTCGGGTCGTGGATGCTGAAGAAGACGTCGAGCAGCTTGTCGTACGAGATCTGGTCCGGGTCGAACTCAACTTCGACCGCTTCGGCGTGGCCGGTCGTGTGGCTGCACACCTGCTCGTACGAGGGGTTCTTCGTGCGGCCGCCGGTGTAGCCGACGGTCGTCGAGAGTACACCGGGCGTCTCGCGGAACGCGGCCTCGACTCCCCAGAAGCATCCTGCTGCGAACGTCGCTTTCTTGCCCACAGAGCCTCCTTGTTCGGTACCGGTGTAACACAGATCCGCTCGGCCTTGTTCCCTGTTGCCTACGGGGCGGAGGCGTGCCAAACGCGGCAGGGCTGCTCCCACGATTGGTTCGTTAGCGGTTGCTCAGCCCCGCGTTCCGATCAGCGTGACGAGCTCGCGGGCGAACGCGTGCGCATCACCCGGCCAGCGCGCCGACAGGTAGTTCCCGTCCTTGACGGTGAACCCGTTGGGACGCTCGTCGCTGTCGCGGATCATCGGAACCGGTGTGCCCGGTCCGGCCGTGTAATCGGTCGACGTGCGCAGGTGTGAGATGAGGTCGTCCATCATCGGCATGTCGTACGTCCGGTAGTAGTCGCCCAGCGTTGCGCGCG
>VAWS01000173.1:2867-9528 GCA_005884515.1 Actinomycetota bacterium
CAAGCACCGCACTCTCGAGGTAGGGCCGCATCCCCTTGTCGTGGCCGCCGGTCAGGACGAGCGCGTCGTATTCGTCCGGCTGGATCTTCTCGTACTCGATCGGCTGGCGAAACGCGTCCGCGCCCTCCATGTCTCGATACACGAGAACGTCATCCGCGCGCGCCATCAAGCTCTTGCGGAGCAGCTTGGGCAGGCCCTTGCCCGTCACCATCCGATGATCGGCCTGCGCCGGTTCGCCGTCAGGGGTCGCGAAGACCACGTGGTGGCCGGCCCGCACGAGCGCGCGCCAGGGGACCGCGCTCTCGGTCGGATCGAACCCGTAGTGCGGGAGCGGCATCAGGACGGTCTTCGGGTCCATCGGTTCGAGGCTACCGCCGGTCCGCAGGATCCGGATGGGCTATTCGCGTGGTTCCGGCTTAGTGGATCCAGACGGGGGTGCCGACGCGCGCCCAGCGGTAGAGCCTCTCGGCAACCCCGGTCCCGACCCGTACGCAGCCGTGGCTCGCCCGAGTTCCAAGGCGTGACTCGCCGATGTTCACCGTCGAGCCGGGATAGTGCGTGACCTGGTGGATGAAGTAGTTGCCGTGGATGTTCAACGCCCAGGGCATGATCACGCCCCACTTCGCCGACCAGGCGTTGGGGTTCTTGAACAGGACGTGGAAGTGACCCGGCGGCGTGTCGTAGCCGGGCATCCCCGTCGAGATCGGGGTTCTGAGCACCACGACCCCGTCCTGCCACGCGGTCAATCGCTGCGTGGCGATCGAGACCTCGATGAGCATCCCCGGGACGCTCTTGGAGGCCGGGTTCTGCCTGACGACGACGTCGCGACGCCACTCGGCTGACGGCTCGCGGACGAGGCGGACGCGGACGTCGATCGTTGCTTCCGGCTCGGCTTGCGCGCGCACGATCCTCTCGGGAGAAGACGCCGGCGACGACACCGCGCAGACCGAGACGATCGCGAGAACGGCTGCCGCCGCAACGAGTCGGAAACGCATGATCCCCCTGCCTGCTCGCAACGCGAGCTCAACACGGGTCACGGTATCGACGGCCGGTAGAACCGTCAGTGTCCGAACGGCCAGTTTTTCCCAGTCTCAGTGCGCAACGCGGAGACGAACCAACTCCAGGTCGCGGTTTCGTGGAGGTAGCGGGATGTTGTGTGAACAGATTTACCCTGCTCGATGCCCTTCGCGGGCGCCTTTCAGCTTGATTGTCCGGCGTCGAAGGCGGGCGCAACAAGCTTGCAACCCGCACGCTCGATCGGAAGTCGACTCGCCGCTAGGTCAAGAGACCCCGGGCCGCGGAGGCCGCACCTGTCTGCAAGGCCAAGCCGAGGAAATTTGCCTCGACCCAGCATTCTGCGATCCGCCCATCCTCGAGCCGATAGAAAGCCATCGCTGTCCAGGAGACCGGCTTCCCGGTGGGAGGGATGCCCATGAACTCACCGAGATGGGTGCCCCGAAGAGTGAAGCGTTCGACGACGCGGTCTCCCTCAGCGACGAGTTCCTCGATCGTTTCGACAAGGTCCGGGAAGGCCGTCCTGATCGCGGTCGGGATCTCGTTGAACGCCTGCGCGCCTTCGATCGGGGGCATGTTCGGAAAGTGCAGGGTGAACACGCCCGCCACGAGTTCGTCCGCAGCGGCCAGGTTACCCATGTTCGGGATCTCCTCGACAAAACGACGGATGATTGCTTTGTTCTCTTCAGTTCCCATGAAACCCCCCAAGTCTCCGAGTCGTCACCGCCCGAGGACCTGGGCGACGAACGTCAACACGTCGGGCTCGCCCGGGTCGATGAAGTGCCCACCGCCCACCAGAATCGTCCGCGAGTTCGGGATCGCTGCAGCCATGCGCTCGGTCACGCGGCGGAACGCTGGCGGCGATCCCTCACCTGCCACGAGCAGCGTCGGGACGTCGATCCGGGCCAAATCCGCTTCGGTCGCCTCGAGCCACGGGCCACGGAACTCCGCGAGAATCGCCGGCGAGTTGGCGACGAACTTCTGCTGGACTGGGTCGGGGAATGACTCCCATTGCGCGTCACCGAGCACTTGGCGCAGGAACGTCTCGGCCACCGAGGATACGTCGCGAGCTGCCGCCTCCTCGACCGCCGCCCGCAGCTCTTCGGCCCAAGCCAGCGCCTCCCCGTCGAGTGTCAGCAAGGCGGCCTCGAGCAGCACCAGAGCCCGGACGCGGCCGGGGTGCCGAAGCGCGAGCTCGATCGCTGTCTCGCCGCCGTAGCTTCGTCCGATGACCACGGACGGCACGGCGTGAAGCGCCTGGAGCAGGGCCGCCGCGTCTTCGGCATGCTGCACGACGTTCGTCTCGTATGGATCGGGTCGCTCACTCCTCGTGCAGCCGCGGCGATCGTAAAGGATCACCCGTCCCAGCCCTGACAGTTCCTCGATTGCCGCCGGCCGCCACACCATCGCCGACGAAGACGTCCCGTGGATACACACGATCGGATCGCCTTGGCCATGCTCTTCGTAGTAGAGCCGGACGCCGTTGACGTGGACCTCGCCCATGAGTGAACTCTCCAGCGGTCCGGTCGGCCGGTCAAGTAGCTCTATCCGTGCGATGGGATGGGAACGTTCTCACCCATTTTCTGCGACGGGCCCTATTGGGGGACGGGCCGGTTCGTCTCGGACACCGGCCGAGGCCGCGCGCAAAAGTTCGTCGGATCAAAGCCTGGTCGGGATCAACGGAATTCATGGTCTTTGAATCGGCCTCGACTTCACGGCCGAAACCTTCCCAATCCTTCCGCAACCTTCCCCCAATTTTTGATGGAGGTGGGGGATGTTGTGTGAACCGCATGTCCCTGCTCAACGCGTTGCGCAGGCGGGTTCCGGGGTGATCGCATTTACCCCCCAAGAGCCCTTTCTGTTCGACCCTCAAGACTTTGACCTCTTTGACTTGCAGCGCGTTCCCGGCGACGCTCAGCGTATGAGTCGTCCCGTCGACGTGAACGGCCTCGCGATCGCCTCTCGCTCCGCGGGCAACGGCCCTCCGCTGATATTGCTCCACGGGTTTCTTTGTGACTCCCGCTGCTGGAGAACCCAATTGGAAGGGCTCTCGGATGCGTTCCGCGTCATCGCTTGGGACGCGCCCGGCGCCGGTGAGTCCTCGGATCCACCGGAGCAGTTCACGATCACCGACTGGGTGCACTGCCTCGCATCCTTCCTCGATGCGGCCGGCGTCGATCGCGCGGGTATCGTCGGGCTCTCATGGGGCGGCGTGCTTGCTCAGGAGTTCTACCGGTCGTATCCGGCACGCGTAGCGGGCTTGCTCTTAGCCGACACGTACGCGGGTTGGAAAGGGTCCTTTCCCGCCGATGACTGCGAGAAGCGGTTGCAGAGATGCCTGCGCGATTCATCCCAGCCGGGCGACGAGTTCGCAACTCGCTGGGTTCCAGAGATGTTCACCGAAGGCGCGCCCGCGGAGCTCATCGATGAGATGTCGATCGTCTTCCGCGAGTTTCACCCGCATGGCTTTCGCCTGATGGCGAGATCACTCGCCGACACCGACACAACCGGTCTGTTGCCGGCGATCGAGGTTCCGACACTGCTCGTGTGGGGAGACGATGATCGTCGAAGCCCAAAGAACATCGCCGAGCAGCTCAGAGATGGGATCCCGAAGGCCGAGCTTGCGATCATCCCGCGCGCCGGTCACGTGAGCAACATGGAACAGCCCGAGAAGTTCAACGCACATGTTCGGCGGTTCTTGCTCTCAGAACCTTGAGGGAGCCGCGCGTGGAAAGCCTTCCACCAGGAGTAGCCGTGACGCCTGAACTGACAGCAGACGATTTGTTTCCGGTGGTGAGCGGCTACCGCCTGTCCGCTGCCATCCGTGCGATGGCCGACCTGGGGGTTCCCGAAGCGCTCGCCGACGGCGCGAAGACAGCGGAAGAATTGGCGGCGGCGATCGAGGTCGATGTGATTTTGTTGCGGCGCCTCTTGCGGATGCTCTCCAGCCGCGGCGCATTGCTCGTAGACGAGCGATCGCGATTCAGCAACTCGGGCTTGTCCGCGAGCCTCCGGTCAGGTGGAACGAGAGATATGGTCCTCGGGTGGACCGCCGCCCCGAGCATCTTCGATGCATGGTCCCACATCTCCGATGGGATCCGTTCTGCCACGAGCCCGTTCGAACGCGCGCACGGCGTCCCCTTCCACGACTACCTCGCCGCTCATCCTGAAGAAAAGGCAGCGTATTTTGCCGCGAACGGTTCGACGGTCGAAGGTTTCGAGGATGTGGCCGACGTCCTCGATCTTTCGGACGCGAAGATCGTCGTCAGCGTGGGCGGCGGGCTCGGCGCAGAACTGATACCGCTCCTGCGGAAGTGGGCCCACCTCTATGGCGTGTTGACGGACTTGCCGGACGCTGTGGAGGGCGCCGAGCAGCTGCTCGCCGACAGCGGGCTTGTCGATCGCGTCACCATCGTCGGAGGGGATGCGCGCGCGCAGGTTCCCCAAGGCGACACATACATCCTCCAGACCCTCCTGCGATGGCTGACCGACGACGACGTCGTCGCGGTACTGTCGGCTTGCCGGGTCGCAGGACTGCCCAGCGTTCGCGTGCACGTCGTCGAGATGCCGGCGCACGAAGACGCCCAGCACCCCAGCGCAACGAACGACATGACAGCGTGGACCGTGTACGGAGGAGCAGACCGAACGCTTGCAGAATGGACTGCGCTGCACGCAAGAGCCGGTCTTGCGATTTCCGATGTCACACAGCTCGACGACGTGTACGCACTCATGACGAGCGCTCCAATGATCCCCGCACGTCGGTGAAGAAGATCATCCCTACGCTTGCTGGCGACACCTGCGCAACCGGTGGAAGAGGGGAGAGGCGTGTCCCGCCTCGCGCCCGGCAGCCGGTTTGATGTCATTGCCGACGCCGGGCATCTGCCGTCAACCGATCAACCGGAGGCGGTCGCCGACGCCCTTGAGAGTGAACTAGTTGCGGTTGAGACCACCTCGTAGTGGTGGCGGAAGGACGCAGGTTCCTTGCCCAACATGCCGCAACCTTCCCAAGGTTTCTTCGTGGAGGTGGGGGGAATCGAACCCCCGTGCTTCGATCTCGGCTCGGAAGCATCTCCGGGCGCAGCCGGCGATTTGGATCTCGGATCTGCCGCGCGCACCGGCGCGCTCGACATCTCCCAGCCCGGTAGGTGTTCTCCCCGGTACCCGGACGCTCCCGGGGAGTGAGCCTGCTAGCGACGCCAGACCCGGGATCGCAGGCATCTCCCGGCTGACGGCTACCTAATTAGGCAGCGAGCGCGACGTTGTCGGCGCTTGTGTTTAGGTTCCGGTTCTTTAACGAGGACTCCGGAGACCTCGGCCCGCTTCTTCCGAATCGATCGGTCGAAGTCGAATCCATGCACCCCCTATGAAGTTGCCAAGCTCCCGAAGTGTAACAGCCGCCCCACGCCGGTTATGCCGCGTTTCAAGCGCTCGAGTGCCCTGCCGATGACCTGGATATGGAGACCTGCTCGTGCGGCGCGCACATTCCACAGGACGCCGCCTGGTGCCCAGTCTGCCTGAAGACGGTCGTGGACCACGAAGCGTTGTTGGAAGAGTTTCATGACACGTTCCGGAAAACGACGTGGGATGCCCCGAAGGAACTCGTCGCCCCTCCTCCCCCGAAACGGTTCTCGCGATGGGAAGCCGGGGTCCTTACCTTCGGTCCACGCCTTAATCGCCGTCGTACTTGTCTCGGGAGTGTCGTTCGCCGCGCTGCGATTCCTCTGGCGGCGAGCACGCGTCGAGTAGCTACCGCGCGCGTTCGCCGCGCCGTACCGCGCCGGCGTGCTTCGCCATCTCGCGCGTCGCTTCACGCTTGGCGATCGCTTCGCGCTTGTCCCATTTCTTGCGGCCCTTCGCGAGGGCAAGCTCGACCTTCACCTTGTTTCCTTTGAAGTAGAGCTTGAGCGGGATCAGCGTGTACCCCTCCTGCTGAGTCTTGGCCTGCAGCTTCTGGATCTCCTTGCGATGCATGAGCAGCTTGCGCGCGCGCGTCGGCTCGTGGTTCAGCATCGATGCTTGCGGATACTCGGGGATGTGCATCCCGTAGACCCACAGCTCATCCCGATTGATGACGCCGTATGCGTCTTGGAGCGATGCTTTGCCGGCGCGGAGCGTCTTTACCTCACTGCCGACGAGAGAGATCCCCGCCTCGAAAGTCTGCTCGACGTCGTACTCGTGACGCGCGCGCCTGTTCGTTGCGATCGCCGATGCCTGCGTTTTTTCGCGCGCGCTCATGGGGCCCGAATCGTAGGCGGGCTGCCGATGAGGCGCTACCGCGTTACAGCCAGCTGAGCGGGTTGACCGGCGTGCCTTGCAGGTCCACCTGGAAGTGCAGGTGTGGACCCGTCGACCAGCCGGTATTACCGCTCGCTGCGACCGCTTGAAGCGTTCTCACGCGCTGTCCCACGCTCACGAAGACGCGGCTGAGGTGCGCGTACATCGTCGCCAACGAGTTGCCGTGGTCGATGATCACCACAAGGCCGAACGCGCCGTTATAGCCGGTGTAGATGACCTTCCCGTAGCGAGCAGCCTTCACGATCGTCCCCACGGGAACACCGATGTCGATGCCGGTGTGGAACGAGCGATAGTGATAGATCGGGTGGATCCGCCAGCCGAACGGCGATGTGATCGGGCCCGAGACCGGCCA
>VAWS01000173.1:9536-14816 GCA_005884515.1 Actinomycetota bacterium
CGCGTTGACCTCGCGGAGCAGGTGGTTCTGATGCGCGCGCAAAGCGGCTTGCTGCCCGCGGACGGCGGCTTGCTGCCCTTGGATGTTGGGGATCTGAGCAAGCTCGGCCGCCTGGGCGTTGCGAGCCTTGACGATCGAGGCCTGATGGTTCGCGATGTCGACCCGCTGTCCCGAAACCGTTGCCTCCGTCTGCTGGAGCTGCGCCATCGTGGTGGCGTCGGCCCGCATGACGCTGCCGGCGAACTGGTTCGCCGTGACGACGTCGGCGAAGTCCTGCGACTGGGCGAGCGCTTGGCTGTACCCGGTCGGCGCGTTGATGTAGATGTCCGCGATCCGCTTGTTGACCGCGGCCTGCTGCGCGTCGAGTATGCCGAGCAGCGTCACAAGCTGAGCGCTCTTCTGCTGCAAGGCGGCAGAGACGACATCGAGCTGAGCGTCGATCGCGGCGAGCTTCGCGCGCGAATCGATCAGCTGAAGGGTCAGCGAGTTGAGTCGGCTCTGGGTCGAAGCAAGCTGCGCGCTGGTTTCCTGGAGCAGGCCGAAGAGGTCGTTCGCCCGATGCGTGAGGTGATGAAGCTTGGCTTCCTTCTGCTGGATCAGCTGTTGGAGCTGTTGCTGTCGGTCACTGTAGCTCGAGGCGGTTGCCGTCCCCGACGGCAGCGCAGCAAGCGCAGCCGCGGTGATCATCGCGCTCAGCGCGACGCGACGGATTGCCTTTCTCGGTGCCACCATCCGGCTCTCCCCTTCCGGAACAACAGAAAACAGCAGTCATCTTAAATATACGAATGGATACTCTGTCAACAGTCGTAACAGTATCTAACATGGGTATTTTCGGCATCGCTCCGGGTGGTCTTAAGCCCCCTGACCAGCGCATTTGCCCGCCCCGCGTTGATTTTCAGACGTCGAGGAACCTTCTGAGCCCGAACAGGCTGCCGAGCACGCCGATCAACATGCCGGCGGCGATCATGAAGCTGCCGTAGAGAATGATGTCTCCGTAGGTGACTTGGAACCGGAAGCTCTGGGAGAAAGCGAGCTGGGGCCCGGTGCTCGACAAGAGCGACCTGACCGGTGGGAGCAAGAGGATGCACACGGCGACGACGCCGCCGATCAATCCCTGCACGACCCCTTCGAGCATGAACGGGATACGCACGAACCAGTTGGTCGCGCCGACGAGCTTCATGATCCCGATCTCTTTGCGGCGCGAGAAGATGGCCATCCTGATGGTGGTCGCGATGAGGATCGTCGCGGCGATGAAGACGATGATCGCGTTCCAGAACGACATCTTGCGTTGGGTTTCCGTCGCCTTGAACAGCTCGTGCACGGTTTGCCGCTCGTCTCTGATCTGGTAGACGCCGGGCCTGCCGTCGAGGCGGTCGCGGATGACGCCGAAGTTGTGGGGGTCCTTCAGCTTCACGCGGAAGCTCTCCGGAAGAGCGTCGGGGCTCGTGTTGTTGACGATGTCCGGCTGATTCGCGAACAACCGTTTGAAGCGCTCGTACGCCTGCGCCTTACTTTCGTAGGTCACGCGCGCAACCTCGGGCATCGCGGTGAGGTCGTTCTGAAGCTGGGTTCGCTCATCCGGCGAGATGTCGTTCGTCAAGAAGACGGCGACCTCGACCTGGCTCGTCCACTGATCAGACGCGCGCGCGGTCGCATGCTGGAGGAGCAACGCAGACCCACCGAGGAACAGCGACACGCCGACGACGAGGATGGCGGCGACCGTGATGAACATGTTCCTTCGGATGTTGGTCGCCGATTCTTGGAGCGCGTAATCGATCTTGATCGCCATCGCTACACCTGTGCCCCGTATCCGTAGACGCCGCGTTCCTGGTCGCGGACGACGATCCCCTTGTCCAGTCGTCCGCGATCAGGATCTGCGGCCGGTTGACGAACGCGCGCGCGATCGAAACGCGCTGCTGCTCTCCCCCGGACAGCTCATCCGGCAGGTGAGGCGCCTTGTCGCCGAGACCGACCAGCTCCAAGACCTCGGGCACCTGGCGCCTGATCACACCCCTGGAAACGCCGATCACCTCGAGCGCGAAGGCCACGTTCTCGAAGACGGTCTTGTTCGGGAGGAGCTTGAAGTCTTGGAAGACGCACCCGATGTTGCGCCGGAGAGCCGGCACCTTCCACGTGGCAAGCTGCGCGACGTTCTTGCCGGCGACGTAGATCTCGCCCGAGGTCGGTTGATCCTCTCGCAAGATCAAGCGCATCATCGTCGACTTGCCGGAACCGGACGGACCGACGAGGAAAACGAACTCACCTTTGATGATGTCGATGGAGACGTCGCGCAACGCGACGACGTTTCCTCTGTAGATCTTGGTGATGTTGACGCTTCGAATCATGTGGGCACCCGCGCGCACGCCGATCTGAACTGCGCCTCCTGGGATCGGCAGGAGGCTAGCAGAAGGGGAAAGGGTGGGCAATCACGCTCAGCGGTCGGTGTGTTACGACCGCTTCATACTTCCTGTGAGAACCGTCAGGCTTTCACGAATTCGCGCGCGGTGTCCGCGATGCGCGCGCCGGCGAGACCGTACTTGTCGTACAACTCTTGCTGTGAGCCGGACTCACCGAACGTGTGCAAGCCGATGCGCTTCAGCCGCGCGGCCGAACCGGACTCTGCGATCGCCTCGGCGACGGCGCTCCCGAGACCGCCGTTGACGTTGTGGTCCTCCGCGGAGATCACGCGCCCGCAGTCGCGCGCGGCGCGCGCGATCGTGCCGGCGTCGAGCGGTGCGATCGTGTGCACGTTGCCGATAGTCCTCCCCGTGAATGGCCTTCGTTCCTTGGCGCATCAGGCGCAGGAATGCGGGTCCGGGGTGCTCGAGCAGGTAGTCGACGGCGCGGTGCGTCTCCACCTCATCGCACGGCTGGATGATCGCCATGTCTCCGAACGCGCGCATCGCTGCGATGTCCTCGAGCGCCATCTGGCTGGCCCCGTCGTCACCGATACCGATCCCCACATGCGTTCCTACGAGACGAACGTTGGCCCGGTTGTATCCGACCGAGAGCCGCACGGTTTCCTGACGGCCGGTGATGAACGCGCTGAACGAGCATGCGAACGGTATCTTGCCGTTCAGCGCAAGGCCGGCCGCGACACCGATCATGTTCGACTCGGCGATGCCGACGTCGAAGAACCGGTCCGGATACTTCGCCGCGAAGTCCTCGACGTGCGTCGAGTTCTTGAGGTCTCCGGTGAGCGCGACGACGCGTTCGTCGGTCCCGATGCGAACCAAGGCATCTCCGAAGGCCTTGCGCGTTGCGACGTCGCCTATCGCTATCCCTTGCTTTCTATCTCGGCGATCGCGCGCGCGGCTTGCTCGGCGTTCGGCGCCTTTCCGTGCCAGTTGTAGTCCAGCTCCATGAAGCTGACGCCTTTCCCTTTGATCGTGTGCGAGATGATCGCGGTCGGCTGGCCTTTGTGCTCCTTCGCCTGCCGCAGCGCGTCGAGGCACTGCTGGTGATCGTGACCGTTGATCTCGATCGCGTTCCACTTGAACGCGCGGAACTTGTCGGCGAGCGGGTCGAGGTCCTGGATCTCCTTGACCATCCCGGTCTGCTGCACCTGGTTGTTGTCGATGATCGCGGTGAGGTTGTCTGCTCGGAAGTTGCCGGCCGACATGATGGCCTCCCAGACCTGGCCTTCCTGCGACTCGCCGTCGCCGAGCATGCAGAAGGTGTGCCACGAGGCTCCGTCCAGCCGCGCGGCGAGGGCCATACCGAGGCCAACGGACAGGCCTTGGCCGAGCGAGCCGGTCGAGACCTCGACCCCCGGGACCCTAGTGTGGTCGGGGTGGCCTTGCAGCGGGCTCCCCAGCTTCCGGAACGTGTGTTGCCACGCTGCCGGGAAGTAGCCTGCGCGCGCGAGCACCGCGTAGTAACCGGGCGTGCAGTGGCCTTTGCTGAGGATGAACCGGTCGCGATCGGGCCAGTCCGGCTGGTCCGCTCGATAGTTAAAGATGCCTCCGAAATACAGGCAGACGAGCATGTCGATCTCAGACAGCGAGCCGCCCGGATGGCCGGACCCGGCCTCGACGAGCGTGTTGATGATCTGGATCCGAAGCTCTTTCGAAAGCTCTTTCAGCGATCCGACGTCGGCAGCGGTTGCGGTGCCGGGCACACGATCCTCCTCGTAACAGCTCGGCCGCGGGAAGGTATACCCACCCTACCAGGGGCCATGCGTGCTACGCCGGGCGTGCCGCCGTCTTCCGCTGCCACTCCAGGAAGGCGCGGATGAACCGGTCGATATCCCCATCCAACACCGCGTCGACGTTCGACGTCTCGTAGTCGGTTCGGACGTCCTTCACCATCTGGTAAGGCGCGAGAACGTACGAGCGGATCTGGCTCCCGAAGTCGATCCCACGCCGCTCACCGCGAAGCTCCTCGAGCTGGTCGGCTCGTTCCTCGTGCATCAGCTCCACCAGGCGCGCTTTGAGCACGCGCATCGAAACCGCCTTGTTCTGGAGCTGCGAACGCTCGTTCTGCGACGTAACGACGATCCCGGTCGGCAGGTGGGTTATGCGCACAGCGGAGTCCGTCGTGTTCACCGACTGGCCGCCCGGGCCGGATGAGCGATACACGTCGATCTTGAGGTCCTTTTCGGGGATCTCGAAGTCGACATCCTCATCGTCCAGGAGCGGGACGACGTCGACGGCCGCGAACGACGTGTGGCGCCGCTTGTTGGCGTCGAACGGCGAGATCCGGACCAGGCGGTGAACACCGTGCTCGGCGGAGAGCATGCCGTAAGCGAACCGGCCGTGGACGATGAACGCCGCACTCTTGATGCCCGCCTCTTCGCCTTCCTGGTGCTCGATGATCTCGACGTCGAACTGATGACGCTCCGCCCAGCGTAGGTACATGCGGAGCAGCATGTCGGCCCAGTCCTGGGATTCGGTTCCCCCGGCGCCGGCGTGGAGGGTAACGATCGCGTCGCGCTCGTCGTACTCGCCGCCGAGCAGCGTCCGGACCTCGAGCTCCTCGACGCGCGCGCGCAGCGTAGCAACGCCGTCTTTCAGCTCTTGCTCGACGCTCGGATCGTCTTCCGACTGCGCGAGCTCGTTCAGGACCGACAGGTCCTCGTGCTTGCGCGCGAGGTCGTCGTAGGCCTTCACGTCGTCCTCGAGGCGCGCGAGGCGCGCCAGCAGCGCTTTGGCGGAGGCTTGGTCGTTCCAGAGATCGGGTGCGGCGGCTTCTTGTTGGAGCTGGGCTATCGACGCGCGCTTCGCGTCGACGTCAAAGATAGGCCCTGGCTTCGGCGAGCGCCGTTCCCAAGGCCGCGAG
>VAWS01000174.1 GCA_005884515.1 Actinomycetota bacterium
GGACCCAACGTGCTCATCAGCCAGCTCATCGGGAAGAAGACGCAAGAGGTCCACAGAGGCGCGACCAGCCCGGTCCAGGGTTGGGTCACGGAAAGCTTGAACAGCAAGTACGCGGCGCCGATGGTCCAGGTGAAGTTCGTCGGCCGCAGCACACGGTTCCTGACGCTGATCGTGCCCTCCGCCGCAGGCTCGACGCTCCGCACCGCCACGACGTCGAACCTTGCGGTCACCGCGAATGGCTACTCGGTGGACATCACGGTAGGCGGCCTGACCGACCACGTCGACGTCGGGCAAACGTCGGCTTCCCTCACCGTTCTCGTGTGATCAACCGGCATATATAGTTGCCTCGAGGTTGAATCGCTTTCGATCGGTTCGGGGCGCTGGTGAGGTCCACAGAAAATCATTCAACGGAGTATATCGGTGTTGAGTCAGTGGCTATACGCCCTGACTCGTTTCGCAAACGTCTAAGAACGCTCGCATCACGAGCGTTCGTACCGATGGGGCTCCTGACCGCATTGGCCGTGCGTCTTGCTTGGGCCGTCATATATCCGGCGAAGCCCGTGAGTGATTTTCACTGGTACTACGAGGTCGGCCGCGAGATAGCAGACGGCCGCGGAATCGCATACTTGGGCCACGCTACGGCCATCAGGCCCCCCGGCTATCCCCTCCTGGTCGCCTTCGCCAACGTCCTTTCCGGCAACCGGCTTCTCGCTGATCGATTGCTCACCGTTGCGTTGGGGGTTGGAACGGTCTGGCTCGCGTATCTCATCGCACGGATAGCTTTCTCGTCCGAGCTCGCCGGACGCGTGACGCTTGTTCTCGTCGCGCTGTTCCCGAATCAGATCGCGTACTCGAACCTGATCGCGAGCGAGATGCCGTTCACGTTCTTCACACTCCTTGGTGCCTGGGTGTTGATGCGCAAACGCCCCGGATTCGCAGCCTACGTGGGAGCCGGCGCAGCCTTCGGCGCCGCTCTGCTGATACGACCCCAGGGCGTCATCGCCCCCACCGTGGTTCTTGTAGCGACCACGTGGAGGCTCGGATGGAAAACGGTCCTGCGAGGCACGGTTCTCGTCTGCCTCGTGATGGGGCTACTCCTGGCTCCCTGGATCATCCGTAACGACGCCGTGTTCGGAAAGCCGGTGTACTCGACCATCGACGGAGAAGGGCTGTTGGAAGGGACCTTCAGGGGAAGCGAGCTTCAGGGGAAGCTGATCAAGACCTCGTTGAAGCTCGTTCCGGAAACTGGAAACCCCGTCGTCGACGACGGCAACCGTCGACGGTATGCGATCCGTTACATCGAGGCTCATCCCGGCCGCTACGTCGGCGAGTTTCCGAAGAAGATCGCCACGATGTACGGAGGAGATTCTGATGCTTTCCGATGGACGATCGAAGGGCTCCACGGAGAGCACGAGAGCAGCCTTCTGACATGGGTCACGATCGGCGACACCTTCTACGACGTCGTGCTGGCCATGTCGCTCCTCGGGCTGTGTCTCCTGGTCATCCGCCACCGCGGACGCCGAGACCATTGGCTCTTGCCCGCGATGGTGGTCGTTATAACGAGTCTTTCCTACTTGCCCTTCCTCGCTCTTCAGCGGTATCACGTACCGCTCATCCCATGGCTGACGATGTATGCCGGCGCGCTCAGTACTTTCGTGATACGGAGCAAGCACACGCCGCCCGCCGACTTCGACGGAAACAACGAACGGTCAGACACGGTCCAAGCGGCATCGTGACGGGGAGCGGCGAGTCTCTTAGCGTTCGCGCGCGCCGATGAAGTCGACAAGCTGCTCCAACGCGGCGCGCGCGCTTCCCCGATCGAGCGGCCCTAACGCGGCGCGCGCGCGCTCTTGCCAGTCGGAGACGGCCGCGTGCGCGAGCTCGACGCTCCCGTTCGACCGCAGGATCTGAAGCGCACCGTCGGCGTCTTTGGCTTCAAGCGCGCTCCGCAGCTGCTCGCCGTCGCGCGCGCGCCCTGCGAGGGTCTCCAAGGCGGGCAACGTCAGGACGCCTTCCCGCAGGTCCGTACCGGGCGTCTTCCCGGACTCTTGCTCCTCGCCGGCGACGTCCAAGATGTCGTCCGACAGCTGGAACGCCATCCCCAGGGCGACGCCGTAGGTCGTGATCGCGTCGACGATCTGCGGGGAGGCACCGGCCAGCCACGCCCCGAGGTGGCACGACGTCGCGATGAGCGAAGCAGTCTTACGGGCGATCACGTCGAGGTAGTGCTCGGCCGTGACGTCGAGCAACCCGGACGCGGCCGTTTCCATGATCTGGCCCTCGCATAGCTCGGCGATCGTGTCGGACAGCCGCCGGGAGACGTACGAGCCGAGGTCGGCGGCAAGGCCGGATGCGCGCGCCAGCAAGAAGTCACCCGTCAAGACCGCAACGCTGTTCCCGTAGCGGACGTTCACCGTCGGGACGCCGCGCCGGACCGACGTCTCGTCGATCACGTCGTCGTGGTACAGCGTCGCGAGATGTGTCAGCTCGATCGCGGCGGCGCACGGAACCAGACGAGGATCCTTCGGGTCGCCCGCATATCCGGCCAAGAGCGTGAGCATCGGACGGAAGCGCTTGCCGCCGGCGTCGATCAGATACCGGGCGGCCTCGTGCACCATCGACTGATCGCTTCGGATCACCTCGTGCAGGGTCGCTTCGACGCGCTCGAGATCGGCGCGTATGTCCAGCTCGAGGGTCGCGACCGGATCGCGCAGGGGCCCCATGGGCGCAGCCTACCCGGTGAAGAAGGCGGCCGTGCGCGCGATATGCATGATGCTCTCCGGATATACGCCGAAGACGATCGTTGCCGCCGCCGTGATAGCGACGACGAGCGACCCCGTCGGCGTCAAGCCGAGTGCGCCGGTCTCACCGGAGGGTTCCTGCAGCCACATCAGCACGATCAGCCGGAGGTAGAAGAACGCTGCGATAACGCTCGCGAGCACGCCGGCGATGACCAGTCCCGTCTCGCCTGCCTGGACGGCGGCTTGGAAGACGAAGAACTTCGCCATGAACCCCGCAGTCGGTGGGATGCCCGCGAGAGAAAGGAAAAACAGCGTCATGGCGCCCGCGAAGACCGGGTGTCGCTGGCCGAGGCCGACCCACGATCCCATCTCTAGGCGCTCCTTCCCCTTCGGCGCCGACAGCGTCACGACGGCGAACGCGCCGAGCGTCATCGCCGCGTAGACGAGGAGATAGAAGAGCGAACCTGCGATCCCGTTCGCGGTGGCAGCGATAACGCCGACAAGCACGAAACCCGCGTGCGCGATCGACGAGTACGCAAGAAGTCGTTTCACGTCGGATTGCACGATGGCAAACAGAGAGCCGATCACCATCGTCACGATCGCGATCAGCCATAGTGCCGGCCGCCAGTCCCACTGCAACGGGCCGAGCGCGACGAGGAACACTCGCAGCAAGACGGCGAAGCCGGCCGCCTTCGTCCCCGCGGCCATGAACCCGGTCACCGACGTCGGCGCCCCTTGGTACACGTCGGGCGTCCACGAGTGGAACGGAACGACGGCGATCTTGAACGCGAACCCCACCGCCAGCAGCGCCGCGGCGGCGAACATCAATCGCGAGTCGGTCGAGGGTGCTCCCGACAAGCCCGCGATGCGCGCGATGTTCGTCGTCCCCGTCGCGCCGAACGCGAGTGCCACGCCGTACAACAGGATCGCGCTCGAGAACGCGCCGAGCAGGAAGTACTTCAGCGACGCCTCCTGAGCACCCGAATCCCGGCGCGCCAGTCCGACGAGGACGTACAGTGCAAGAGAAAGCACTTCGAGCGCGATAAAGACCAGGATGAGGTCGTTGGCCGAGGCCAGGAGCACCATGCCGGCCGTCGCGAACAGCACCAGCGGGTAGTACTCGAACCGATGGATGTGACGCTCGCTCAGGTAGTGGTACGACATCAGCGTCACGATCGTCGCCGTGAACAGAAGGATCATCGTCGTGAACGTGCTGACACCGTCGACGGCCACCATCCCTTGCAAGCCGACGATCTTCTTCCCGGCCAGGATGAAGGTCAGATACGAAGCGCCACCGATCGTCGCCAGCGTCATGCCGGCAAGCACCGCGCGGTTCACGCGGCGCTGGATCGCGCCGGTCAGCAAGGTGAGGATCGCCCCGCCGGTCAGCGCGAGCGTCGGCCCGATCGCTCGCCAGGCGATCGCGGGAGCGTGCATGACCGGCACTACTTGCCTCCCAGCGACAACGTTGAGGTGGTGTTCGCTTGCTGCACGCGTTGCACGACCGTCGAAAGGGACGGGCCCATCCGGTCGAGGAACGGCTTCGGATACACACCGATAAGCACGATCATCGCGAGCACCGGCGCCATGACGAGCTTCTCTCGGCGATCGAGGTCGAGGATGTGCTTGTTCTCTTCCTTCAAGACCGGGCCGTGCCACACGCGCTGGTACGCCCACAGCAGGTACACGGCAGCGAGGATGACGCCGACGGCGCCGATGACCGCCCACAGCCGATGGGCGGTGAAGGATCCGATCAGCACCAAGAACTCTCCGACGAAGCCGTTCAGGCCCGGCAAGCCGAGCGACGAGAGCGCGACGATCAAGAAGATGCCGCCGAAGATCGGCGTGATCGCGCCCAAGCCGCCGAAGTCTTCGATCAGCCGAGTGTGACGGCGCTCGTAGAGCATGCCGACCAGCAAGAAGAGCCCACCGGTCGAAACGCCGTGGCTGATCATTTGCAGGCTCGCGCCTTGCAAGCTGGTCAGGCTGAAGGCGAAGATCCCCAGGACGACGAACCCGAGGTGCGCGACACTCGAGTACGCGACGAGGCGTTTCAAGTCACGCTGCACCGTCGCGACGAGCGCACCGTAGATGATGCCGATCAGCGCCAGCGCGACGATCCAGGGTGCGAACTCCTTTGCCGCGTGTGGGAACAGCGAGACCGCGTAGCGCAGGAAGCCGTATCCACCGAGCTTGAGCAGCACACCGGCGAGGATCACGCTTCCCGCCGTCGGTGCTTCCGTGTGTGCGTCCGGCAACCACGTGTGAACGGGGAACA
>VAWS01000175.1 GCA_005884515.1 Actinomycetota bacterium
CTCGGATGGCGCGGACCGGACCGACGCGTTCGCCGAACAGGATCGACGAACCGCCCCAGTTGTTCACTTCCTCTTCGTAACCGCAGCACGGCGTCGTTCCGCCGGGACGTTGTTGGAACGCGCGCGCCTTCCACTGGTCGACGATGTCCGGGCCGAGCTTCGGGTGCGCCGAAAGGCCCGAGTCGTTCGGTGAGATGCGCAGCTGCGTCATCAACCAGCGTCCGTCGTAGCGGAACCAGTAGCGCGGCGTCTTTACCCACGCGCCGTCGAGCGGTCTCCGCTGCCCGATCTTCGGCTTGCCGTTCGCGTCCAGGACGAGCTGCCCGGTGGTCGGGTCACAGTACGGGCCCTTCGGCGCCGCGCCGTAGTCGCCGTATGAGCTTTGCGAGTACGCGAACATGTCGGCGTTAGGGTCTCGCAAGTAGCGCACGTACCCATTCGACGCGTTGAACGCGGGCTTGGGGCCGTTCGCGTTGGCGAGCATCAGGTACGCGAACGTCGGCTGTGTTGGGTTCGCAGGATCACCGACCAGCACTTCGTACGAGGACGCGATCCCAGCCGGGAGCGGAGTGCCGGCCGGCGCCTGCGGGCCTGCATCGCTCGCCATGAACACGAGCTCGTCGTTGTCATCCAGACCCTTCACTGGGTCGGCCGTCGTCGAGGGGCCCATCACCCACCGGCCGCTCGCATTCTTCACACGCGCCGGCTCCGAGAGACACGGGTTCCCTGCGGGCACGTATTCGGATTGGTCCCCGCTGTAGCGGAAGCGCTCCGTGTCCCACGCGTACGTGGTTTCTTGATCTGCGGCCGAGTAGAACGCGAAACCGGATGCGTTGTTCGTGATGTAGCGCGTCCACTTCTCGTCGACTTGGAACGGGATCTGGACGAAGCGCGAATGCTTCGTGTCCCATCGATAGCCGAGCAGCCGGTCGACCGGCGCCCCGACGTTCGGGTTCCGGGGGATCCGCGAGTCCTGGTAGCAGTTGTGGTCGCCGTTATCTTTCGGGTCGTACGGGTTGGAGCCGGGCTGGTAGCACTGGCTCTGCTTGTGCGTCGCGCTGTCGTCGGCGATCTGCGGCTCGCGGAGCGTGACGTCCGGGCCGGCCGACCACGAAGGGAACTGCTGGCCGGTAAGGACGACCGGCTCGACGCTCCTGTCGGGCGTGGCGACCGGGCCTGCGGCGCGCGCCATCGGCGCGATCGTGGCGATCACGGCGAGGACGAGGAGCAAGCTACGGACGCGCATGGTTGTCGTTACCACAATGATTCGCCGCGCCCAACGCCGTCCCCTGCACGTCAGGGATGTGGGGCACCTGAACTTCCCCGGTTCCGTCCTGTGCGTTCGCCAGTCAGCGCCCGAAGCGGCGGTGGCGCTGCTGGTACTCGCGGACGGCGCGCAAGAAGTCGATGCGGCGGAAGTCCGGCCAGTAGGGGTCGCAGAAGTAGAACTCGGAGTGCGCGCTCTGCCAGAGAAGGAACCCCGACAGCCGAACCTCACCGGATGTGCGGATGATCAAGTCGGGGTCGGGGAGGCCGGCGGTGTACAGGTAGCGCGCGATCTCGTCGGGCGTGATCCGCTTCGCGGCCTCACCGAGATCGAGACCTTCTTCCGCGTACGACTCCAAGAGTGTCTTCGTCGCATCCGCGATCTCTTGCCGCCCTCCGTACCCCACGGCAACATTCAAAAGCAGACCCTCACGGCCCATCGACGCTTCCATCGCTTCTTCGAGAACCTGCCGTGTGCGTTCCGGCAAGAGCTCGAGCGTGCCGAGCGCGCGCACGTGCCACCGCTTGTCGCGCGCGAGCGCGCTGACTTTCTCTTCGATCACTTCGAGCAGCTCGCGAACCTCGGTTGGATCGCGCTCCAGATTCTCCGTCGAGAGGAGCCACAAGGTAACGACCGGGATCTGAAGCTCTGCACACCAGCTCAGAAGCTCGTCGATCTTGTGCGCGCCCTGGCGGTGCCCTTCGGCTTCGTCGGCGTAGCCCATCGCGCGCGCCCATCGACGGTTCCCGTCCAGGATCACGCCGACGTGCTCGGGGATGAGACCGTGGCGGACGACGGATTCGAGCCGCCTCTCGTAGGTGCGGTAGAGGAGATCACGTGGCGTGAAAGGCATGCGGGCGGAAGCCTAGCACCGGCCTCAAGGACGACATTCCGGGCGCCCAACAAGACCGCCGTGACCGCTGATGGTGAACAGTAGGCGCGTACCGAACGCGCGTAGTGTTGCGCGGCCACTTTCATGTCGCCGAAAGCACGACTTTCCAGCGCAATCCATTGACTTGGTGACAAAAAAGCCATTACCGTTCAAACGCTTCGCGTGAGATAAGAACACGCGTTTCCGCCGCGAGACACGCTCCGTGATCAAGCGGCGCAAACCTAGGGGTTCACCAGGCTGTAACCGGCGGTTGGGCTGCCGCTTCTGTTTCTCAGGGCCCGGGGCTGACGGTAGGTCCGGTTGTTGGGGGGGACTCGCGACGATGCGAGGCCGAAGGGGAGTTTTTTTCGGCAAGCACATGCCTTCGCGCGCGCGCGCGCATATGTGGTCGTCTCAGGTCTCATCTCCCACTCGATCCCGGGCATTCCCATGCTCATTCTCCGGATCTCGGAGCGAAATAGGTCAACGGTCCCGACCCGCGGGACCAACGGCGCGATCGGAGTGACTTCCCGTGGAAATTAACGAAGCTGCCCGCCGCATCTTTCAATTGCACTGGCGTTTGATCCTTTGGTGTGTCGTGGTTCTGCTCGGCGCGTCTGCCATCGCGGGAGTGATCAGACCTCGCACGTACACGAGCTCCGCGAGGCTCGTGCTCGACATTCCGGATCCTCAGAACGTCGCGGAAGCGACGGCCATCGCCGACACCGGCCGGGCGATCGCAACCGGACTGGATCAAGTTCGAGCTGCTATCGACCAAGTCGGCGTGTCCCGTGACCCCGTCAAGCTGGCGAAGAAGGACATCAACGTTCAAGCGATCGGCAGCTCGGGAGTGTTGAAGCTCTCCGTCACCGACAAGAACCGGACCGTCGCGAGGGAGCTGGCGGACGCGCTCGCGACCCAAGTGGTCGCGACTCGCCTCCGCGTGGCGCGCAGCCAACCGGCGCAGACGCTCACTCAGCTCCAGGAGCGGCTGGACGCTTTGGACGCCAACATCGCCGTCTTGAATACGCAGATCAAAGGCTTGACCGCTCGGATCGCCAGAGCGGGCTCCGTCGCGACGGCCGCGGCCTTGTCGCAGTCGAAGTCGCAGACCCAAAGCGTCTTGGACCTCCTCGTGGCGCAACGGAGCGACCTTGCCACCCAGCAGACGGGGGTTGTGACGGGCGCGGGAAGCACACCAGAGCCCTCGATCATCCAGGTCGCGGCGTCCCCGGTGAAAGCCGATCCGTCCGAGATTCCCCAGTTGTTGGGCCTGGGCTTGCTGATGGGACTTGTGCTCGGTGTCGGCGGAGCGGCCACCGTTGAGGCGCTTCGGCCGTCCGTGGTGGGAACCGAGTCCCTCGCAGTTGCACTGGGTGTCCTTCCTCTGGGCAGCCTGCCGAAGGGCAAGCGAAACCGCCAGCGCGCGATCGCCGTTGCCGCCGAACGCGTGTTGCTCGCCGGAGACGGAGCGGGCACGAAGAAGGTCGAGCTGATCACTCCGGCGAACGCCGGCGAGCTTGGGCCGTTGGCGTCGAAGCTCGACTGGGACTTGCGGGCTCTTCGTCTTCGCCGGCCGGTGCGTGCCGGCCAGCGCGACGTGGGTCCGAACGTGCTCCCGTTCAACGCCGTGTCTTCCGACCCGTCGGCGGGGGTCGTCGTCGTGTCGCCGGTGGTCGTCCGCAAGGCAGACCTCGACGATCTTTCTGCGCTGCTGAAGATCCTCAAGAAGCCCGTGCTGGGCCTGATCACATACGCGAGGCTTCCGAAACGGGACGAGGCGCGCACGCGGCCGGCCGAAGCCGAGCAGCTGAAGACCTTCGTGTTCATGGATGAGACGCCGCAAGCGTCGGCGCCGTCCGAACCCGAGCGCGCGTTCGCTCCTCGGGTGCACCCTCCGACCTCGGACGAGCCGAAGACCCGGAACGCCGGCGTGTCGGGGCAAGGCTCTACGGAGTGATCATGCGCGCGATGCCGGACGTGCTCGTCGAACCGCGGATCCCCTTCGCGAAGATGCCGATCGTCGACGAAGCGCGTGAAGCGGTCGCGCGAGTTCTTGCTTCCGGTTGGGTGACGTCGGGCCCCGAGGTCGAAGAGTTCGAGCGCGCGATAGCCGAACGCGTGCGTGCTCCGTTCGCGGTCGCCGTGTCTTCGTGTACCTCGGCGATCGAGCTTGGCCTGGGCGCGCTCCGGCTACCGGCCGGCGCGAGGGTCCTTTGCCCCACGATGACGTTCGGCGGCGTCGTTCACGCGATCCTGCACGCGGGCCTCACACCGGTCTTGGTGGATCTCGATCATGAGACTCTCATGCCCAATGCCGAGACCGTCGCCGCCGCGGCGCGCGATGGTGCGGACGCGATGATCGTGCTGCATTTCGCCGGATATCCGGCGCCGGTAAGGGAGTTGGCCGCCGTAGCGCATCTTCCCCTTACGCGAGTCATCGAAGACGCAGCCCACGCGCTCGGGACGTGGGCGGACGGGCACCCGGTCGGGTCGGAATCCGCCGCCACATGCTTCAGCTTCTATGCCACCAAGAACCTGCCCATCGGCGAAGGCGGGATGCTGACGACCGCGGATCCGGCCATCGCAGACTGGGCGCGACAAGGCCGTTTGCACGGGATGAGTCGCGACGCCTGGAAGCGATACGCACCCGGGAGTCCGTGGCGTTACGAGATCGTGCAAGCGGGTCTCAAGGCCAACATGACGGATATCCAGGCGGCCATCGGCCGCGCGCAGCTCCACGCCTTCGACACGTGGCAGTTTCGCCGGGCGGCGATCGCGTCCCGATACGACGAGCGGCTTGCAGGCATCGACGGACTGGTTCTCCCTTCGCGGCCCGCGCACGGGACACACGCATGGCATCTGTACGTCGTTCGAGTTACGCGCGACTTCGGCGTATCGCGAGACGAGTTCATCGCCGGCATGTCGGACCGCGGCGTTGACTGTTCGGTTCATTTCACCCCCGTTCACGCGCATCCGTACTTCGAGTCTCTGTTGGGGCCGCAGTCGTTGCCGAAGGCAGACGCCGCGTTCGAAGAGATCGTTTCGCTTCCGATGTACCCGGACTTGACCCACGACGCCGTCGACCGAGTCGTGGACGCGATCGCATCTCTCGCCGGAGGAGGCCGCTGATGAGCGTTACCCTTCCTCTGCCGCCGGAGAGCGAGGAGCTGCCCCCTCTTCGATTGAAGCGCCGGCCCGACCGGCTCCTTCGGACGCTCA
>VAWS01000176.1 GCA_005884515.1 Actinomycetota bacterium
TGGTTCGACGACAACCAAGGGACGTATAAGTCCGGTGTCGACTTCTTCAACCGAGAGCTCGCGAAGTACGGCGTACACCTGACGGCATCCATCCGCTACGTCAACATCGAGGGATGCCAGACGGGGGCTGCAACTATCGTCAATCAGCTGATACAGGCCGGCGTTACCTCCGTCATGCTTGCCACCGACCCGTTGTGTCCGGCCGCGCTGACGACCGCCGCCGAGGCTCAAGAGGCTCGGGGCGCGCAGTGGGAGTGGCTCGTGTCTGGGTCGATCCTGACCGACACGAACGGCTTTGGGCGCATGTACCAAGAGACCCAGTGGGACCGTGCGTTCGGTCTGTCGATGGAAACGCCTTTGGTCACGCTCGGCGACTGGTACACGATCTACACGCTAGAGCGGCCGGGGAGCATCCCGCAGGTCGACGCGATCCTTCCGCTCCAGCACCTGATGCTGTTCTCAACCGGTGTCCATATGGCCGGACCGAAGCTCACGCCGTGGACGTTCCGCGCGGGCATGGCACGGATGCGGCCGATTGGCGGAACCAAGATTCTGCCGCACATCTCGTTCGGCCCCAAGACGATCGACGGCTACTCGTTCTGGGATACCACTGCGATCGACGACATGACCGAGGTGTGGTGGGGCGCGCGCTCGTATCACTACGTCGCCGGCGGGGTGCGACACCTGTGGGGGGCGTGGCCCAACACGGCCCCCGACGTGTTCAATGACGTCGGCGCCGTTACCGAATACACCCACCCGCCGCAATAGCATCCGACGATGGAGCGCGCGCAGCAACTTGAGGATGCCGATGCTTCGTCGGCGCTCCTTAAGCTGCTCGCGCACGATCTTCGCGAGCCGTTTGGTCCGCTCGGGCTCGCGCTGTCGATGCTTGCGGAAAGCGTCGCCGACTCCGACGCCCAGCTCGTGCACCTGGCCGAGGTGAATTGCGCGCGCATCGTGCGGATGATCGACGCGGTCCTGCTCGCGATGAGGCCGCATCGCAACCTCGAGCTCATGCCGGCCGACCTCGCCGAGATCGCCGAGTCGGCGGCAGAGGCCGCGCGCGCGACGGGAATTGCTTGCGCGGTCCGGGCCGGCTCGTGCCCTGTCGACGCGGCTCCGTCGACCGTCCGCGACATCATCACCGGCCTGCTCGAGTGCGTACCCCCTGGGCAGATCGCCTCGATCGCCGTGCAGCCCGACGGCGACCGGGCGACGTTCGAGCTTCGAGCCGCGAGCGTTGACTGGAGTGCAGGCTTGGGCGGTGCCGTGCCCAGCGATCGGCGTTCGGCGTTCGTCTTGGCCCTCCTCGCCGTCTTCGGCGCGCACGGCGGCGCGATGGAGGCGGGGGACGGGGTCGTGGCCGGATGGATCCCCCTTCGCTCATGAAGCGCGCGATCCGCTCCATCCCGAAAGTGGCCCTGATCGTCGTGCCGCTCGGCCTCGCCCTTTGGGCGTCGGCGGCGGCCGCCTTCGCGCCCTTCGAGCCCGAAGGCTTCGTCGTCGCTACGACGAAGCCGGAGAGCTACAAGACTTCCCCCGCGCAACTCGCGCCCATTACCGCTCCGAACCTCAGCGCAAACACGGCATCGTACGCAGACCAGTCTCCATCAATCGCCCAAGGCCCGGACCAGCAGTACATCGGCGGCACCGCGTCCCCGAGTCCCGTGCCGGGACAAGCCGCGCTTGTCGTCGAGATCGCGGCCGACCGGCAATCGGCGAAGCCGGGAGACACCATCACGTACGCGGTCGAGGTCCAGAACGTCGGGACCGTGGTGGCCACCAACGTCCTAGCACTGAGTCACGTGCCTGCCGGCACGTCGGTAAGCAACAGCAACGAATGCATTCAGAGCGGAGACCTGACACAGTCTGTCTGCGTTGCGCCGAGTTCGCCGGGAAGCTCCAATCCGCCAACAGATCACATCTCGCATTCGATGCCGAGCATCCCGGCCGGCGGCCTCGCCATCTGGCGATTCACCGTCGTCGTGAACGTATCAACCCCGCACGGCACGATCATCACGAACCACGCGCACGCCGAGGCGGGCAACGCTATGCGCGTCACCAGCGACACCGTCGAAGTCAGCGTCTCATGACACGTCATCGGATGCCCCGCTACTCGGACCTTTCGCTCCGGGTGAAGCTGCTCGCGCCCTTCCTCGTCGTGATGGTTGTCTGGGGCGGCGTAGGGAGCTACGTGCTCGCTCGAGGGGCAGTCGGAGATGCGCACGCGCGCGCAACCGTGATGCTTGCGCAGTCGCTCGACGCCGCGCGCGGCGCGTTCGCGGACACCGAACGCGCGCTGATCGAGACGGTCCGGCTTTCGACGAATACGCGAGGTGTCGGCAGCGCCCTCGCTCGGGGCGATCGCAAGGCGATCCATGCGCTTCTCGCGCCGATCTCGATCACCGCGAACGCGTTCATCAGCGTCGTCCGTCCCGACGGAAGTGTGGTCGACCGTATCGATCATGGTCGGCAGATCTCGTCCAAGGGAGCGCGCTTCGATTACCCGGCCGTCCTCAAAGCTGCGCGCGGAGCGGCCGACGACCTGGGCCCCATGTGGAGCGGCTTGACTCGGGACTCGTTCCTGGTCGCCGGGCCGGTTCGGGATGGGTCGGGACGGCTGGTCGGCGCCGTCGTCGCAAGCGAAAGGCTTGAGCGGATCGCCACGCGCATGTCTCGGGGCAGCTCCGGAGGGGTCACGATCTTCTCGCAGGCCGGCTCCGTTCTGGTCTCGAGCTCGGTCGTACCGGTCCCGTACCGTGCGACGGTTGACGGCGTCGAGGCGAACGCGCTGGTCGGAGGCAAGCGCTACGAGGTTCTGTACGCGCCGTTCGAGTCCCGCGGTGTCCGAGCCGGCGAGCTCGGCGTCGCAGTGGCGTCGTCGACGGCCCTTGGATCGGCGCATCACACCGCGCTGATCTTGGCGCTCCTCGCGGGGGCGGCGGCGGCGCTCGTTGCGCTGATCGGCTTGCTATCGGCGCGTTCGGTCACCGAGCCGCTCCGCCGGCTCGGCGATACGGCGCAGGCGATGGAGCGCGGCGACCTGGGCGCGCGCGTCAGCGTCCGCTCGCGGGATGAAGTCGGCCGCTTGGCGGCAACGTTTGACCGTATGGCGAGCGAGCTCGAAGCATCCCACCGAGGCTTGGAAGAGAAAGTGGCCGAGCGAACGGCCGAGCTCGAACGGCTCAACGAGGAGCTGAAGCGGGCGAGCGCCGCCAAGTCTGCGTTCGTCGCCACGATGTCGCACGAGCTGCGCACTCCCTTGCACGCGATCAACGGTTTCGCCGAGATGCTCTCCGACCCCATGTTCGGGAAGCCGTCGCTGAAGACGACGCGCGAGCTCGGCGGCAACATCGTCACGAGCGGGAAGCACCTCCTCACGTTGATCAACGACATCCTCGACCTGGCCAGGGTCGAAGCCGGCAGGATCGAGATCCACCTCCAGCACACCGACCTGGCCGCCGTCATGAAGGAAGTGCTCGCCATCGTCCGGCCGCTCGCCGATCAGAAGCACTTGCGGCTGAGCATGAGCGAGGCCGGCGGGTGCGTCGTCGTGGCGGACCCGGCCCGTCTTCGGCAGGTCCTCTTCAACCTCGTTGCCAACGCGATCAAGTTCAGCTCCGACCGCGGGAAGGTCGACGTTCGCATCGATCCGAGCGAACACGACGTCACCGTGTCGGTGACCGACAACGGTCCCGGCCTTGCACCGGGGGAGGCAACGCGCATTTTCGAGCCGTTCGAGCGCGGGCACGCGTCACGGAAGACCGAAGGCGCCGGACTGGGGCTCACGCTCGCGCGGCATCTCGTCGAGCTCCAAGGGGGACGCATCTGGGTCGAGAGCCGCCGCGGGCACGGCAGCACGTTCTCGTTCACCGTGCCCGTTGCGACGGGGGTGGCCCGCGAGGCCAGAACGATCGTGGAGACGGCTGGTGTCTAAGCACATCGTGGTGGTCGAAAACGATGCGATGGCGCTCGAGCTAACGCGCCGGTTGCTCTCGTCCGGCGGCTACGAAGTCACGTGCGTATCGGACGGAGAGGAAGCCCTGCTCGTCGTGCCGCGGGTAAGACCCGACCTCGTCCTTATGGACGTCACTTTGCCCGGCATCGATGGGATCGAGGCGACCGAAAAGCTCCGCCGGGCGCGCGCGACAGCGACCATCCCCGTGGCCGTCCTGTCGGCGCAAGCGTTCGGTGACAACGTCGAGCGCGCGCGACAAGCGGGCTGCGTCGACTACCTCACGAAGCCGATCGGCGCGCGCGAGCTCTTGGAGCGCGTCGGCTCTTTGGTCGGTAAGAACGGCAACCCTCGATCTCCGAAGCGAGAGAGGAAGAGACGATGAGTCAGAACCCGCTCACACGCCCACTGCGGAAGCCACTGTCCTACTCCCCCGTGCGGGTGCTGATCGCAGAGGATCATCCCCACATGCGGGTGCTGATCCGCCAAGCGTTGTCGGACGAGCGCGAGTTCACGATCGTCGGAGAGGCCTCGGACGGACAAACGGCGCTCGACCTCCTGCTCCGCTTGCGGCCGGACGTGGCCCTCATCGACCTGCAGATGCCGGTGGTGGACGGCATCGAGACGATCCGCAGGCTGCGCGCGGCGGCGCTCGAAACGCGGGCGCTGGTGCTGACGGCGAAGAACGAGCGCGAGACGATCGCGTCTGCGATCGAGGCCGGCGCCGACGGGTACCTCTTGAAGGGCTGCCCGGCCGACGAGGTCCGCAACGCGGTGCGCACCGTGGCCTTCGGCGGCGCCGCGCTCACACCGACGGTCGCGCGAAGCGTGCTGGACGATTACGTCGCGATGGCGGAGGCGCAGCGCGCGCGCGACCTGGCGCTGATCCGTGTGCTTGCGAACTCCGTCGAGCGTCGTGACGAAACCACGGGCAACCATGCGAGCAACGTCGCGCGGCTCTCGTTGGAGCTTCTGCGCGCGATGACCGCGGCAGAGCCGGACGACGACATTGTCTACGGATTCCTGCTGCACGACGTGGGGAAGATCGCCATCCCCGACCGAGTGCTACTGAAGCCGGGGTCTCTCGATCCCGACGAGATCGCGGTGATCCGGCGGCACGTCCAGATCGGGGTCGAGCTCGTCGAGCCGTTGGGGTTCCGCGATGTCGTACTCGACATCGTCCGCTGTCACCACGAGCGCTGGGATGGAAGTGGATACCCGCGCGGTCTGCACGGCGGCGAGATCCCGTTCGAAGCGCGCGTCTTCAGCGTCGTGGATGCGTTCGACGCGATGACGGCCGACCGTCCGTACAGGAAGGGCGTGGGGACGGGAGAGGCGCTCGAAGAACTCCGGCGCGTTGCGGGAACGCAGCTGGACTCGGCGTGCGTCGACGCGTTCGTTCAGCTCGCGCCGGCCCTGCTGGCCGCGGACTGATCGGCATCGCTTACCGCGCCAGCTCCGTCTCGACCTCGCAGTATTCGAGAAGGGGCGCGGCCGGCTGTTCGTATCTAGAATGTGCCTAGGATCTGCGGTGATCGCAGTTTGCGGCCCGCAGATCCGAATGGGGACTGGCCCGAAGTAGCGTTCGGCGGCCGTCACACGTTGTACATCGATCGCTCCCAGA
>VAWS01000177.1 GCA_005884515.1 Actinomycetota bacterium
GGAGCGACTTCGTGTTCAACAACCTCATCACGCGCAGCCTCCAGTCACAGCTGGCGCCGGCGGTGACCGCCGACGAGATCCAAGCCGTTTACAACCAACAGAAAGATCAGTTCCGTCAGATCATGGTCGAGCACATCCTGTTCGCCGTCAGCCAGACGAAAACCGCGGCGCAAGCGTTGAAGCAGGCCAACGACACGCTCGCGCAGCTGAAGGCGGGCGCGAACTTCGCGACGCTGGCCAAGAAGCTTTCCGACGACCCGGGGACGAAGTCGACCGGCGGCAAGATCGAGCAGTGGCTCAACGTATCCGACCAGAACCTCGATCAGGCGTTCGCCCAAGCGGCGTGGGCGGCCCCGATCGGCAAGCTGACCGGCCCGGTCCGCAGCGCCTTCGGGTACCACATCATCATCACGCTTGCGAAGCGCTACCAGCCGCTCGCGGAAGTGTCATCGACGATCAAGTCGAACCTCGAGCAGCAGGTCGGTACGCGCGTGCTCGCGGACTTCATCACGGGCATCGTGAAGAAGGCGAAGATCGTGGTGAACCCGCGGTACGGGGATTGGGACGCGGCGACGCAGTCGATCGTCGAGCACCAGTTCTTCCGGCCGGCGCCCGGCGAGTCGCCCAGCCAGTCCCCGGCGCCGGTGCTGACGTTGCCTGAGCCCACCGCCTCGCCCTAGTAGACATCCGGACAAAGTGAAGAGGGGCCGAACGGCCCCTCTTCACGTTTCAGCCCAGGCAGTCGGCGCGTGTTACGTGCGCCGGCCGGTGGACGATTCCGGCCCTGCTGGGGACGGTGTCCTGCTGGGATTCCGCCGGGAACCACTCGGCGCCTGCGTTACGGCGTAGGAGGTGGTCCTCCATGAAACCCCGAGCGGTCTTCCCTACGAGACAGGCACCTCGCGAGTCCAGATCTGTTTATGCAACCGGGACCACCTCCTCTCTCGCGTGCGCACAGTGTGGCATGCCGCGCGAAGGTCTGCCACCACTTACGGGTGCGCGCGCGGCTACGCTAGGTCTCGTGGCACGGTTGGTTCTGGTCCGGCCGGGGTCCGGCGCCCCGGATCTCCTGCCGCTCGAGGCCTGGCAAGCCCTGACGAGCGCGCCGGTTTACGCGGCGCCCGGCGATCCCTTAGCCGAGCGGCTGCGTGAAGCCGGATACGAGGTCGAGACGCTTCCGGAGGCCGAGCCGTCCCGGTTGCGGTCTGAGACGCCGGGACGAGACGCCGCAGGGATGCTCGGGCGGAATCTCCTGGCGACCCACGCGCACGGCGAGGTCGGCGAGGGAGCGCGGGCGCTGGCCGAGCGCCTGGCGGAGCTTGCCGGCGAGCGCAGCGAGATCGCGTTCATCCTGAACGACGAGGCCGTGACGCGCGCGGTGCTGGAGCGCGGGATGCAGGGCGACGTCGAGATCGAGTTCGTGATGGGGCGCGCGCCGCGGGGCCACCGGCTGCTCGACCTGGTTGCCGTGATGGCGCGGCTGCGCGGGCCCGGCGGGTGTCCGTGGGACGCCGAACAGACCCACCAGACGCTCGCGAAGCACCTGTTGGACGAGACGTACGAGCTGCTGGAGGCGATCGAGGCGGGGACCGACCAGGACATCGCGGAGGAGCTCGGCGATCTGCTGCTCCAGGTCGTTTTCCATGCGCAGATGGGGACCGACGCCGGGACGTTCGACGTCGACGACGTCGCGAGTGCGCTGATCGACAAGCTGGTGCGGCGTCACCCGCACGTGTTCGGCGACGTCGAGGTGTCGGGCGCGCGCGAGGTGGTCGAGAACTGGGACGTGATCAAGCAGCACGAGAAGGGGCGCGCGAGCGCCGTCGAGGGCGTGACCGAAACGCTGCCGGCGCTGGCGTACGCGCAGAAGCTGCAGCGGCGCGCGGGGTCGGCGGGGTTCGACTGGTCCGACCTCGAAGGCGTGCTCGGGAAGGTGCGCGAGGAAGCCGAGGAGCTTGCGCGCGCGGACGCCGCGCAGCAGGAAGACGAGCTCGGCGACCTTCTGTTCGCGATCGTCGCGCTCGGCCGCAGGCTCGACCTGGACGCCGAAGCGGCGTTGCGACGCGCCGCGCGACGGTTCCGCGACCGATTCCTGTTGGTGGAGCAGGCAGCGCGCGACCGCGGTATCGCGTTGGCGGATCTCGACGAGGACGCGCTGGGGAAACTCTGGGAGGAGGCGAAGTCGAGATGAGCGAGCCCGTGTTGCACGAGCAGGCCGCGCGCATCTCATTCTTGCTCGGCACGTGGCAGGGCGCCGGCAAGGGCGAGTACCCGACGATCGATCCGTTCGCGTACGAGGAGGAGATTCGATTCACGCACAACGGCAAGCCGTTCCTCGCGTACACGCAGCGGACGTGGCACCCGGAGAAGAAGCACCCGATGCACGGCGAGGCTGGGTACTTCAGGCCGCTCGAGAACGGTGGCATCGAGATCGTCCTGGCGCATCCGACCGGCATCGTCGAGATCCAAGAAGGAACGATCGAGGGGACGAGGATCACGACGAGGTCCAAGCTCGTCGGGAAGACGACGACGGCAAAAGAAGTGACCCAGCTCGAGCGCGTTTTCGCGGTGAACGGGGATGTCATGCGATACGAGGTGCGCATGGCCGCTGTCGGGCAGCCGCTACAGCACCACCTGAGCGCAGAGCTGAAGCGCGTCGGATAACAACGCAGCGCCTCTCGCTGCGCAAAGCCCGCCCACCTCGCTGCTACGATTTCGGGCGATGACCCTCATCGCTGAGATCCGCGCGCGCGAGGTGCTCGATTCCCGGGGGAATCCGACCATCGAGGCCGAGGTGACCCTCGCCGACGGCGCCTTCGGGCGCGCGATCGTGCCCTCGGGCGCGTCGACCGGCGCGCACGAGGCCTTGGAGCTACGGGACCGTGATGACAAGCGGTTCGGCGGTAAGGGCGTCCTGCATGCGGTCGCCAATGTGAACGAAGCCATCCGAGCAGCCTTGCTCGGCGCCGACGCGACGGATCAGCGCGGCGTCGACCGGATGCTGCTCGACTTGGATGGAACAGACAACAAGCGGAGCCTGGGCGCGAACGCGATGCTCGCCGTTTCGCTCGCGACTGCCAAGGCCGCCGCCGACAGCGTCGGCCTCCCGCTGTTCCGGTACCTCGGCGGCCCGAACGCGCACGTGATGCCGGTCCCGTGCTTCAACGTCGTGAACGGCGGCGCGCACGCGGATAACTCGGTGGACGTGCAGGAGTTCATGATCGTTCCGGTCGGAGCCGCTTCCTTCAATGAAGGGCTGCGGTGGGGCTCGGAGGTCTTCCACGGCCTGCACGACGTGTTGCGCGCGCGCGGCCTGTCGACGGGCGTCGGCGACGAAGGCGGCTTCGCCCCCGACCTCGCCACGAACGAGGAAGCGATCGAGCTGCTCGTGGAGGCGATCAAACAAGCAGGGCTCGAGCCCGGCGATGAAGTCGCGATCGCACCGGACGTCGCGGCGACCGAGCTGTTCGAGGACGGCTCCTACAACTTCAAAGGTGAAGGCGTCGTGCGGTCGGCACAAGACCTCGCTGCGCTGTACGGCGAGTGGCTGGATCGATTCCCCATCGTCTCGATCGAGGACCCGTTTGCGGAAGACGACTGGGATGCGTGGAAGCTCGGAACCAACGCGTTGGGCGCGCGCACGCAGCTCGTCGGCGACGACATCTTCGTCACGAACCCGGTGCGCTTCGGCCGGGGGATCGACGAGGGCATCGCCAACGCGATCCTGATCAAGGTCAACCAGATCGGGACGCTTACCGAGACCCTCGACGTGATCGAGATGGCACGCCGCGCGGGTTACCGTTGCATGATCTCGCACCGGTCGGGCGAAACCGAGGACGCGACGATCGCCGACCTCGCCGTTGCAACCGGTGTCGGGCAGATCAAGGCCGGCGCACCGAACCGCGGCGAGCGCACGGCGAAGTACAACCAGCTGCTCCGCATCGAAGAGATGCTCGGTGACGCCGCGCGCTACCCGGGACGAAGGGCGTTCGATCGCACATGACGACGACGACGCCGATCGAGCGAGCGCAGCGAGCCATCATGACGCCGCGCGGCGCGATCCTCGCGCTGCTTCTTGTCGGGGTGCTGTTCTCGTCCGTGTACCCGATCCGGCGCTACTTCGCCGTCCGGGGTTCGATCGCACAGCTGAAGCACGAAGAGCGCGCGCTCGACGCGGAGACGCAACAGCTGACGAATCAGAAAGCGTTGCTGCAGACCGACGGCGAGGTCGAACGCATCGCGCGCGCCGATCTGAACATGGTCCGGCCCGGTGAGGTGCCGTTCGCGATCATCCAGCCGAGCGTGGCACCGACGGCGCAAGCGAATGTGGGGGCTGCGGGTCTGTTCGACCCCGAACAGGCTTCAAAACCCGGCTTTTTCGCGCGAATATGGAATGCGATCTCGCGCGCGGCTCATACCATCCGCTGACGAGACCGAGGCCATTGACCCCGTTGAGCGGCCACGCGTAGCATGGCCTCGCGTTCCGGCACCGTGCCGGAACGATTTCGAAAGGAGCTAGATCCGGCACATGCCAGCAGAAGTAGGAGCGATACTCGAGGGAACGGTCATCCGCCTTGCGCCGTACGGCGCGTTCGTGCAACTCGATACCGGTGAGACGGGCCTCGTTCACATCTCCGAGATCGACCGGAACTTCGTGAAGGACGTCAACGAGCACCTTCACGAGAACGACAAGGTCACCGTCAAGGTCGTCGGAATCAAGGACGGCGGGAAGATCGATCTTTCGATCAAGCAAGCAGCTCCCGACTGGACGCCGGAAGCTCCTCGCAGGTCCCGCGACCGCGATCCAGAATTCGAACAGAAGCTGAAGCGCTTCATGAAGCAGAGTGAAGAGAACCTCGTCGACTGGCGCCGTCAGCGCGAGTCGAAGCGAGGGTAAGTGTTCGGTGCGCTCCCATGGAGCGCGCCGAGGGGGAGAGAGAAGGCGGCCGACCGGGCCGCCTTCTTGTTTCCCCCGTTAGGCTTGAACCGATGAACGACCGCGCAACCGTCGCCGTCCAGCTCGGCAGGGACCCGAGAGGGGACATCGCCGTCGTCGCGCGCTGCCCGTTCGGGTTGCCGCTCGTCATCCGAACGTCGCCGCGCCTCGACGACGGAACGCCGTTCCCGACCTTGTACTACCTCACGTGTCCGGTCGCGGTTCGCGAGATCGGACGCTTGGAAGCGGCCGGCACGATGCGGGAGCTCGAAGCCCGCCTTTCCAACGACGAGCAGCTTCGCGCGGCGTATGAGCGCGCGCACCACCGCTACATCGAGCAGCGCGACGCGATCGAAGATCTGCAGGAGCCGGCGAGCGCCGGCGGCATGCCGTCACGCGTGAAGTGCTTGCACGCGCTGTACGCGCACGAGCGTGCGGACGCGAATCCGATCGGGGCGATCGTGCGCGATCGCATCGGGGTCGTCGACGTCGGGACGAACTCCGTGCGCGTGCTGGTGGCCGACGGCATCGAGGGATCGCTCGCCGACATTGAACGCGACCTCGTCATCACGCGATTGGGAGAAGGGGTCGATCGCGACCGCCGGCTCGGCGCGGAGCCGCTGCGACGCACCGTTGCTGCCGTCGCCGGATATACCGAGCGCGCGCGCGCGCACAACGTGGAAGTGATCCGGATCATCGCCACAAGCGCCGTGCGCGACGCAGCGAACCGCGACGACTTCATGGAGGCCGTCCGGCGGGCGACCGGTCTCGAGCCCGTCCTGTTGACCGGCGACCAGGAGGCGCAGCTCGGCTTCCTCGGCGCCACGATGGACGTGTCGGCCCCGGCGCCCTATCTCGTCGTCGACATCGGCGGGGGGTCGACCGAGCTGGTCCGCGGGTCGGAGAAAGCGGAGAAGTTCATCTCGCTGGACGTCGGTTCGGTGCGCCTGACCGAACGCCACATCGCGACCGACCCTCCGACGGCAGACGAGATTTCGGCGGTGGCTGCCGACGCGGACGCACACCTCGAGGACGCCGCGCGGGCGCTCGGCGAGGACACCGCGAACACCATGTTGGGTCTCGCCGGCACGATCACCACCGTCGCGGCGATCGCGTTGGGCCTCCAAGGCTACGACCGCGCTGCGATCCACCACGCGCGCCTAACGCGCGCGCACATCGCGGACGTCCGCGGCCGACTCACGACGATGACGAGCGAACAGCGGCGCGCGCTCCCGGCGATGCCGAAGGGGCGCGAGGACGTGATCGTTGCCGGAGCCGTCATCCTCGAACGGGTCATGCACCGGTTCGCGTTTGACGAGTGCCTCGTGAGCGAAACGGACATACTCGACGGCGTCGCGCTCGACGTGTTGCGCGCGCCGGACGTTCGCGCGCGCTGATTTGTCCACAGGATATGCATCAGCAGCCGTGATCAAAACGGCCCATTTCCGCGTAAGCAGTGACTGAATCCGGCCGATTGGGGAAAACTGGCTGGTCGCTGCGCACCCCCCGCCGTTACCCTCCGTTTCCGACTCGCCGCCCAATAATAGGAAGCACACCGCTCTATGACGCCGCCCGCCCGCGGATACACCCGATTCTGCTCGAGCGCCCTTGTGCCGCTCGTGCTTCTCGTGATGCTCTGGCCGCAGCATGACCACCGCACCGCGGTGCACCTCGAGGCTGCTCGCCATGGCGTTGTGCCGGCGATCCCGCAGGAGCTGCCCGACGGTGTGCACCTTGCGGTGCTGAAGCCGAAGCCGGCGCCGCATATTGCGTGGCCGGGGATCCCGCAGGAGCAGCTCGCGAAGTTCGGGACCCGTTCGGTCTTCAGCGGCCTGGGCGCGTGGGTCGACGTGTACGACTATCCGCTGCTGCCGCTCCACAAGACGATCGCCGTACTGAAGAAAGCCGGCGTCCAGACGCTCTACATGGAGACCGGGATGAGCGGCACCCGGCAGGCCGTCGTTCCGGAGTCGGTGCCGTGGCTCGTCGCCGCGCACAAGGCCGGGATGAAGGTCGTCGCGTGGTACCTCCCGTATTACGTGAACGTCCGCTCTGACGTCGCGCGCACGGTGTGGATCGCGCGCTTCAAGCACAACGGGATCCGATTCGACGGCGTCGGCGTCGATATCGAGTTCAAGGGCGCCATGGGCAACAACCGCATCTGGAACCGCAACGTGGTTGCGCACATGAACGGCGTGCGGCGCGCGCTCGGCCCCGATTACCCGCTCGCGGCGATCCCGCCGCCGCCGCTGCAGATGCGGCTGGCGCCGGCAACGTGGGACGGGTTCCCGTGGGCGCAGCTGGGGAAGGTCAGCAGCGACATCATGCTGATGAGCTACTGGTCGTTCCGGACCGGGTGCCCGCAGATCGCGCTGAACTGTCCGTATGAGTTCACGAAATACAACGTCGAGATCACGCGCCGGCTCACCGGGAACCGCGTTCCGATCCACGTGATCGGCGGCGTTGGCGACGGAATCACCTGGAGCGGACTCAATCAGTTCGTCCAAGGCGCGATCGACGCGCACGCCGACGGCGCGAGTATCTACGACATCGGCACGACCCGCCCGCAGTGGTGGCGATCGCTTAGCAGGTTGCGCGATCTCGGTTAAAGGAAGCTGTGACCCTTCCCGCGCGCGCATCCGACAGGTAGCATCGGCATCCGAATGACGAAGCGCCTCCCCGCGCGTGTGTTGCTCGCGATGGCAACCTTGGCGGCGAGCATCCTCGTCCCGATGCAAAGTGCGCGCGCCGCGACGACCGCGTCGATCGTTGCTCCCAGCGCGCTCACAGCATCGGACACGATCACGTTCCCCTCGAACGTGTGGCACGTGAACACCAGCAACGTCGTCTTGCGAGTGCAGGGAACGACCACGAATCTCGGCGCATCGCTCGCGTGCTACAACGGCTCGCACGCATCGGTCGGGTGCAACCTCGGCCCGGTTCGCACGGTTATCCTGAAGCCATCGGCAGCGTTGACCCCCGGGCAGCGGTACCGCGTGATCGTGAATCCCACCGACGGCTTTCCGCCGCCGGTGCAGGACTACCTTCTGCTCTCGTCCGTCGCCACCGTGACCAAGCCGTTCATCGCATCGCTGTTCGAGGAGGAGAATAGCGTTGCCGCCTCCTATAGCTGGGGCGTATTCCGGACCTCGTCCGCGTACGGCGGGAGCTACCAGGCGGACCGGCTGCAGAACGCATCGGTAACGTTCGGCTTCACCGGCAAGAACTTCACCTGGTACACCGTGACGGGTCCTTCGCAGGGTCTCGCCGCCGTCTCGGTCGACGGGGTCGGCCTCGGGACGGCCAACCTGTACACGCCGACGACCAGGTACCGCGTGGCCCGCCTCTACCGGGGGTTTGCCTCCGGCGTTCACCGCGTCACGATCAAGGTGCTCGGGCAACAGGGATCGCCGAACGGCAAGGGCGCGTGGGTTGCGCTGGATGCGATCGCCGTGAACGGGACCTTCGCCGCGCCTCGCTTCGTGTTCTCGTGGCAAACGGTGACGTCCAACCGGGCGTCGGCCGGCCGTGAGGTGCGCGCGAACACGCGCGGCGCCTCCATGCGGTTCACGTTTCGCGGAAGGAGCATCGACTGGATCACCACGACCGGCCCCTCGGAGGGGACGGCAACGATGTACGTCGACGGGGTCAAGAAGTCGCTCGTCAGCAACTACGCGAGCTCGACGCACTACGGCGTCATCCGGCGCGTAAGCAACCTCTCGGATGCCGTTC
>VAWS01000178.1 GCA_005884515.1 Actinomycetota bacterium
GACGCGATCATCCAGCTCACGCGCGTGCTCGGGTCGGCTACCGAGCGGATCGCCGAGGCGGTCGTGTCCGCCTTCCTCATCAACGTCCAGGCACCCATCGTCGCCGAACGCGAAGACCCGCTCGCGATCGCGCGCGCGAACACGGCGGCTGCAGACTTGATACCGCTCATGATGGCACTCATCGACGAGATGCTCCGTAGCCATCTCATCGCGGCGCGCCGAACGTTCCGCGGTACGCTCGACGGCGTTGAAACGTTCCGGCTCGCCGTTGGGTTTGTGGATGTCGTCGACTCGACGGCGATGACGCAGCGTCTGGGGCTTGCGGACCTGGGAGCGGTGCTCGGCGCGTTCGAAGATCGCGCGATCGCCAGCGTGCGGGAGCAAGGCGGCCGGGTCGTAAAGCTCATCGGCGACGAAGTCATGTTCGTCTCGTCCGATCCCAGGGCGGCCGCACTCGTGGCCCTTGACGTGCGCGCGGCGTTCGCGTCGCACCCAGTTGTTCCGGGCGTGCGCGTGGGACTGGCGCTCGGCGATGTCGTGGCCCGTGACGGCGATTACTTCGGTCCGACGGTCAACCTTGCCGCGCGCCTCGTGAAGATCACACCCCCGGGGAGCGTCGTAGCGAACGAAGAGCTCGCGCGGGCGCTTGAGGGGGAGGCGTTCGAAGTGCGCGCACTCGGAAACGAGGCGCTCAAAGGTTTCGGTGACCCCGTGCCCGTCTACTCGGTGACCGGACCGCGATAGCGCAATTTCGGAGAGAAACCGGCCCGCAGGCCGACTCAACGGGAAGCTGTCGCTGCACAAGCTCTTGATGGTTGAGCAGCGAAACCGAACAGGCCGCGAGGTGCTACGGGCGAGGTAGTTCCTGATGGTGAGTATGGTGAATTGGTGTTCACTTCTCTGACGAGGGAAGCGATGCCCGTTATCCGCTATCGAACCCGCGATCTGACGCGGCTCCTACCTGGAACGGCACGAACAATGCGTCGGATGGAGAAGATCACGGGCCGTTCAGATGACATGATTATCCTGCGCGGAGTCAATCTGTATCCGAGCCAGATCGAAGAGCTAGTCCTGCGGGCCCCAGAACTCGCACCTCATTTTGAGTGCGTGCTGACCCGGCCAGGTCGATTGGATGAACTCACCGTCCGAGTGGAACGCCGCCCCGATGTGGAATCCGAATCGGCCGATGAAGCCGGCGTCGCCTTGGTGAGGTCCGTGAAAGACAGCATCGGAGTGACAGTCAAAGTCGATGTGGTCGCGCCTCAGGGGATCGAACGGTCCGTCGGTAAGGCCCGACGCTTGATCGACCAGCGACCGCAACGGTAGAGCCCTCTGCGGGATGACTCTCGAGACGGACTCGCTCATGGTTTCTGATATTTCTTCAAAGCACCTGCTTAGTCGCTGCTGCTTGTGCGCCCGGAAGGACTCGAACCCCCAACCTTCTGATCCGTAGGTATGCCAGGCTGAGCGCTGTGCACCCACGCCTTTACCGAGCTGGGTAACGAGCAGACGAACCGAAGTTATCTGCTCTGCATTCGCGGCGGTATCGACTCCCTTTCATAACTGCGAAGCAGGCGTCCCTGGGGGGAGCGGCGAACGGTAGAAGCGTCAAGACATCGTGGTTGGAGGACAAGTGCGGCCCGCTCGCTTTGCCTTCGCACTAACCGTGGTCGCCGCGGGTCTGACCAGTCCCGCGCGCGGGGCGGCGCCGACTCCGCTCTACACCTACGCAACCATGTCGGACGGCGTGAAGATCGCGCTCGCAGTTTCTTACCCGGTCGCCTTCAATCCTCAACGCCCGTCAATCAGATGGCCAACGCTCTTCATGATGGACGGCTACGAGGGGGCGGCGTCCCCGGTCGACCCTGGTTCTTACGGCGGGCGGTACGTGACGGTGCACGCCTCGATCCGAGGAACCGGATGCTCGGGGGGACGCTTCGATCTCTTCGATCGCCGAAGCGCCGAGGACGGCTATGAGATCATCGAGCACTGGATCGTGCGGCAACGGTGGTCGAACGGACGCGTCGGAATCATCGGCCACTCTTATCCGGGCCTCACAGGTTTCCTCGTCGCCGAAACCAACCCGCCACATCTGAAGGCCATCGCTGTATCTGGTCTCATCGACGACTTCTACCGGGGCATCACTTACATCGGCGGCGTGCCCGACCCAGGATTTCCATTGTTGTGGTCTGCCTTGCTCCGGCCGGCCTCGGAATATTCCGGGAACGTCCCACGGTACGCCCAGGGCGATCCCGTGTGTGCGGAGAACATCGCGACACGCGAGCCGCCGAACGCGCTCGACGATCCGATCCTGAACGGGACCGCCGATCGCGACGACGGTCCCTGGTGGGCAGCGCACTCACTGATCACCTACATCCGCGGGATCACCAAGCCGATCTGGATCGCGCAGCAATATCAGGACGAGCAGACGGGACCCCGAGGCGGCGTCGTGCTGTGGCAGAACATCCCGACAGGCGTGCCGAAGCGTCTGGTTCTCACAAACGGCGTGCACGCGACGAACGACATCGCACACTCCGACCGGGTCGCGTGGCTCGACTGTTGGGTGATCCACGATGGACGCGGTTGCCCGGGCGGGATCGCCGACCCCTCTAAGCGCGTGCAGATCCACTTCGAGACGACAGGTCCAGGCAATGATCCACAACTAGACGCCGTCAACCCGGCATACGTCTCGAGCAACTACCCGCTGCCTCAGACGGTGTGGCGCCTGTACTACCTTCGGGGCACCGGTTCCTTGTCGACCCAACCTCCGACGCAAGGAGATGCGGGGCGCAGTTATCTGGACGCGCCCTTCGGCAGGCAGGCCTATCTGAGCGGGCCGGGTGTGGCCGACTCCCTGGGCGACCAGACAGGAAACGGCGTCGAGCAAGCCTACGCGCAGCTTTACGGTCCAGCTTCGTCTTCCAGCGGGCCCGACGAGCTCACGTACACGCTCCCCTTTGCGAAGGAATCGGCCATCGCCGGTCCGGTCGAAGTCACACTCTGGGCCACTACGACTGGACCCGACGCGGACTTCTTCGTGCAGGTCATCGATCGCGATCCGCAAGGGAACCTGTCGTATCTGCAACGCGGATTATTGCGCGCTTCGTTTCGTGCGATCGACCCGCTGCGTTCTGATCGGATCGCGGGCGGCCCGCTGGCCGGAACCATCTATCGCCCATACCACCTATTCACGAACCCACAGGACGTGCTCCCCGGCCAGACGAACAAGTACGACATCGAAGTCTTCCCGATTGGATACGTCTTCCGTCCCGGTCACGAGTTGCTCATTCAGATATACGCACCCCCTGCGATGGACGAGTTCTATGCCTACGGTTCGGGCCAGCCGCCATCCATTAACACGATCTTGTCCGATCGAGCACACCCATCGAGCATCCTTCTACCGTTCATGCCTGTCATACCGCCCGTACACGCGCAGGCACCAACGTGCGGAAGCCAGACTGGCGTGCGTTGTGTCCGTCCTTTTGCATAAGTAGGGGACCAAATGAAAGGGAACTGGTGCGCCCGGGGGGACTCGAACCCCCAACCTTCTGATCCGTAGGTATAACACACGGAGCGCTGTGCCAACTGAAGTTTCCGCAGTTCACAGAAGCGCAACCGCCAAAGTTATCTGCTCTCCAAGGGCCGCTAACGTGGATGGTCTGGAGTCCCATCAGCTCCAGCCGACTGGACCCATCAGAGTTTGACGCGACGATCCTCGTAAGGAGATGCTCCGGCAACGCGGCGGGACGAGGGGGAGAACATGGCTGTTGCCGAAGACACCTATTGGGAGCGTTTAGCAGCCGTTTCCGGGCTCGCCGGTCTTGCGCTGACTGTGGTCGGCACATTCATCGTCGGATCGCCGCCCGCCGCCGACGCAACGATGGAAAGGATCCGCACATACTTCGCGGACAATCGAACTGGTTTGCTGGTTCAAATGCTCCTGTACGGTCTCGCCGCTGCTGCACTGCTCGCGTTCGTCGGAGGGTTGCGGAGTTACCTCCGACGCTACGAAGGCTCCTCGGGCCTTCTGTCGGGCATCACATTCGGTGGTGGCGTCACACTCGCCATCCTGATACTGCTCGGCCTGTTCCTCGAGATAGGGATCGTCTATCGGGTCGCCTCAACAGCGGACGATGCGTTGGTGCGCGTGATCTTCGACGCCATCACGACGAGCGCAGTGTTCTTCGGATTCCCCATCGCGGTCTTCGTCGGAGCTGCATGCGTCATCGCGAGACGCACGGGCGCGTTTTCGAAGGGTATCTACTGGCTAGGGATCTTCGTCATTCTCGCCAACCTTGCCGGTGCCGGTGAGCTCTTCATCGACTCCGGTCCGTGGACGCCCGGAGGCTCGGCAACGTTCATCCCTTTCGGCTTGCTCGTTGTGTGGGAGGTTGCTGTGGCAATCACGATGATCTCTCGTGCGGGCCGGGACCAGCAACGGCTCGCGGACTGATGCGAAACGTCATCTGAGATCGAGAGGATCTGTTATGCAGGTAGCGGCTGTTCTCTTTCCGGGCGTCACCGCTCTCGACATCGTAGGCCCCTACGAGGTGCTGCAGCGCCTCCCCGACACCGCGGTTGTTTTCGTCGGGCACGAGGTAGGTTCCGTCCGAACCGACAACGGATACCTAGGCTTGAATGTCGACACACATTCAACGAGATCACGCAGCCCGACATCGTAATCGTGCCGGGAGGCCCGGGTACCGACGCTCTCCTCGAGGACCGAAGGATCCTCGACTGGCTGAGGGGGGTCCACGCCACGACGCGATTCACCACCTCCGTGTGCACCGGGGCGCTCGTGCTCGGCGCCGCAGGCCTGCTCAAGGGCATCACTGCAACGACGCACTGGGGCCGAATGGAGGAATTGAAGCGCTTCGATGCGATCCCAACGACGCAACGCGTTGTCGAACACGTGGACCAAAGGATCATCACCGGGGCGGGCGTGTCCGCCGGGATCGACATGGCGTTATGTCTCACCGAACTCTTGGTCGACGACGTAGCGGCGAAAGCGATGCAGCTGATGATCGAGTACGACCCGCAACCTCCGTACGATTGCGGTCGTCTCTCAAACGCTCCAGCCGAGGTCGTCGGGCGCCTCGTCGAGTACGCCACGGCACGATAACCAGCAGATGACTCCGACTGCTGGAGTCAGGTTCATCATGGTCGTCGAAGAGTTCGGGCCGCCTGTGGCGGCCTCGGAGGAGATCCCTACTTTCCGACCCAACCAGGATTCTCGGCGTCTAAATCGAAGAGGACCACAGGAGTGCGAGTCCATTGGGTCGACCCGCGGTGCTGGAGGCCGATTGAAGAACCTGAGGCTCGTTGGTCTTGCCGCCGTGATCGCGATCACCTCAGCCGTTGGGCTGCCCAGTGGGGCCGCGCCCGGAATGCAGCCGACCGGGCTCCCTGCGGTGCGTTCGGGCCATCGGCCGGGTCCCGACATCCTGTACAGGCCACTTGCGGTCGCGCCGCAATTGGACAACGCGGCCCCGTGGACTGCTGCGCCGATCCTCGTGTCGGGTGC
>VAWS01000179.1 GCA_005884515.1 Actinomycetota bacterium
TGACCGAGCAGCGACTCGTGCATCGGGTTCCGGTTCAGCAGGACGGGGACGCCGGCCGATCCGTACTCCAAAACCTTCGTCGAAAGCTCAAGCGACCGATCCATCCGAGCATCTCTGTACGACAACGCGATGTCGCACGATGAGACGATCTCCGCCGTGCGCGCGCGGCTGACGCCGCCGTGCCAGATCAGCCCCGGCGTTGCGTTGAGCGCTTCCGTGACGGCTTCGTAGTAGCCGGCCTTCTCGCGCGTGTGGATCTTGTCGCCCACGACGTGGAACTCGAGGTCGGGCATGTCGGCGTGCAGACGCGTGAACACGTCGACCATCTCGAGGAAGCCCCACATCGGCGCGAACTTCCCCGCATAGACGATGCGTCGCGCCGCGGCGCGCGCGCGCGCCTCGGCCTCGACGGGCGGGATCATCGGCGGCAGCAAGATGAGCTTCGGCGCCGCCTCCTTGAATACGCCCTCGATGAATGCGCGCAGCTCTTCGGTCTGGCACAGGATGTGCTTCGCGCTCTCGACGATGCGCGGGATGTGCTCTTCGTCGGCCGCGGTTAACCGGTCGATCGACTGCGGGATATCGGTCAGGTAGACCCACATGCGGCCGTGCAGCTGCTTGCTCTTGGACAGGTCCTTCATCAGCGGATAACCCCGAAGGACGACGACGTCGAAAGGCTGCTCGCGATCCAGCTTTTCGATCACCGACCGAACGACCGGGACCGGAAGCGGCTCGGCGATGCCGGCCAGCTCCGGGCCCGACACGATCGTGGCGCCCGGGATCGCGTGCAGCGCGTCGGTGATCAACCCGCGCTCTTCCGGGGCTTTGAGCAGAACCGTCAGGTCGACGCGTTCTCCGACCGCGAGCGTTTCCGCGAGCGCACGGCGTGCGACGGCGGGCGCCGGATCGACCGCATCGGTGAACGCGAACGCCTCACCGAGGCCGAGCACGTCTGCGCACGCGAACCGCTGCGCGAGCAGCAAGTCGTTCACCGGCGCTGCGTCACCGTCCGCGGCCATCGGAACGACCCACGAGCTCGCGGCGACCGCGGCCAGTCCCCGCCACCGGTCGCTCTCGCTCGACGACGGGTCCTGCTCGACCACACGCACAAGGAGCCCTTCCTCCTCGGTGACTTGTTGCGGAGGAACCGGATCGGGGATCCCGACCAGGATCTCGGCCACGTTGGTTTGAGACCAGAGGCGGCGCCCTATCGCTTCCGCGTCGCGCGCGTTCGCCGCGAGCACGAGTGCCGCGAACCGCACGTCGAACCCTTCATCGACGGTGAAACCTGTCGTGCGCGCGAGCGCTGCGATGCGATGCCGCATCGTGTGTTTGCTCAGCACCGCTCGAAAACCCGCTCCGCGGATCGCCGCCCGGCGTGCATCGTCAGACAGCAGCCCCTCGATCGCTTCCTTCGCCTCTTCGGTCGTGCGCGCGACCGTCACGGCAGCTCCGAGCGCGTCCTCCAACACCCGGTTCGGCACCGAAACGACCGCCGCGCCTGACGCAGCCGCCTGCAACACGTGCGCCGGAAGCCCGGTACTTTCGCCGTTCACGTAAACCGCGTGGTTCGCGGACACGTGCTCGAGCGCGTGCGGATCGACGAACGTGACGGCCGCGTTCTCCGGTGTATGGCTGTCCTCGCCCGAATAGATCGTCAGACCGAACGTCTGCGCGGCGCCCAGCAGCTGCTCGAACGCCTCCGTCGTTTCGGTTAGCGGCAGGATCGTGCACGTGTCCGACGCGAGTGCGGCGCCGATCGGCGAGCTCACGGCCGGCTGCGCCCCCGGCGGCACCACGAGCACCGTCGGCGCGCGCAGCTCTCCGCTCCGCTGCAACCGCAGCGCGGCGTTCGGTTCGGTCGCGACGACGCCGGCCGCGTCGGCGTGCGGCGCGCTGCCGATCCGGTACTCCCACGACCCGTCGTTGCCGCGTTCCGCGGATTCGACGAGCAGCATGTGGGGACGCCGCCCTTCGAGGTTAGCTTGCCAGTTGTCGGGCCGGAACGTGATGAGGTTGCAGTCGGGCTCGAGCGCGCGCGCGAGCTCATCGTCGAAGATCCCGGCGATCCAGAGGTCTTCGGGGATCCGCGGCTCGGCGCTCACGCCGGCGAGCCACCGTCGAGCCGTCGTTGCGGACGACGTACGCCCGCCGCGACCGAGTCGCCCGCGCCTGGTGCGCAACCCGGCGAGCGTCTTCACCGCCCAGATCGGATGCCGCAGCGCGAACAGCACGTTCCGGCGGTTCCTCAGTGCAAGACCGAGACGCCACCATCGCGACTCGCGGACCAAACGCTCCGATGCGCGCGCAGACTCCAACTCCCGGCGCGTCGCAGCCAGCTGATCTTGAAGGTCGCGATTCGCCAGGTGGAGCTGGTCTATCTCAGAAACGGGTTCGCCGGTTCCGGCGACGCTGTTCTCGATTTCGTCCATGTGATTGAACTCTCCCGCCGCCGGCGCCGCAGCGCCATGCGCGCAGAAGGCTTGCCGCGCATTATAGTCGCGCGCGATGGGTGCACTCGACACGCCTGCTCGTCGTGGGTAGAACGTTCCGCCGCCTGGCGAACGCGGCGTCGCATCCGGTGCAGGCGACCCGGTACGTCTCGCGGAAGCTGCGCGCGCCCGTGCGATCGAAGCCCCTTCCGCCGCCGGCTCCTACATCACCGCGCAGGGACTCGATGCAGGTCTTCGCGCAGATACAAGGTGCGCTGAACGACCGGATGCTCGGACGAAGCACAGGATCGATCGACCTCGGCTTGCGCTTCCCCGACGCCCCCTCGGGTGCGTTCGGTGCGGCGATCTCGCGAGAGCCCGGACAGCGCGACTGGACCGAGATGATCAAGGGGCTCGCCGTGCCACGCGACGGCCGCATGCTCGACTTCGGGTGCGGCGCATCCGACCGGCGGTCGCTCGCCGCCCCACTGGGTCTGACGTGGTTCGGTTTAGACGTCCCCTTCTCCATGGAGTCGACCGCTCGGGAGGACCGCTCCGCCGTGACGTTCTACGGCGGCGTCTCCGTCCCGTTCGCGGATGAGCGCTTCGACCTCGTTGTGTCGATCCAGGTCTTCGAGCACGTGCCGGAGCCGCACACCACCTTCGCGGAGATCGCACGCATCGTGCGCCCGGGCGGCTATCTCCTCGGGTCGACCTCGTTCAACGAGCCGTTCCACAGCGAGAGCACATTCGGTTATTCACCGAAGAACTTCGTCCGGATGATCGGCGACGCCGGCTTCGACGTCCTCGAGGTGACGCCCGGCATCGACATATGGACGCTCGCGATCCGCCGCTTGGCGCGACAGTTCAGGCACGACGACGCGGCAAGGATCCTCGCACCCTTCTTCGGGACGACCGCATCGCCGTTGAACGACCTCATCGACGAGTGCGCCGCGAAGCAAGGAGTGAAACCCGTTCGGGCGAACGCGTTGAAGCTCGAGCTGGCCGGCCAGTTCAACTTCCTCGCGCGCAAGCGCTAACGCGAGACGATCACCTCGGCGATCCGCTCACCGGCTTTGCCGTCCCACAGCGGCGGCCGCTTCGGCTCGGGACGCTGCGCGCGCAAAACCTCGAGCGCGGCCGAGCGGATCGCAGCCGGATCCGTTCCCACGAGCCGGTTCGTGCCCATCTCGACGGTGATGGGGCGCTCGGTGTTCCAGCGGATCGTGATGCACGGCGTCCCCAGGATCGTCGTCTCCTCCTGGATGCCGCCGGAATCGGTAAGCACACCGCGCGCGTCGGCCATCAGGCGGAGGAAGTCGACGTAGCCCACGGGCTCGACGACGGCGATCGCACCCGGCTTCCCAACTCCCCCGTCCACGTCGACGAGCGCGTCCAGATCGTGCGCGCGCATCATCTTTACGGTCCTCGGATGTGCCGGGAACAGCACGGGAACCTCGGAGGCAACGTCGCGGAGCGCTTCGAGGATCCCGCGAAGCGTCTCGGGTTCGTCGACGTTGGACGGCCGGTGCAGGGTCACAAGCGCAAAGGCATCGGCGGTCAAGCCGAGCCGCTCGAGCACCGTCGATGCGCGCGCCTTCGGCAAGTGGCGGTCGAGCGAGTCGATCATGGGGTTCCCGACGAAGTGGATCCTCTCCCTGTCGATCCCCTCATGAACGAGGTTCCCTTCCGCCTCGGGCGAGGTCGTGAACAACAAGTCGCTCAGCTGATCGGTCAGGATGCGGTTGATCTCCTCCGGCATGCTGCGATCGAACGACCGGAGGCCCGCTTCGACGTGCGCAACGGGTAAGCCGAGCTTCGCGCACACGAGCGCCGCTGCGATCGTCGAGTTCACGTCGCCGACCACAACCGTCAGGTCCGGCCGCTCGTTCTCAAGCACCGGCTCGATCCGTTCCATGATCCGAGCCGTTTGCTGCGCGTGCGTTCCCGATCCGACTTCGAGGTGAACATCGGGAACCGGCAACCCGAGGTCGTCGAAGAACGCGTCCGACATGGTGCGGTCGTAATGCTGGCCGGTGTGAACCAAAACATTGTCGACTCCGCGCGCGTCCAGCGCGCGGAGAACCGGCGCAACCTTCATGAAATTCGGCCGCGCTCCGGCCACGTGGAGGACCTTCATCGCCAGGTAGACTACCTGCGCCATGATCGAAGAGTTGTTCACCAAGCTCGAGAATTGGACGTGGTCGTCGGCCGTCGTCGGCCTCGGCTACGTCGGCTTGCCCTTGGTCGTAACGCAGGCGCGCGCCGGCGTGCCGGTCACCGGTTTCGACGTGAAAGAGAGCGTGATCGACTCGTTGAACGCCGGGCGCTCGCACATCGACGATATCGCCGACGACGAGCTCGCCGAGATCGACGCACGCTTCACGTCCGATCCGGCGAAGCTCTCGGAAGCCGACGTGATCTTCATCTGCGTGCCGACTCCTCTCGCCGTGGGGAAGCTCCCCGACATCAGCTACATCGAGCGCGCCGGCGAGGCGATCGCCGCCAGCCTCAGGCGAGGGCAGCTCGTCATCTTGGAATCGACCACCTATCCGGGGACGACCGAAGACACGCTGCTGCCGATCTTGGAGAAGAGCGGGCTGAAGCTGGAGGACGACTTCCTGCTCGCGTACGCGCCGGAGCGCGTCGATCCGGCGAACGCTTCGTTCCGCACGGCGAACATCCCGCGCGTCGTCGGAGGCGCGACGCTGCGAAGCACCGCCGCCGCCGAGCTCGTCTACCGGCGCTTCATCGAGAAGGTGCACCCAGTCTCGAGCGCGCGCACGGCCGAGATGGCGAAGCTGCTCGAGAACACGTTCCGCTGGGTCAACATCGCGCTGGTGAACGAGATGAGCACGATCGCGCGCGCGATCGGCGTGGACATCTGGGAGGTCGTGGACGCGGCTGCTACGAAGCCGTTCGGGTTCATGCCGTTCTATCCGGGGCCGGGCGTGGGAGGACACTGCATCCCGCTCGACCCCTTCTACCTCCAGTGGGCGGCGCGCGTCACGGGCGAAGGAACACGATTCGTCGAGCTGGCCGAAGCGATCAACTCGCGGATGCCTCAGGTCGTTGTTTCGCGCGTGCAAGACGCGCTCAACGATCACGCGAAAGCTCTCCGCGGCTCGAACGTACTCGTGCTGGGGGTCGCGTACAAGAAGAACGTTCGTGACTTCCGCGAGTCACCGGCGAAGGAGACGATCGGTGGACTGCAGCAGCACGGTGCCGTCGTGACCTATTCGGACCCCCACGTCCCGTCGCTGCGCGACGAAGGCATCGAGCTCGACTCCGTTCCCCTCGACGAGCGCACGCTCGCCGACGCCGACTGCGTCTTGATCCTTGCCGACCACGACGCGTTCGATCACCAGTTGATCGCGCGCACCGCGCGGCTCGTGGTCGACACACGGAATGCCTTGGGCAGACGCGGCCTGCGGGGCGACAACGTCGTCACCATCTGAATCACAACATTGTAATTCTCGCTGGTTGTTAAGTATTGATACGTATCGTCAATCATTGAGGGCCCTGTCGTCCTGAGAGCTAAAGAACGCTTTCTCTTCCTCCGAGCATCCCTCAAGAGGGCGCGAGTCCGCGCCCCGCGCAGGTCCTCGGAGGGAGAGTCTCATCGTTCGCCGCTACTTCGTCGTCGCCATGATCTGCGCGCTGACCGGCGTTTTCCCTGTGACGCAGGCGCGCGCGCAGCAAGCTCCCCTGCCCGAGGGCGCGCGCATCATCGTCCCCGGCCACGGATGGGGCCACGGGCGCGGGATGGGCCAGTGGGGCGCGAAGGGCTTGGCCGACCAAGGCAAGACGTACACGCAGATCCTCTCTACCTACTATCCGGGGACGACGCTCGGCACGCGGAGCTCGACGGAAAACATCCGCGTTCTGCTGGAGACGTCGTCGGACGTGATCGCGTCGTCCGATCAGCCTTTCACCGCGCGGTGGAGCAACAACTCCATCATCGCGACGAGCGACGCGACCTATCGCTACTTCAAAGCGACGTGGGACGGGACCAACTACCACCTGTACAAGTCCACCGCGTGGAACGGAACCTGGACGCTCGTGAAGACGACGCCGTCGATCATCGTCTTCAAGCCGGGCAGCGCGATGGTGCAGCTCATCACCAGCGGCGGGAGCATCCACGTCTACCGGGGCTCGATCGAGGCGCACCAGGGCGGCTCGTCGATCAACTCGATCAACGTGCTGACGATGCAGCAGTACCTGTACGGCGTCGTTCCGCGCGAATCTCCTGCGAGCTGGCCGGCCGAGGAGCTGAAAGCGCAAGCGGTCGCCGCGCGTACGTACGCCGCCCGGCGGAAGGACTCATCGCGCAGCGCGGGTAACAGCTACGACATCTGCGTCACGACGTCGTGTCAGAGCTACGGCGGATACGGGACCAAGTCGAGTCCCACTTCCTCCGTGACGGTCCTCGAGTCGCCGAGCACGAACAGCGCGATCGATGCGACGGCGGGTAAAGTACTGATGTACGGCGGTTCGCCGATCTTGGCCGAATACTCGTCGTCGACCGGCGGGTACACGGCTGCGAGCTCGCTTCCATACCAGAAAGCGGTTCCCGACCCGACCGACTCGGTCAGCCCACACCACAACTGGACCGCGTCGATGTCGGTCGCCGAGATCGAAGCGCGCTGGCCATCGATCGGACGATTGATCGACCTCACCGTGACGCAGCGCAACGGCTACGGTGAGTGGGGCGGCCGCGTCCTTCAGATGAACATCGTCGGAACGAAAGGCACGACGACGGTAACGGGTTACGGGTTCATGGACGCGTTCGCGTGGCCGGGCCGCTCGAACGCGAATCGAAGACGATCACCGTCCGCATCACGAACACCGGCACGGCGTCCTGGCCCGTCGGTGGGAACGTCCACCTCGCCACCTACTCGGCCAGCTCGTTCGCCACCAGCTCGTGGGTCAGCTCGACCCGGCCGGCATCGGTCGCGCGCAACGCGACCGACCCGACGAAGTCTTCGGTCGGTCCGGGGCAAGTGGCCGAGTTCCACGTGCCGCTCTCGGCCGCGAACATGCCGCCGGGCAACTACTCGCAGCGCTTCGCCCTGATCGCGGATAGCCAGTCGGTGATGAGCTTGGCGTTCACGGTCGGGATCCAGGTGCTCGTCCCGTGGGTCTCTGAGGCGCCGAACCTGCTGACCAACGGCTCCTTCGAGCCGAACACGTACGCCTGGCGGGCCGTCAACCTCTCGGCGAGCGACCTCGCATCGACCGCGTTCGCGCGCGACGGGTCGCACTCGTTCCACATCACGGCCGGCGGGCAGAAGGCGATCTCACAAACGATCGCGTTCGGCGGCGGGCACGCACGCTCGTTCATCCTCGGCGGGTGGAACCGAGCGAACGGCGCGAGTGCCGGCGGTGGCCCCGTCGAGCTCACGGCGACGGCCAGGTACACGGACGGCTCAACCCAGGCATGGCACGTTCCGTTCGCGCGGAACACGCACTCGTGGGTGTACGCCGAGCAACCCTTCACCACCGCTTCGAAACCGCTGTCGTCGATAACGGTTGCGGCTACGTTCGCGAACCAAACCGGCGACGCGTACTTCGACGCGCTTCGCCTTCTAGAGTCGCCGATCCTCAACCCGTCCTTCGAGAGCGGGATGACCGGATGGAGCGGCAGCGGCCTCGGCGCCGGCGAAGGAGCGCAAACGGCGGAAAAGAGGGACGGGGCTACCTCCCTCCTGTTCAAAGGCGCAACCGGAACCAAGACGGCGTCACAGACGTTCCCGCTAACCGGCGCCCGCTACGAGCGCTTCACACTGAGCGGATGGAGCAAGTCGATCGGATCCTGGGCCTCCGGCGGTGCGGTTTCGCTCTCGTTGACGCTTCACCGTACCGACGGCACGACCTCGTTGGTCGCCGTGCCGATCGATCGGGCGGCGCATGAATGGACGCTCGACGAAGACACCTTCTCCTCCAGCGTCGGCTTCACGAGCGCAACACTGACGGCGACCGTGAGCAACCAGACGGGCACGTTCTGGTTCGACGATCTCCGTATCTCGCGTACGTGGACGGTCAACCCGTCGTTCGAAAACGGTTCGAGCGGCTGGTCCGGACCCGGCTCGGTCACGTCGGCGGCCGCCTCGGAGGGCGCGCACGCGCTGGCGTTGACGGGCTCAGGGTTCGAGGTGGAGCAGCAACCGCTGAACCTGGCCGGCAGCGCGGGACGGACCTTCATCTTGTCGGGATGGACGAAGACGGCCGGGACTTCGGCGAACGGCGGACGGATCGATGTGACGCTTCGTGTGCAGAACGCCGACGGGACGGTGAGCTGGTACTCGGTGCCCTTCCTGCGCTCGCCGCATGGGTGGATGTACGCGGAAGGCGCGTTCACAACGGCGAAAGCCTTCACGAACGTGACCGTCCAGGCCGTGATGTCGAGCCAGCCCGGGACGGTCTGGTTCGACGGGATCCACGTCCGCAACGCCTGATCCGCGGGGGAAGGACCTCTGCGCAGCGGTCGGACTCTCTCGTTTCAGCTATGCAGATCATGGAAGGGTGCAGCCGTCTCTCCGCTGCTAGCCCGTTTTCGCCGGATTCCTAAAGGTCTGCAGGGGCTCGCCGATTCCTAATGCGGGAGCGACGTTCCCCCAGGTCGGACCCGTGATAGGACAAAACCCTTTGAAGCGCACGCGATCTCGGTTCGTCGGCGTGGCGGCATTGCTTGCCGTCGCCCTGCCGTTGCTTGCCCCGGCCGGCGCGCGCGCGGCGACGTTTACGTTGTGCGACTCGGCCGACAGCACGTCTCCGACCAAGGCCCAGGCCGACGCGCTCATGCAGAACAAATACTCGTTCTCCGGCTTCGCGACCGTCACCCTCCCCGCTCCCCAATACATCACGTGGAAGGAAGACCCGTTCCACAACGCGAGCTGGGTGCTCAAGCTGCACCAGATGTATTGGACCGAGCCACTGTGGTACGCCTACGTGCAGACCGGCAACGTCGCCTACAAGAACCGGTACATCGCCCTGCTTCAGAGTTGGTACTCGAAGAACCCACCGAGCAATCCCCCATCTCCGTGGTCGTGGGCGCAGCACTCGGTCGCGATCCGTTCGATGGTCGTGTCGTGCGCGATCAAGCGCGGCGTCGGGTACAGCTGGACGCGCGCGATGGCGGACCAGCACGGCGCCAAGCTCGCGCA
>VAWS01000247.1 GCA_005884515.1 Actinomycetota bacterium
GGTGCTGGATCATGTGCACGCTGAACGTCCCTTCGGCCGCGCTGTGGATCGGAGAGACGTTCACGCCCAACGCCAGGAAGACGCCGGTGACGAACGATGCGACGCGCGCGCGGCTGACCGCCCGGATCCCCGTCGCGTACAACCCGACGCCGTAGAGGCCCAGCGCGATCAGCGCGGGGAACGTCTCCCACGGGTCGAAGTTCCACTGCGACCAGATCGCGTTGGGGTTGAACACGTGGGCGAGCATCAGAAGCCTTCACACGAGTGGAAGAACAACGCGGGCACGAATTTCATCACGACGAGCATCAGGAACAGCGCGCTGTCGAACATGCCTGCGATCGCCATCCAGCGCGCGCGGTTCCCCGTCGTGGAGTCGCCGCCGCGCAGCCGCCGGTAGCACCGGTACGACACGGCAAACGCCAGCACGGTCAGCACGGTCGCGACCGCGTTCACGATCTGGATCACCACACCGATCGATGTGTTGAAGAACACCCCCCGCGTGCGGTTCCCCGGCGCGCACACCACGGCCTCGTCGAGCCCGTAGTCCAAAAGCAATTGCATCGACCACACGATCGGCCCCGCCAAGACGCCGTACCACAACAGATACGAGCCCCGCGTCTCGTCCCGGGTGATCTCCTTCATCTTTTCCAAGGGAACCTCATATGAAGTGCGGCGACAGGTAGATCGTCGCGAGGACGAACACCCACACGGTGTCGACGAAGTGCCAGTACATGACGAAGTTCTGCACGGTGACGTGACGATGCTCGTCGAATGCGCCTTGCCACGCGCGCGCCTGCACCCACAGGCTGATCATCAGCCCGATGAACACGTGGATCCCGTGCAATCCGGTGAGGCTGAAGAAGAGCGTGCCGTACGACCCTTGCGACGGCGGCGCGACCTTCAGCGAGTGCGGATACTCCGCGATTATCTGCAGCAAGAGGAACGTCAGGCCGAGCAGCCACGACGCGGCCAGCCCAAACCGCAACCGCGCCTGCGAACCTTTCTGGATCCCGCGGTCGGCGATGTGCGCAGGGATGCTCGACGACCACAAGATCACCGACATGATCAGCGGCAGCCCAAGCGCCGGTTTCTCGATCCCGTGCGGCGGCCACACGGGGCCCGCGCGGAACCGCAGGTACCAGTACGACGCGATCAACAGCGCGAACAGCGTGGCTTCGGTCGCGATCAGGAGCGCCATGCCCCACCAGCTGAGCGCGCGCGCGCCCGACGCAACGTTGGGCAGAAGCTCGCCCGGCTTGCCGGTCTCGACGAGGTCCATCACATCTCCTGCGTCTGTCCGCGCGGCCATATCCACCCCACGACCGATACCAGCGACAAGAAGCCGCCCAGCACCGCCACGACCGCGATGCGTGTGAGCGCGCCGTAGAAGAACCCCATCAGCCCCACCGTCAGGACAAACGGCCACATCGACTCGTGCGGCATGTCGACCACCGCTTCCGGCTTCGCGTCGAGCAGCGACGTCGCCAGCACGCGGTGCCCTTCTGCGAGCGGCCGGCCTCCCATCTCGAGCTCGTCGCCCACTCCAGCGTGTCGGCGTCCCACGGGTCGTTGCCCGCCGGCTCGCCGTGGCGCGCGCTTCGCACCACGTTGACGATCGTGATCAGGATGCCGACACCCATGATGAACGTGCCGATCGTTTCGACCAGGTTCCAGTTATCCCACCCGAGGTGCGACGCGTACGTGTACGTTCGGCGCGGCATCCCGATCGCGCCGAGGATGTGCATCGGGAAGAAGGCGAGGTTGAAGCCGATGAACGTCAGCCAGAACGAGATCTTGCCCCAATGCTCGTCCAGTTTCCGGCCCCATATCTTCGGGCCCCAGTAGTAGAGCGCAGCGAGCGTCGGGAACAGCGCGACGCCGCCCATGATGTAGTGGAAGTGCGCGACGACGAAGTACGAGTCGGTGACGGCTTGGTCGAGCGGCACCGAGGCGGTCATCACCCCACTCACGCCGCCGATGACGAAGATCAAGATGAAACCGAGCACGTACCACATCGGCGTCGTCAGC
>VAWS01000016.1 GCA_005884515.1 Actinomycetota bacterium
GGTGGAGGCGATCAAGGCCGGGTACGACGAAGCGATCCTGCTGAACCCCCAAGGTCTCGTTGCAGAGGCGAGCGGCGAGAACATCTTCATCGTCCGCGACGGCGAGATCATCACGCCTCCGCTGTCGGCCGGGGCGCTCGTCGGGATCACGCGCGACTCCGTGATCAAGATCGCGCGCGACCTCGGGATCGGCGTCCATGAGGCCGAGCTCGTCCGAACGGACCTGTACACCGCCGACGAGGTGTTCGTGTGCGGGACGGCGGCCGAGATAACACCCGTGCGCGAGATCGACGACCGCGTCATCGGAGACCCCGGGCCGCTCACGAAGAAGGTCCAAGAGATCTTCCACGCTGCCGTCCGTGGCGACTTGGAGCAGTATTCGAGCTGGCTCGAGCACGTCTCGTAGGCAGGCGCGCGCACCCATGACTTCCCCCGTCATCCTCTACGACACAACGCTGCGTGACGGCGCGCAGCGCGAAGGTCTGTCGCTGACCGTTGACGACAAGCTGAAGATCGCCGGATGGCTCGACCAGGTCGGCGTCCACTACATCGAAGGCGGCTGGCCCGGGTCGAACCCGAAGGACATCGAGTTCTTCCGCCGGGTTCCCGAGCTGGGCCTGAAGACGTCGAAGATCGCGTGCTTCGGCTCCACGCGCCGCCCGTCAACGACGGCCGACGCGGACACCGTCGTCCGTGAGCTGGTCGCATCCGAAGCGTCGACCGCATGCATCGTCGGAAAGGCGTCCGACCTCCAGGTGACGGGAGCGATCGGAACCACGCTCGACGAGAACCTGCGCATGATCGAAGACACGATCTCTTTCCTGCGCCGCGAGGGCCTTGAGGTCTTCTTCGACGCCGAGCACTTCTTCGACGGGTATCGGTCGAACGCCGGGTACGCACTTAAGGTCCTGGAGGTTGCGGCGGCGGCAGGCGCTGCGACGCTCGTGCTTTGCGACACGAACGGTGGTGCGATGCCGCACGAGGTTGCGGCCATCCTCGACGCGGTCGGGTCGGTCCTACCCGCGACGATCGGCGTTCATTTCCACAACGACACCGAATGCGCGGTCGCCAATACGCTCGTCGGCGTCGAGCACGGCGCCGTCCACGTTCAGGGAACGGTCAACGGGATCGGCGAGCGGTGCGGGAACGCCAACATCCTTACGATCGCTGCCAACCTCACGTTGAAGATGGGTCTGCCGGTCTTGTCGGACGAGCAGCTTGCAGCGCTGACGCCCGCGCACTTCGCCGTCGCAGAGATCTGCAACATCGCACCCGACCCGCACCAGCCGTACGTGGGCGCCAGCGCGTTCGCGACGAAGGCCGGTCTGCACACGAGCGGCCTCGCCAAGATGGAGGGCGCGTACGAGCACATCGATCCCGGCAAGGTGGGGAATGCGCGCAGGCTGCTCGTCAGCGAATTGTCGGGCCGTTCGACGATCGTGATGAAGGGCAAGGAGATCGGGCTCGACCTCGAGAGCGACGCGGACGCAGCGGCGGCGATCCTCGCGAACGTCAAGCAACTCGAGCACATCGGCTATCACTTCGAGGCGGCCGACGCGTCGCTGGAGCTTTTGATGCGGCGGCACGCAGGCCTCGAGCGCGAGTTCTTCCGGCTGGAGTCCTTCCGGGTCACGGTCGAGAAGCGCGAGGACGGCGCGGTGGTGTCGGAAGCGACCGTGAAGATCTGGGCGCGCGGCGAACGGTACATCTCGACGGCGGAGGGGAACGGGCCGGTGAATGCGCTCGACCGCGCGCTCCGCACGGCGTTGGTCCGGTTCTACCCCGCGCTGGAGTCGATCGAGCTGGCCGACTACAAGGTGCGGATTCTCGAAGAGAATGCCGGTACCGATTCGGTTACGCGCGTGCTGATCGAATCGCAAGACGGGACGCGCGAGTGGTCGACGATCGGTGTGTCGCCGAACATCATCGAAGCGTCGTGGCAGGCGCTCGTCGACGCGCTGAACTTCGGGCTGATCCACTCGGAGCACGACGACGGATGAAGATCGCGCGCGTGGCGCGCGGGGGCGCCATCAGCTTCGCGGTGATCGAAGGCGACGAGGTCGCCGAATTGGACGGCCCGCCGATCGGCGGCCTGCGCTTCACGGGGAACCGCGCGCCGCTGGCCGATGTCAGGCTGCTGGCGCCGGTCTTGCCCTCGAAGGTGATCGCCGTCGGCTTGAACTACCCGTCGGTCGCGGAGTCGATCGGGATGCCGCTGCCGTCGGAGCCGCTGATCTCATTGAAGCCGTCGACGTCGGTGATCGGCCCCGAGGATCCGATCCGGAAACCGCGCGACGTCGAGATCTTGGATCACGAAGCTGAGCTGGCCGTCGTCGTCAACGGCCTCGTACGCAACGCCGACGAAGAGACGGCGACCCAGGCGATCCTCGGCTACACCTGCGCGAACGATCTGACGTCGCGCGACCTCCGTGAGCGCGAAGGGCAGTGGACGCGCGCGAAAGGCTACGACTCGTTCTGTCCGCTCGGGCCGTGGATCGAAACCGACGTCGAGCCGCTCGGGTTGCGGCTGCGCGCACGTGTGAACGGCGAGGTTCGCCAAGACGCGAACACGAAGGAGATGGTGTTCGGTCCGGTGCAGCTGGTGTCCTTCGTGTCGCGCGTGATGACGTTGCTGCCGGGCGACGTGATCTGCACGGGCACGCCCGCCGGCGTTGGTGCCGTCGAACCGGGCGACGTCGTCGAGGTCGAGATCGAAGGCATCGGCGTTCTGCGGAACCCCGTCCAGGCAGCCGGGTAGACTCGGCTCCCGTGACGACCGAGCAGCCCGTCCGCGTCCGATTCGAGCCCGCACCGAGTGGATCGCTCCACGTCGGCAACGCGATGACGGCGACGTTCAACTGGCTGTACGCGCGCAAGCACAACGGCTCGTTCGTGCTCCGCATCGCCGACACGGATGCGTCGCGCGCGACGGAGGAAGCGATGCGCTCTGTGCTCGAGGACCTCCGATGGCTCGGCTTGCTGTGGGATGAAGGGCCCGACGTCGGCGGACCGCACGAGCCGTACCGGCAGTCCGAACGCTTGGAGCTGTACCAGAAGGCGGCGGACCGGCTGCTCGAACAAGGGAACCTCTACAAGTGCTACTGCACGCCGGAGGAGCTGGAAGAGCGGCGGAAGGCCGCGATGGCCGCAGGGCGGCCGCCCGGCTATGACGGGCGCTGTCGCAACCTTACGGACGAAGAGCGCGCGGCGTTCGAGGCCGAGGGGCGCAAGCCGGCCCTGCGATTCAAGGTCGAGCCGGGGGAGACAGTGGTGCACGATCACGTGCACGGAAAGGTGCACTGGGTTCACTCGCAGATCGCCGACTTCGTCGTGATGCGGTCGGATCGGACGCCGACCTATCTGCTCACCGTGACGTACGACGACGAGGCGATGGGGATCACGCACATCATCCGCGGGGAGGACATCCTTGCGAGCACGCCGCGACAGCTGATGATCGCGCGCGCGCTGGGCTCGACGTGGACGCCCGAATACGCACACCTGCCGCTGATCGTCGGCTCGGATCGCGCGCCGCTGTCGAAGCGCCACGGTCACACGTCCGTCGCCGCGTACCGCGACGAGGGCTACTTGCCCGAAGCGTTGGTCAACTATCTCGTCCTGCTCAACTGGTCGATCGGCGACGGCCTCACGGAGCGCTTCACGATCCCCGAGCTGATCCACGCGTTTGACCTCAAGGGCGTGACGCGCAACCCGTCGGCGTTCGACGTTCAGAAACTGACGGCGCTCAACGCGGAGAAGATCCGCGAGCTCGACCCCGACGAGTTCGTCGAGCGGATCCGGCCGTTCATGGTGCGCGCGGAGGTGCTGCACGAACCGATCCCCGACGAGGAGATCGGCGTCCTTCGCCACATGGCGCCACACGTTCAGACCCGCATGACGAAGCTGACGGAAGCGCCCGAGCAGCTTCGCTTCCTCTTCTACGAACCGGTTCCCGATGAGAAGGCCGCCGCGTTGCTCACACCGGAACGAGCAGCCTTGCTCGACGAGGTCGAGAAGATCCTGGCGTCGGCCGAGCCTTGGAACCTCGAAGCGATCCACGACGCGCTGATGGCGTGGGCCGACCAGACGGGCCTGAAGCGCAAGGACGCCCTGCAGCCGGTGCGCGCGGCGATCGCAGGAAGCCTGATTTCTCCGCCCTTGTTCGAGTCGATCGAGGTGCTGGGGCGCGAGCGCTCGGTGCAGCGTTTGCGTAACGCTGCGGGCTTCGCGCGCCACGAAAACTGAAGTCTTTGCCGGGTGTTTAGACGGCAAGTACCATTGCCGTTCGTTGGGGCGTAGCGTAACCCGGCAGCGCGCCTGATTCTGGTTCAGGTAGTCCTGGTTCGAATCCAGGCGCCCCAGCGGTCCCATCGTCTAGAGGCCAAGGATGCGACCCTCTCAAGGTCGAGACACGGGTTCGAATCCCGTTGGGACCACCAGGTCGGAAGGTTTTTGGTAGGCCATCTCGGAGCGCAACAAAGACCGGTAGGGTTTCCGCGCGCATGTACCGGTTTCTGTACTCGAAGCGATGGCTCGCTGCGTTGGCGATCGTCGTGGTTTTCGGCGTCACGTGTGTCGAGCTCGGTCTGTGGCAGCTACGCCGGCTCGACGAACGAAAGAAGCTGAACGCAGCGATCTCTTCACACATTCACTTGCCGGTGATTCCCGTCTCCTCGCTCTTCGGTGAAGGGGATGCGGCCGACGCGCTCTACCGCCGGGTTACCGCGACCGGTCGCTACGACGTCTCGCAAGAGGTCGTCCTGACCGGTCGGCATCAACGCGCCGGGCGCGCCCCAAGCGAAGCCGCCCAGTGGTGACGTCACTGTGACCGGGATCGTGCTGCCCAGCGAGACGCGCGGGTTCCTGGGACAGAAGGAGCCCAAGAGTGGGCAGCTATCGTCGATCGTCCGCGTCGACGTCCCCCGGATCCGCCAGCAGCTCCCGTACGGCTTGGTCAGCGACCAGGTGTACGTACTCCTGGCGACGCAGAGGCCGGCGCAACCGGAATCATTGCCGGCTCCCGAGAGCTACATCCCGGACCTCAGCAACGGGCCGCACTTCAGCTACGCGATCCAGTGGTTCTTCTTCGCATCGATCGCCGTCGGTGCGTACCTGGTGATCGCGTGGCGCACCGCGCGCGGCAAACAGGGTGTCCTCGGAAGCGCTAGCCGGCCTCCGCGACCCGCTTGATGCTCTCGCCGTTCGTCGTCATCTGCTGACGCAGCATCGATCACCATCGGGCGCATCTCATCCGGCATCGGCGTCTCGAACCGCATGTGATAGCCGACGCGCGTTCTACCGTCGGAGGGATCCAACCGGGGTTCGGGCGGATAGTCGGCCGGGCGGGTAGTGCTAGTTCATGACCTCGTCGATGCGTTCGATCAAACGCTGGAGATGGACGGTCCTGTCTCTCCCGGCGTACAGCTCCTTCGGATCGCGTTCGAGCGCATCGTTCACGAGGTCGACCAAGCTGGTCGGGTCGAACGGCTTCGGAAGGAAGTGGTGCGCGTGCGCCTTACGGTCTTCCGACGCGCCTTGCGGATCGTACTGACCGGACACGATGACGACGCGTGTATGTCTCCGCAAGCCGCGGATGTGCAGCTCTTCCAGCAGATGCCAACCGTCCATCTCCGGCATCATCAGGTCGAGGACGATGAGGTCGGGAACGGAATCGATGACCATCTCGAGCGCCTCACGGCCGTTGGAGGCGGTCGTGATCTGATGTCCTTCGCCTTGAAGGATGGTCCGGATGAGCATGCGGATACTCGGTTCGTCATCGACGACCAAGATGCGCGCCATGAAGGTCACCTCTCCTGCCTCGAGCCCACGATCAAGCGAGGCATCCGCACCTCGGCGGGTCCACACCCCGGCCCCGTGCAACACGGCCGAGCGCCCATCTACCAACTGCAATATCGGCTGTTTCGCCGGGAAAATTTAGCCCCGACCTCTTTGACTCCTGAGCGGCCTTCCCCTAATGTTCCCGCCGGTGTCGAGACAGGGGGTGGAGCGGTGGCTCTGAACAGATCGAAGTTTCTGAACTCGGTTGCCGAGCGTGCGAACGCGAGCCGCCGGGACGTCGAGCATGTCTGGGAAAACGCGCTCGGCGTGATCCAGGAAGCAATCAAAAAGGGCGAAGACGTCAGCATCACCGGCTTCGGGAAGTTCAAGCAGAAGGTGACGGCTGCTCGCAAGGCGGGGCTACGCAAGGACCCGTTCACGGGTGAGATGCGGCACTTCGCGGCGCGGCCGGCGAAGAAGGCCCCGCGCTTCCTGCCCGCCAAGCAGTTCAAGGAGTACGTCGGTGGGGGCATCAGGTCGCTTCCCAAGCTGAACACCCGGCCGCAAGCGCTCGCGGCAGACGGCGGGAAGACAGCCAAGCCGGCCCGCCTTCTTTTGTTTCAGTCGATCAAAGAGTGACGATCGTGAGGTCGCGGACCTGCGCGCGCTCGGCGTGACCGACGAGCTGATACTTCACGCGCTGGCCGATGCGGAACAAGCGAACGCCGGAGTGCCGGAAGCTGTCGTTATCGAACGCAAGCTCGCGCTTCTGGTCGTCCAAGATGACGCCGCTGCGACTCGTCGTGTCGTATGACTTAATCGTGCCTTGGGGCATCGCTTACCTCCGGCGCGAAGGATACCCGAGCGCTTCCAGCGCCGCGCGCGTCGCGTCTCCCGGCCCGAGGGTCAAGACGTCGTCGAGGTCGCTCGGCCGGTCCACGTCGAGCGCGAGCCGCGGCAACGGCTGGATCGCGAACGGGACGTGGGCCACGTGCGCGAGCGCGGTGTGCGCACGCCGGCTGTTGCCACCGAACGACGTCTCTATCGCGCCGGGAGGGCTCCGCCACAACGCGTTCGTTCCCGTCCCGTATCGGTCGGGTGCCATCACGACGCCGTCGCCGATCGCAACCGCCTTCACGTCTGCGCGCGTTGCGGCCGGGCAGTCGGCGCTGAGGACGAGCACGCCGCGCGCGCCCTCCTCAATCGCGATCGCCGTCGCGGCGTCGAGCGACGCGTTCAGGCCTTCCCCCGGCGCGGGATCCGGCCGGGGCTCGGCTCCGTCCGCGCGCGCGACGGCCGCCGCGTCCTCGTCGCTGTTCAACACCCAAACCACGTCGAGCGCGCCGGCTGCTCGAACGACGTCGGTCAGCATCGCGAGTGAGAGGGCGCGCCGCTGTTCCGGTGAGAGCATGGGTGCCAGACGGGCTTTCGCGTGTTCGAGCGGCTTCATCGGGACGATGCAGATCTTCATGCGGACACCGAGGCTGCTCGGTTTAGAGGCGTCCCATTAGAATGGCGCTCATCGGCGGACGGGGAGATCGTTCGTGGAGCCCATATACGTCATCGTTCGAAGCATCCTCGTCTCGGTGTTGCGGCTGCTGTTCCGGTGGAAGATCGACGGCGTCGAGAAGATCCCGCGGACCGGACCGGCCATCGTCGCGCCGAACCATATCTCAAACTTCGATCCGCTCTGCACCGCGTATCTGGTCGATCGAGCCGGCCGGCGGCCGCGTTACCTCGCCAAGGCGTCGTTGTGGAAGAACCCGGTCATGCGCGTGATCTTCAGCGGATGCGGACAGATCCCGGTCGAGCGCGGCACGGGCAACGACTCGCCGACGCGCGCCGCTGAGGATGCTCTACGCAAAGGTGAGGTCGTGGTCGTGTACCCGGAGGGGACGATCACGACGAACCTCGATCTAACTACCGGGGTCATCGTCTGATCATGCTAAAGATCGGCGAGCCGATGCGCTTCGACGAGTTCGCCGGACGTCAGGACGATCCCGACGCCCTGCGCGAGGTGACCGACCGTGTGATGGCCGAGATCGACCGGCTCGTGCGGGAGCTCCGTAAGGTCCACCCCGACGGCGGCGCCGTCCCCGAGCTGACGGGCGCGCCGACGTGAGCGACGTCGCGGTCGTCGGCGCCGGCTCGTGGGGAACCGCATTCGCGAGCGTCCTTGCCGCGAACAACGTCGACACGATCCTGTGGGGCCGGCGTCCCGAAACCGTCGAACAGATCAACGGCGCGCGCAGGAACGAGGCGTATCTCTCAGGGGTGGAGCTGCCGCCGTCGCTGCGTGCGACGCACGACCTCGAAGAGGCGCTTGCGCGCGCACCCGTCGTCGTCATCGGGATCCCATCGCACGCGTTCCGCGAGAAAGTCGTCGAGATCGCTCCCATGCTGAACGGCGAAGCGATGCTCGTCAGCCTGACCAAAGGGATCGAGCGGGACACGCTCATGCGCATGTCGGAGGTCGCCGCGGAAGCGGCAGGCATAACTGACGACCGCGTTGCCGTGTTGAGTGGGCCGAACCTCGCGAAGGAAGTGGCGAAGGGACTGCCGGGGGCGTCGGTGGTCGCGTGCCGCGACGAGGCGCGCGCGCATGCGCTGCAGCGGCTGTTCCACGCGCCGACGTTTCGCGTGTACACGAACACCGACGTCTGCGGCGTCGAGATCGGCGGTGCGACGAAGAACGTCGTTGCGATCGCCGCAGGCGTCGCCGACGGCCTGGGGTACGGGGAGAACGCGCTCGCTGCGTTGGTGACGCGCGGCCTGGTCGAGATCACGCGGCTGGGCGTCCGGTTGGGGGCCGATCCCTTGACCTTCGCGGGCCTGGCCGGGGTTGGCGATCTCGTCGCAACGTGCCTCAGCAAGCAGAGCCGGAACCATCACGTTGGCGAGGAGCTCGGCAAGGGACGGAAGCTCGACGACATCATCGCGTCGATGAACATGGTTGCCGAAGGTGTGAAGTCGTGCGCCGGCATCCTGGCGATGGCGGAGCGCGTCTCGTGCGACATGCCGATCGCCAGCCGCGTCGGCAAGGTCCTGTATGAAGGGGCCGACGTGAAGGAGATGGTGGACAGCCTGCTAACGCGCGAGGCCGAGCCGGAGTTCATGGGGATCTTGGGCGACGGATGAGGGAGGAGCCGGGGTTCTCGACGCGCGCGGTCGGTGGGTGGAGGCAGACCCCCGACGTGCGGCAGCATCCGGCGTCGCCGCCGCTGTACCAATCGGCGACGTTCATCTTCGACGACATCGACGATTTCGCGTCGGTCGCCCAGACGAAGATCAGCGGCGGCTACCTGTACTCACGGTGGGCGAATCCGACCGTCGACGCGCTGGGTCACGTCGTTTCCTCGCTCGAGGGTGCGGATGCCACGGCGTGCTTCGCGAGCGGCATGGGAGCGATCGCCGGCACGCTATTCTCGCTCCTCCGCAGCGGCGATCACATCGTCGCCGCGGCGCAGCTGTACGGGGGGACGCACGGCTTGTTCGGCAGCGCGCTTGCGCGCGCCGGCGTGTCGGTGACGACGGCCGACGTTGCCGATCACGCTGCGATCGACGGCGCGTTCACGCCGGCCACGAAAGTGTTGTACTGCGAGACCATCGGGAACCCGACGATGAACGTCGCCGACCTCGACGCGCTGGCCGCGATCGCGCGCGCACACGACGCCACGTTCGTGGTCGATGCGACGTTCACGCCGCCGGTCATGCTGCGTCCGCTCGAGCATGATGCCGACCTCGTTTGCCACTCGGCAACGAAGTACCTGGGTGGGCACGGAGACGTCACCGGCGGGGTCGTCTCGGGCGACGCCGGCCGGATCGCCGCCATCCGTCACCTCGCGATCGACACCGGCGGACAGATGGCGCCGTTCGACGCGTGGCTCGTCGCGCGCGGTGTGCAGACGCTCGTCCTTCGCGTCGAGCGCATCTCCCAGAACGCGATGGCGCTTGCGCGCGCGCTCGAGGACCATCCCACGGTGTCGCGCGTCCTGTATCCCGGGTTGGAGAGCCACCCGGACCATGCGCTCGCGCGCAAGCTGCTCGGCGACCGCTTCGGAGGGATGCTCGCGTTCGACGTCGGCGATGCCGCGGCGGGCCGCAGATTCCTCGAACGCGTGCAGATCGCGTCCCCGGCGGCGAGCCTCGGGGGTACCAAGACGCTCGTCGTGCACCCGGCGTCGGTGACGCACACGCAGCTGACGCCCGAGCAGCGCGCAGCGATCGGTCTGACCGAAGGGATGGTGCGCGTGTCGGTGGGTATCGAGGACATCGACGATCTGGTCGCCGACTTCGAGCAGGCCCTTCCATGAGCAAGCTGCGGATCGCTGTTCTGTACGGCGGGACGTCCGCCGAGCACGAAGTCAGCGTCGTGAGCGCGCGCAGCGTGCTGGCGGCCATCGATCAAGACAAGTACGACGTCCTCCCGATCGCGATAACGAAGTCGGGGGAGTGGCTGCTTCCCGCTCGCGCGCCCGGCGAGCTGAAAGCCGCCGAGGGCGCGCTGCCGGAGGTCGGGGACGGACGTGCGGTCGTCCTTCGCGAAGGTGGAGAGGTGCTGGCGTCGGGCCGCGAAGGCTCGCCGGGCCCCGTGGACCTCGTGTTCATCTTGCTGCACGGTCCCGGCGGAGAGGACGGCACCGTTCAGGGCTTGCTCGAGACGCTGCGGGTTCCCTACGTCGGAGCCGGCGTCGCCGCCAGCGCGCTCGGGATGGACAAGTCTTTGCAGAAGCCGGTGTTCGCGAACGCGGGCATCCCCGTCACGCCGTGGATCGCGGTGGGCGAGGCCGAGTTCGCGCGCGACCCGCAGGCGGTCTTGCGCCGCGCGCAAGACGCGGTCGGCCTTCCGGCCTTCACGAAGCCGGCGAGCCTAGGGTCTAGCGTCGGGGTTTCGAAGTGCCGCACGCCGCTCGAGCTCCAGCGCGGCATCGAGCGCGCATTCGACCACGACCGCACGGTGCTGGTCGAGAAGGCGATCGACGGCCGTGAGCTCGAATGCGCGGTCCTCGGGAACGACGAGCCCGAAGCGTCCGTGGTCGGCGAGGTGGTCCCGGCGCACGAGTTCTACGACTACGAAGCGAAGTACCTGATCGAGGGGAGCAAGCTCCTCATACCGGCGCCGATCCCCGAGCCGATCTCGGAGCAGATCCGCAAGTGCGCGGTTCAAGCGTTCCGCGCGATCGGCTGCGCGGGGATGGCGCGCGTCGACTTCTTCCTCGAAGGCGACGACGTCATGCTGAACGAGATCAACACGATCCCCGGGTTCACGCCGATCTCGATGTATCCGAAGCTGTGGGAAGCGACCGGGATCCCGTACGCGAAGCTGATCGACCGGCTCATCGAGCTGGCCCTCGAGCGGCATCACGTACCCCCGCAGTGATCGACGCTGCCGACATCGCCGAGGCGCGCGCGCGCCTCACGAGCGTCCTCGTTCCGACGCCGCTAGAAGCGTCGGCCTCGTTGTCCGAACTGGCCGGACGAACGGTCCTCTTGAAGCCCGAGCACCGCCAGCGCACCGGCTCGTACAAGATCCGCGGCGCGTACAACAAGCTCTCGCGCCTCGAACGCGGGGGAGAGGTCGTCGCCGCATCCGCGGGGAACCACGCACAGGGCGTTGCGCGCGCGGCACGCTTGACCGGACACCGAGCAACGATCTTCATGCCGGCGACGGCGGCGCTGCCGAAGGTCGAAGCGACGCGCGCAGACGGGGCGACGGTTCACCTCGAGGGCACGGTGGTGGACGAAGCGATCGCGCTTGCCCACTCGTATGCGAAGACGACCGGTGCGGAGTTCGTGCACCCCTTCGACGATCCGTTGATCATCGCGGGACAGGGAACCGTGGGCGCCGAGATCGTGGAGGAGCACGCCGGCGAAGCGACAGTGGTCGTTCCCGTCGGCGGCGGCGGATTGATCTCCGGCGTCGCGACGGCGGTCAAGGCTGCTCGCTCCGATCTGCGCGTCGTCGGCGTGGAAGCGGCGGGCGCGGCGGCGATGCGCGCGTCCCTCGATCGCGGGGAGCTCGTCCACCTCGATCAGGTCTCGACGATCGCCGACGGCATCGCCGTGAAGGCGCCCTCCGAGCTGACGCTCGCCCACGTGCGCGCGCGCGTCGACGACGTCGTCACGGTGACGGACGATCAGATCAGTCGCGCGATGATCCTGCTGCTGGAACGCTGCAAGGCGGTCGTCGAGCCGGCTGGTGCGGCCGGTCTGGCGGCGGTCGTCTCCGGGCTGATCCCCGGCGAAGGCCCCGTCGTCGTTGTGCTCTCGGGCGGCAACGTCGACCCGATCCTTCTGATCCGGCTCATCGAGCACGGCCTCACGGCTGCCGGGCGTTTCCTCGTCCTTAGCATCGTCGTCGTTGATCATCCTGGTGAGCTCGCGCACCTAACGGAGGCGGTCGCACGCCTCGGCTTGAACGTCTTGGATGTCGAGCACCATCGCGTCGGGCTGAAGCTCGGCGTGGACAAAGTTGCGGTGATGATGACGCTTGAGACGCGCGATCAAGCGCATCGTGACGACGCCGTTCGAAGCCTCCGCGAGGCCGGATTCGACGTCCAACCGGTGGAATGAAAGAAGGCGGGCTCGTGGCCCGCCTTCTGATCGAGTCTATTCGCTTACAGGTGGACGACGGGGCACGTCAGTGTGCGCGTGATCCCTTCGACGCCCTGGATGCGAGCAACGACGAGCTTGCCGAGATCGTCGACGTTCTTCGCCTCGGCGCGCACGATCACGTCGTACGGCCCGGTCACGTCTTCCGCAGAGAGCACGCCTTTGATCTGCGCCGCCGCCTTTGCAACCGATGCGGCCTTGCCGACTTCGGTCTGGATCAGGATGTATGCGTGGACCACCGAGCCACCTCCTTCAGACGCTGCAGTACTGCTCTTGGCACTGCTCTTGGCCGCCATGCGCCCGCATTCTACACGGGGGTCCTACGGTGGCAACCGGATGCGATTACAGGGTAGAAGTCTCTATCGAGGACGCGAGTGCGAATGTTCTTCGACCGAGACGACGCGGGCAGAAAGCTCGCGCGTGCGCTCGATCCGCTTCCGGACGACGCGCTGATCCTCGGCATCCCGCGCGGTGGTGTCGTGGTCGCGCGAACGCTTGCCGACGAGCTGCATCGGCCGCTCGACGTTCTCGTGGTGCGCAAGCTCGGAGCGCCGCACAACCCCGAGCTCGCGATCGGTGCGATCGGTCCGAACGGTGCTGTGACGCTGGACCAAGATGTCTTGCGCGTGCTGCCGAGCGTGTTGGCGGAATACGTCGACCAGGAAGCGATGGAACAGCTCCGCGAGATCCAACGCCGGCTGCGTGGTGAGGGCGCAGAGCCGCTCGTTCTCGCCGTCCCCGTGGCTCCGGAGTCCGCAGCCCACGCTTTCGAAAAGGAAGCCGACCGAGTGATGATCCTGTCCACGCCGCAGCGGTTCCTCGCCGTGGGGCAGTGGTACGACCATTTCGACCAGGTGTCCGACGACGAGGTCGTCGCAGCGCTTCGGGGAGTGGCTTAGGTGATGGCTCCGATGATCTCGGACTTGAGCCCGGCGAACTGGCCGAGGAACGCTGTGCGCTCGCCCTTCAGGCGAGCGACCTCGCCGGCGTATTCGTCCGCGCGACCCTGCCGCTCGTAGAGCGCACGCGGCTGCAGGAACTCTGCGTCGTCGATCCCGGGCACGGTCGTCGCAACCTCGTACCCGAAGTCGGGGTCGCGCTCCCACGTGATCGATGCATCCGCGATGGCCTTGACGACTGCCGACGAGATCGGGATCGAAACCTTCTTCGCGTTCGGGTCGCCGTCGCCGCCGCCGATCCATCCCGTGTTCATCAAGTAGATGTCCATCGGAGCCGTCGCGAGCAGCTCGAAGAAACGGTTGCCCTGGAACGCGTGCGGCATCGGGAAGAACGGATTCGTCCCCGGGACGCGCAACGCCTTGCCGACTTCGTCCTTCCCGCCGGCCGACGTCCCCATCGTTTCGCCGAGCATGAAATAGGCGGCGGCCGCTTCACGCGGCAACCGCGCGACGGCGGGGATGATGTTGTTGTTCCGGTTAAGGATCAGCAACGACTCGACGCGGCCGGCCTCGCGCGCATCCTTGTACCAGCCGAGCTTTTCCATCGAGAAGACCGCTCGTCCGTTCGCCGTGAAGCTTTCGTCGAAGAAGTCGAGCGTGCCGTTCTTCTGGCTCACGTTCTCGAGGTAAGAGCCGGGGGACGTGACCGCCGCGTGGATCGTCGGTTCGTACTCGGGACTCAGCGCGTACGTCTTCGCGAAGCAGCCGTTCTCGGTGCCGTAGACCTTGCCGCCCGGCATCAGCGCGATGAAGTCGTCTTGCACCGGCTTGGAGTCGTTCTGCCGTGTGAACGTCGTGGTCGTCTTTCCGGTGCCGGACAACCCGATGATGAGGAACGTCTTCTCCCCGTCCGCGGTGGGGATGACTTTGCATCCCGCGTGCAATCCGAGCCCGCCTCGGTCGAAAACGATCTTGTTCCACATCCGCAGGCCGCCCTTCTTCGACTCGCCGAAGTAGTCGGAGTTGAGCACGCGGGTGACGCCGTTCTCGAGGTCGACTGCGATCAGCCGGTCGCTCGGGTAGCCCGGCGCTTCGAGGTTGGGCGTGTAGATCACGGTCACGCGCGGCTCCTCGAACGCGGTGTCGTGGAAGTAGAGGAGATCCTGGCTGCCGGCGACGTTGGCGTTGCGCGCTTCGATCACGAGGCGCGCCGGGACGCGGAACTCCGGGTCGTTCCCGATATAGCCGTTGATCGCGACCATGTCCTGATCGCGGATGTACGCGTCCTGCTGCTCGGCGATGCGCGCGTACTCGGCTCGATCGATCGTGGCCAGGCCGATGAAGTCTTCGGGGGAGTCGGTGACGATGAAGGTGGACTTCGCGCTCCGCGAGTTGACCCGTGTGGTGACGTTGAGATTCTCGAATTCGGTCCACTTCGCGTTCGGCATCGCCGCCGTCAGCTCGGTGAGGCGCTCCTGCCCCGGATCGATGGCGAACGAGCGCGCCTCAAGGACGTAACTGGGACCTTCGAGCTTCTCGGTCAAAGCGAACCCCCACGGTCATGAGCGCGCGACCCGGCACCCGTTGTGAATTCGTTCACATGCACTATACCCGGCGATAAGGCCGAGAAAAAAC
>VAWS01000017.1 GCA_005884515.1 Actinomycetota bacterium
GATTTAGGCCGCCGGCGGACAACGGGGACTCGATCCACAAGGGTTCGGTCGCGCGCGCGGCCGCGTGCACCTCGGTCCGCCGGGCCTTGAGCTTCTCGAGCGCGCTGATGAGCCCCGGGGGAAATCGCGTCAGCTGCACGCCGGTCAGGTCTGCATAGAACTCACGACTGGGGCCGACGGTGGCCTGCAGGAGCGGGCCCATGAATGGCAAGACGGTCGCCGGCAGCCCCACGAGCGTCACCGTGAGAGCCATCGCCAGCGTGTCCCTGCTTTCCACGTGGGCAAGCTCGTGCGCGATCACTGCTTCGAGCTCGACGCGGTTCATCGTGTCGAGCATCCCCCGCGTGACGGCGATCGATGCGTGTGCAGGGTCGCGGCCGGTGGCGAACGCGTTGGGAGCTTCGTCGTCGACGATGTACACCCGCGGCTTCGGGATGCCGGCCATCATCGCCAGCCCTTCGACGATGTTATGCAAGCGCGGTTCTTCCTGTGGCGTGACTTCGCGCGCGCCGTTGAGGCGAAGGACGATCTTGTCGCCGCTGCGGTAGCCGATCAGGGAGAGCGCCAACGCGATGGCTGCGGCGACGATCAGCCCGATCAGGGCAGCGCCGAACGCGATGCCGAGCCCGTACCCGATCGCGAGCACGACCACAACGAAGCCGGCCAGCACGAGCCAGGAACGGCGCACGTTGTTCTCTCGTTCTTGATGACGCATGGTGTGGGTAAACGGCTCTGCGCGTGCGCCGCTATAGGCGCGCAACGTTCGACTCAGAACTGGACGTTGACGGGGCCCGTCGCGGCCTCCTCGACCTGGAAGAACTCGCGCGGCGTGAAGTTGAACATGCCGGCGACGATCCGAGACGGGAACTGCTGAACCTTGTTGTTATAGCCAAGCACGCTGTCGTTGTAGAACTGGCGCGCGAACGCGATCCGTCCCTCGGTCGCCGTCAGTTCTTCCTGCAGGGCGAGGAAGTTCTGGTTGGCTTTGAGGTCCGGGTAGTTCTCGACGACGGCGAATAATTGGCGCAACGCCTGCGTGATCTGATTCTCGGCTTGCGCCTGGTCCGGGACGGATTTCGCCGAGATCGCGCTGTTGCGCGCCTCTGCCACCTTCTCGAAGATCTCTTTCTCGTGTGCAGCGTAGCCCTTGACCGTATTGACGAGGTTCGGGATCAAGTCGTACCGCCGTTTGAGCTGCACGCCGATCTGCGACCACGCGTTGTCGATCCGGTTGCGGAGCGCAACGAGGCGGTTATACGTCCCGCCGAAGATGAGAAGGAGCAGGACGACGATCCCGATGATGACCCAAAGCGCTGTCACGAGCCCATCGTATCAGGGCCGGGTGCTAACGACCGGACTGTGATCGCGCTGAGATCGCTTCGTGATACGCCTCTTCGATCTGGCTCGCGACGACAGGCCAGTCGAAGGTTCGCGCGCGCTCCCGAGCCGCCGCGCCCAGTGCTGCCGCCTTGGCAGGATCACGCAGCAGGCCGGCGATGCCGCCCGCCAGCGCGGACGGGTCGCCCGGCGGAACCAGGAACGCGTCGAGACCACCGCGCGCGACCGCCGCGTACCCGGGGATCGACGAAGCGACCACCGCCCTGCCGGCTGCCATGGCCTCGGCCAGAGTGATCCCGAAGCTCTCGCCGCCGATCGCCGGTAGCGCGACGACGGTGCTTGCCGACAGCAAGGCGAGCCGGTCGGCTTCATCGAAGTGACCGGTGAAGATGACCTGCTTGCGCAGTGCGGACGACACCGACGACTCGAGCTTCTCGCGGAGCGGACCGTCGCCGGCGATCACGACCTGCGCATCGGGAACGGCGGCGAACAGCGCCGGGAGCGCCTCGACCAAGATCTGCGGGCCCTTTCGTGTCTCAAGCCGCCCGAAGTACAGGACCTCTCGTCCCGTCGACGGCGGCGGGCCGATGTCGGCGTAGTTCGCGACGTCGACTCCGTTGGGGATGATCCGCACTCCGGGCCCGAAGACACCTTCGACCGTGTCGCGCGCAGCTTGCGAGACGGCGATCCGCACGGCGATCTTCTTCCACAGCGGCCGCAGCGGGAGGCCGGCGATGCGATACACGCGGCTGCGAACCGACGCGTGAAATGTCGCAACGAGCGGAACGCGCGCGGAGATCGAGGCGAGCAGCGACGTGCTCGGCGTGAAGGGTTCGTGCACGTGGACTACGTCTGCGCGCGCTCGGCGCAGTGCCACACGGACGCGGCCGGGAACGCGCGGACCGAACGCCAGGCGCGCAACGGCGCCGTTGAACGGGATGCCGACCGTTCCCCCGAGCGAGACCACGCCTGCATCGACCGGCCCATCCGCCGGCGCGAGGATCCGCACTTCGTGACCGCGCCCGCGCAGCTGGGCAGCCAAGGATGCGATGTGCGTGTTCACGCCGCCCGGTGTCGTCCACGAGTACGGGGAGACGAGCGCAACCTTCATCAGTCGATCCAGTAACGGTTGAAGACGTGCCACTGCGCAGGTGCGAAACGGATCAGCTCTTCGAACTGCTCCGCGAGGCGCTGGGTGTACACCTGGACCGCGTCGGACGCCGCCTCGTCCGGCCGCTCGACCGGAGGAAGGACCCGTGCGAGCCAGGTTCCGTCTTCTCCTTGGAAGATCGCGGCCGGGATCAGGTCGCAGCCGGTGCGGAGCGCGAGCACGGCCGGCCCCGGAGGCATCTTCGTCTTCCGGCCGAACATCGTGACCTCGACGCCGCTCCCCGACAGGTCGCGGTCCGCGACGAGCGCGACCACCTCCCCTTTCTTCAGCTGTTCGATGCACTGCCCGGTCGGGTCGGAGCCGCGCTCGAGCGGAACGATCGTCATGCCCAGCGCGCGCCTGTGGTCGACGAAGCGGTCGAACAGCATCCGCGGACGGAGCACCTCCACGACCACGGTCAACGGCCACTGCTTCGCCACCCACCAGCCGCCGGCGTCCCAGTTGCCGACGTGCGGGGTCGCGAGCACGCCTCCCTTGCCCGACGCGAACGCCTTCTCGATGTTCTCGCGCCCTTCACACGCGAACCGCGCATCGAGCTGCTCTTCCGTCAGGTCGGCCATGCGGAAGGTCTCGGCCCAGTACAGTCCGTACCACCGGAACGCCTGCTCGACCTCATCACGCAACGCATCTCCCGGAACCACCGGCCGTAGCAACGTCTCGACGGCCGCTCGTCGTTTCGCGTTCCGGCGCATCGACCGCACACTCAGCCGCTCGAACGCGCGATAGACCCACGCCTCGGGTAACCAGCGCGCGATCCGCCATGCGAGCAGCCATCCGATACCTTCGAGCTGAAGGCGAAGCCGCGCGATCATGCGCGGTGCGCTTGCCGGTACACGGCCGCGCAGCGGCCGGCGAAGGTGATGAGGCACAACCCCGTCAACACCCACATCGCAGCAACCTCGAGGTGCAGGATCAGGCCGGCGCTGATCAGGATCGCGCGCTCCGCTCGTTCGCCGGGGCCGCTCGCAACCTTGTAGCCCAGCGCTTCGGCCTTCGCGCGCGCGTAGGGGACGAGCGACGTCACGATCATCGCAACGAGGCCGGCGACGAGGATCTTCGGCTGACGGTACCGCCATCCGAGCGACGCGATCGCCGCTAACAGCGCGCCGTCTCCGATGCGATCGCAGACCGAGTCGAGGAACCCGCCCCACGGCGTGACCCGATTCGTCACGCGCGCCAAAGCACCGTCGAAGATATCCAGGAACCAGGCGGGGATCATCACGATGCCGGCCATCGTGCGGTGGCCGATCACGACCAGCCACACGCAGACGAAGGTCCACGCCAACCCGATCAGCGTCACCGCGTTCGGCGTCAAGCCGATGCGGGCCATGCCGCGACCGACACCGGCGGTGAACGGTTGGATGAGCGGCCGGACCTTGTCGTTCAGCATCTGTCAAGCATACCGGCGCCATATGCGGCCTCAGACGCTCCGAGGGCGTTGGCTATAATCCTGCTCCGCTTGCCCGAGTCGAGGCCCTCGGAGGTATCGAGTGAAGACGTTCCCGACCGATCACATCTGCAACGTCGTCCTCGTGGGCCACGGAGGAACGGGCAAGACCTCGCTGACAGAAGCGCTCTTGCTCGCCGCCGGCACGATCAACCGCGCCGGCCGCGTCGAGGAGGGGAACACCGTCAGCGACTTCGACCCGGACGAGATCGCTAAGCAGATATCCGTCTCTCTGGCCCTCGCCCCTTTCGAGTGGAAAGACCACAAGATCAACGTGATCGACGCCCCGGGCTACGCGGATTTCTTCGGCGACGTCGAGGCGGCGATGCGTGCCGCCGACGCAGCGATCATCGTCGTCAGCGCGGTGGACGGCGTCCAGGTCCAGGCACGCGTCGCGTGGGACGTCGCGGAGCACCTCTCCCTTCCGCGCGCGATCTTCATCAACAAACTCGACCGTGAGCGCGCCGACTTCCAAGGAGCTCTCGATCAGCTCATCGATCTCTTCGGTGCGAAGATCGCCCCGATCCACTTGCCCGTCGGGCAAGAGCACGATTTCAAAGGCGTTGTCGACCTGCTGAACGAACGCGAGATCACATACGCAGGAGAGCGCACCGAAGCACCGCTCGCCGAGGGGCACGCCGCGGAGATCGACAAGCTTCACGAGCGGCTGGTCGACTCCGTCGTCGAAGCCGATGACGCACTGATGGAACGCTACCTCGAGGGCGCGACGATCGACCCCAAAGAGATCACGGCAGGTTTGCACAAGGCCATCGCTGCGGGGACGACGGTGCCGGTGCTCTGCGGCGCATCGACCGCCGGCATCGGTGTCGATCTCCTCGCAGACTTCATCGCAGAGGAGATGCCCTCGCCGGAAGACCGGCCGTCGCTGACGGGCAGCAAGGGAGGAGCCGAGGTCGAGTTGAAGGCCGATCCGGCGGGGCCGCTCGTCGCGCAGGTCTTTAAGACGGTGTCCGACCCGTACGTCGGCCGCTTGACCTACTTCCGCGTGTTCAGCGGAACCCTCCGGCCCGACACGCCGGTGTTCAACGTCACCAAGAACGCAGAGGAGCGCGTCGGGAACGTGTTCGTGATGCGCGGGAAGACGCAAGAGAACGTGTCGGAGATCGTTGCCGGCGACATCGGCGCCGTCGCCAAGCTCGCCGAGACCGTCACCGGGGACACGCTCGGGTCGAAGGCTTCGCCGATCGCGCTGCCGCCGCTGGACTTCCCGGCCCCCGTCTACTCCCTTGCCATCGCCCCGAAGTCCAAGGGTGACGAGGACAAGCTCTCCACCGCCCTGCAGAAGATCGAAGCCGAAGACCCGTCGTTCCACTGGCAGCGCAACCCGGATACGCACCAGACCGTGATCAGCGGCATGGGTGAGACCCACCTCGAAGTCATCGTGCAGCGGTTGCACCGGCATCACGTCGAGGTCGAGACGTTCACGCCGAAGGTCGCGTACCGCGAGACCATCCGTTCGACGGCGACGCGGCGAAGGCTACGAGTTCCAAGACGCGATCGTCGGCGGTGCCATCCCGAACAACTTCATCCCCTCCGTCGACAAGGGGATCCGCAAGGCGATGGAGGCAGGACCGCTCGCCGGGTATCCGTTCGTTGACTTCAAAGCGAAGCTCTACGACGGCAAGTACCACACCGTCGACTCGTCGGACATCGCGTTCCAGCTCGCGGCCGCACAAGCCTTCAAAGACGCCGCGGCGGCCGCAGGCCTCGTGCTGCTCGAGCCGGTCATGAACCTCACCGTCCTGATCCCCGACGAATCCGTCGGCGACGTGATGGGCGACCTGTCGTCGAGGCGCGCGCGCATCGAAGGGACGGAGGGGTTCGGCAAAGGCTGGACCCAGCTCAAGGCGAAAGTGCCTCAGGGCGAAGTGATGCGGTACGCGATCGACCTCCGCTCGAAGACCGGTGGGCGCGGAACATTCTCGCTCGAGTTCAGCCACTACGAGGAATCACCGTCGCACGTGCAAGAAAAGGTCGTCGCGGAAGCCGCGAAAGAGAAGGCGGAAGCCGAGAAGAAGTAGCGGCTACTCGCTGAGGTGCGGGCGCAGCTTCGCGTACGTCTCTTCGAGCGCCTCGGGAAGCACCTTCGTCTCCCCTACCGTCGTCATGTAGTTCGTGTCTCCACCCCACCGGGGTACGACGTGGGAGTGCAGGTGGTCGGGGACGCCGGCTCCCGCGGCGGTTCCTTGATTGAGTCCGATGTTGAAGCCCTGTGGACCGTATTCCTTGTGCAACGCTTGGATGCACCGGCCGGTGAGGACCGACATCTCGGCGTGCTCCTCGACGGCGATGTCCTCGTAGTTCGGTATGTGCCGGTAGGGGGCCACCAGGAGGTGACCGGAGTTGTACGGGAACTTGTTCAAGATCACGAAAGAGAGCGCGCCGCGCGCAAGGATCAGCGACTCGGGATCGTTGGACGGGTCGAGCGCGGGAAGCTCACACAGGAAGCAGCCCTTCACGCGGTGGTCCCCCTTGATGTACGCCCGCGAACTCGTCGAACGGGACCCCGAAACGCGCCTTTCCCATGCCGCGCGCGCGCACCGCAACCGTTGCGTTCTCGATCTCCTTGTCCCCGACGACGAGTATGTACGGCGCCTTCTGTAGCTCGGCGTTACGCACCTTCAGCTGCATCGTCTCGCGCGAGTCGTCGATGTCGACGCGGACGCCGTGCGCGCGCAGCTGCTCGGCGAGGCCGGCGGCGTGCTCGGCATGCCGGTCCGCGATCGGAACGATCACGGTTTGCACCGGCGCGAGCCAGGTCGGGAACGCGCCGGCGTAGTGCTCGACGAGCACGCCGACGAACCGCTCCATCGAACCGTAGAGCGCGCGGTGGATCATCACCGGGCGCTTATGCACGTTGTCTTCGTCCGTGTACTCGAGGCCGAAGCGTTCTGGAAGATTGAAATCCACTTGGATCGTGGCGACCTGCCAGTAGCGACCGATCGCGTCGCGCACGTCGATGTCGATCTTGGGTCCGTAGAACGTGCCGTCGCCTTCGTCCACAGTGAAATCGATACCGGCGCGCCGCAACGCTTCCGGGATCGCCTCTTGCGCGAGGTCCCATAGCTCGTCGGAGCCGACGGACTTGTCCGGGCGGGTCGAGAACCGCACGCGATCGGGGCCCATGCCCACGGTCGCGTACAGCGCGCGGAAGAACTCGATCACGCCGAGCAGCTCGTCCACGACTTGGTCGGGGCGGCAGAAGATGTGCGAGTCGTCTTGGGTGAGGCCGCGCGCGCGCAGCAAGCCGTGCAGCGTGCCCGATCGCTCGTAGCGATACACGGTCCCGAGCTCCGACAGACGGATGGGCAGATCTCGGTACGAGCGGGTCCGCGAGCGATAGATGAGGATGTGGAACGGGCAGTTCATCGGCTTCGCGATGTACTCGCCCCCGTCGTCGGCTTCCATCGCGGGGAACATGTTCTCGCGGTAGTAGCCGAGGTGCCCGCTCACCTCCCACAGCGTGGATCGGCCGAGATGCGGGCTGAACACCGGCTGATAGCCGAACTGCAGGTGCATCTCTCGCGACAGGTCCTCGAGCGTCTTGCGGACGAGCGCGCCCTTTGGGTGCCACAGGGCCAGGCCGGGGCCGACCTCGTCGGCCCACGAGTAGAGGTCCAGCTCGCGGCCGAGCTTCCGGTGATCGCGGCGCTCCGCTTCCTCGAGCATTTGAAGATGCTGCTCGAGCGCTTCCTGCGACTCCCACGCGGTGCCGTAGATGCGCTGGAGCATCGGGTTGTGCTCGTCGCCGCGCCAGTACGCCCCGGCGACGCGCATCAGCTTGAACGCCGGGATGAGCCCGGTGTGCTCGAGGTGCGGGCCCAGGCAGAGGTCCTCCCAGCCGTCGTTGCGGAAGACGCTGACGCTTTCGCCGCCGCCTTCGGACTCTTCGACGCCTTTGATGATCTCGACCTTGAACGGCTGATCGGCGAAACGTTTCAGCCCTTCATCGCGCGTCAGCGCTTCGTGCTCGAACTTCTGTTGCTCGGCGATGATCTCGCGCATCTTCGCGTCGATCGCGTCGAGATCTTCGGGCGTGAACGGCCGGCCGATGTCGAAGTCGTAGTAGAAGCCGTCCTCGATCGCCGGCCCGATCGCGTATTTCGCGCCCGGGAACAACGAACTCACTGCTTGGGCCATGACGTGCGAAGTCGAATGTCGCAGCACGTGACGTCCTTCGGGAGACGACGCGTCGACCGAGCGGCCGTCGGTCAGCGTGATCTTCGCCACTACCCGAACTCCTTCCGGATCTTCTGGGCCCACGCGCGCTCGAGTGCGTCGAATCCGAAGCCGAAAGCCGCACGGCACGCGTGGTCCAGATGATACCGGGCGGTTCCGAAGGAGACCGGAGATTCGTTACCCAGCGCCTTGTACAGGTTCGCTCCTGCGTTCTTGCCGAAGCGCGACATCAAGAAGGAGACGAAGCTAGATGCTTCTTCGTACGAGTTGTGGATGTCGTCGGCCGAACCGAGGGAGAACTCGAAGTCTTTCGGGAGGTGACCGGTGAAGGTTCCGTTCGCGACGCGCGCGCTGATGTCGACCAGCGCAGGCAAGATCCTCTGTCCGTAGTCCTGCGCGTCGCCTTCGTCCATCCACGACGGAGTGAACCCTCCCGCGTATCCGCGCGTCGCGACGTGGAGCAGCTCGTGGCTGAGCGTGTCCGCTTGGAACGCGAGCGGTGTGCTGAAGAACGTTCCCGGCTGCACGTACACACGGTTGCCCGTCAAGCGGTAGTCGCCGTTCGGCCTGGTCGCGCTCGACGCGGTGAACGCGACGAACGGGCCGAGGTCGAACGTCGTCTGGAGGATCCGTGAGAGCTCGCTCGTCGACTTTGGGATGATGACGACGATGCGGCCGGGCCAGCTCAACGGCCACCGTCCCTTGTCGTACGCGATCGCGGTCTGCGTTGCGGAGAGGATCCGAAGAGCGGTCGCGCGGTCCTCCTGATACAGGACGAGCACCCCGTCGCGCGCTGCTTGCCCGACCGGCGCGAAGTCCCACGCGTTGCGGTAGGACAAGAGACCGAGCGAGTCGAGATCGCTATCCGAGACGATGCTCCACGTGGTGCCCCGGCGGACGATCGTAAGGTAGAGATCCTCGGAGGATGGGGTCGCGTCGTACGGCTTGAGCGTGATCCGCTCGAGGGCCGAGGCGACGTGAACCTCGTCGGCCGCCGGGCGGGTCGCAAGCGCGTCGGCAAGGTCATTGTATCCGTTGGGGTCGAGCGACAGTGCATAGGACCCCAGCGGCAGCGCGCCCATCCGTGAGAACCAGGTGTCCTTCGCGGCCCGGAACGCCCGGGGGGCCAGCGACATCGTCGCGTCGAAGGCCGCACGGTCGCCGGCCATGACCCCCCGCGCGCGCTTCTCGAGGAGCTGCTGCACCGCCGTGTGCCAGTCGGCCGGGGCCTGCGCGCGCGCGACGGGGGCGGCCGTCGCGCCGGCGAGGGCGATGAGCACGGCGATACCCGCAAGCGTCCGGAGCGGGCGACGATCGGTCGAGGAAGTGGTCAGCGCTTCTTCTTGTCGTCGGGGTTGGACCGGACGTCGTCGACGAGGTCGCCCATCGAGCCGTAGATCTCTGCTTCGGTCTGAAGCACGCGCCGACGTTCGTCCACCGACTCCTGGCTCGCTTCCAGCGCGCGCGCGACGACTTCCTCGAGTTCCTCCGGGAGGAAGGGCTTCGTCAGGTGGTCGATGGCTCCGCCCTTGACCTCGCGCATGACGCCGGTCGGGTCGTGCTTCGCCGTCACAACGATGACGGGGGTCGACGCCCTGCTCGGCATCGCGCGGATCTGCTCGAGCACCTCGTAGCCGTTCATCGTCGGCATCATGATGTCCAGCACGAGCAGCTCATACGGGCGACGCTTCAGCTTGTTGAGGGCTTCCTGACCCTCGGCCGCGACGGTCACGTCGTGCCCGGCGCCCTCCAAGATCTCTTGGATCAGGTCGCGTATGTCCGGATCGTCGTCCACCACAAGGATCGTTGCCATCAGACCTCCGGCCCGCAGTGTAGCGGCGAGCCCGGGTCCCTTCTAGGCATCCGGTTCGCGCGCGACGAACTGCTCGGTGATGATGACGAGATCCTGAAGCGCCCATCTCCCGTCGGCGCTGTCGGGACCGGTCAGCTCGATCTCCGGCTGCCCGACGAGATGACTCGTCAGCATCGTTGTGGGTCCGAGCACAGTGCGGAGGAAACCGATGATCGCGTCGCGCCCGTCGTACGAAAGCTGGCCACCGCTGTACGACGCCGTCGCGTCCTTCACGAAGAGCTCGCTCAGGCCTTCGAAATCCTTCGTGTCGAGCAGCCTCGCGTACCGATATTTAAGGCGCTTGATCGCTTCGATCTCGACGAGGTCTTCAGGCGTCACGCCGCGCTTCCTTTCTCACACCTCGGGCTCACCGTGTAGAAGTATCAGCCACACATCAATCCGCGCGAGTCGAGGGGGAAGCATGTCCGTCCTGGATCGGTTCCGGCTAACCGGAAAGGTTGCGATCGTTACGGGGGCCGGAAAAGGCATCGGCGCGGAAATCGCGCTCGCGTACGCGGATGCCGGTGCCGATGTCGCGCTCCTCGCTCGCACGGTCGCCGACCTCGAGGGGATCGCGAAGGCCGTCGAAGAGCGCGGGCGGCGCGCGCTCGTCGTACAGACGGACGTGATGGACCTTGAGGCCTTATCGCCGGCCGTCGAACGCACAGTGGGGGAGCTCGGCGGCGTAGACATCCTCGTCAACAACGCGGGGGGCGCCGTGCCGGCACCGTTCATGGACACGCGCGCGGAGCACATGGAGTGGGCGTTTCACTTCAACGTCTCCGCGCCGGTCGAGCTCACCCGTCTCGTGGTTCCACACATGATCGCGCGCGGCGGCGGTGCCGTCCTTAACATCGGCTCGATGGCCGGCGCCCACGCGTCGCGCGGGTACATCGCCTACGGAACCGCGAAAGCCGCGATCGCACACGCGACCAAGCTGATGGCATCGGATCTCGCGCCGAAGATCCGCGTGAACGCGATCTTGCCCGGTGCAGTCGAGACGTGGGCGCTCAACTGGTTCCTGGGTTACAAGGAAGAGCAAGGCGAACCGGTGCGAGACACGATGATCGAGCGGACCTTGCTCCAGCGGAACGGCGAGCCGGCCGACGTCGCCGGCGCGGCTCTGTTCTTGGTGTCCGAGGC
>VAWS01000018.1 GCA_005884515.1 Actinomycetota bacterium
GACGCACCTCGAGGACGTCTACACGGTGCTCGAGAAGGAAGCCGACGAAGAGCTGTGGCAGGCCGGCGTGCCGACGAAGCGGTTCAAGCACAACCGCTTCGCCCAATGCCGGTACGAAGGGCAGACGTGGGACATCGACGTGCCGGTGAACGGCAAGATCGACACCAAGGAGCTGGCTGCGATCGCGAAGCGGTTCCACAAGATGCACTTCGAAGAGCACACGTTCGACCGTAAGGAAGAGGACGTGATGATCTCGTCCCTGCGCGTGCGGTCGCGCGCGCTGCTGTCGAAGCCGCCGATGCAGAAGGTGTCCGGCTCGACGCAGGCGCCGCGTCAGTCGGGGCACCGCCAGGCCTACTTCGGCAACGGGTTCCTGAAGACCGCTCTGTACGACGGGCCGTCGTTGCGCGCGGGGCAGACGATCAAGGGCCCGGCGATCGTCGAGGAGCCGTTCACGACGATCGTGATCCCGCCGAAGTGGACCGTGAAGCTCGACAAGTTCGGCAACTACGTCGCGACGAGGTAGGGAGCTCTTCATGCCGCACAAGACGAAGACCAAGACCAAGACCAAGACCCCGAAGGTTCACAAGCCGAAGAAAGTGGCCCGGGCGCGCGCCGGCAAGAAGCGCGCGGCGGTGAAGATCGACCCGATCACCGCGGAAGTGATCCGCGGGGCGCTCGAAACGATTGCGTTCGAGATGGCGATCCACGTCTCGCGCACGGCGACGACGCCGATCCTCAACCAGTCGAACGAGCGCAACGCGACGATCATGGACTGGAAGGGCAGGCTCGCCGCGCTCGCGGTCGGCATCCCGCAGTTCATGCTGTCGTCGATGGGCCCGATCCAGTTCGCGCTGGAGTTCTTCGGGAACGACGGGTTCAAGGAAGGCGACGTCGTCGCGTGCAACGACCCGTACCACGGCGGCGGGCACTTGCCGGACTGGAGCGTCTTCAGCCCCGTCTTCTACAAAGGCGAGCTGGTCCTCTTCGCGTCGATCCAGTGCCACCACGCCGACGTCGCCGGGCAGTCGCCCGGCGGCTACCCGGCGGACGCGATGGACATCTGGGCGGAGGGCTTCCGCTGCCCCGCGGTGAAGCTCGTCGATGGCGGCGTCGAGCGTAAAGACGTCATGTACCTTTTCCAGACGAACAATCGCGTCCCGACGTACGAGGGCGACTTGCGCGCGCAGATCGGTGCGGCGCAGCTCGGCGCTAAGCGCTGTCGAGAGCTGATCGAGCGCTTCGGTATCGACACCGTGAAAGCAGCCTGCGACTGGCTGATCGCATTCAGCGAGCGCCGCATGCGCGAGGAGATCGCGAGCTGGCCGGACGGGACGTACGAGGCGGACACGTACTTCGACCACGATGTGAAGGGGAACCAAGACGTTCACGTGCACGCGAAGGTGACGGTCCGCGATGACGAGCTCGACATCGATTTCACCGGTTCGGACGACCGTCAATGGCTGCAAGCGTGGAGCACACAGTGCAACACGCGCTCGATGACCTACTCGCAGCTGTGCTCGATGATCGATTCGACGATCCCGCGCAACCAAGGCTTGTTCGCGCCGATCAACATCACGTATCCAGAGAACACGATCGTGAACCCGCCGGCGGGCAAACCGGTTTCGATGGGGACGCACCACCCCGGCTGCGAGATCGCGGAAGCGGTCGCGGTCGCATTAGGCCAAGCGGTGCCGGAGAAAAGCTGCCCGCAGATCTACAAAGCGGCGATGCCCACCGTGCTCTTCGGCGCGAACCCGAAGAACGGCAAGGTGTTCATCGATCACTCCGTGGACACGCAAGCGACCGCAGGCAACGCCGCGTACCAGAACGACGGCTGGGGTTGTCAGAACGCCGGCTTCGGCAACCTCATCATGGCGACGGCCGAGATCAACGAAGCAATCTTTCCGTCGCGGCACCTCTCGAATGACATGACGACCGACACGTGCGGGCCGGGCAAATGGCGCGGCCAGTGCGGGTCGTTGTGGATCAAGGAAGCGACGACGCCACAGTCGCTGTACACGTTCGTGATGAGCATGAAATACCCGGCCGCAGGCGTGAACGGCGGCGGGAAGGCGACGCCGGACCATTTGGTGATCACGCATCCCGACGGCAGCTCGCAAGAGATCACGCACACCGCGCTGTATCTGCCGCTGCAGGCGGGCTCGAAGATCGTGTACCAGCGCGGCGGTGGCGGCGGCTGGGGCGATGCGCTCGAGCGCGACCCGGAGAAGGTGCGCGACGACGTGCTCGACGAGTACGTCAGTGTCGAGGCAGCCGAGCGCGACTACGGTGTTGTGTTCAAGGGCTCTGCAGACGATTACACGCTCGAGGTGGACGACGCGAAGACCAAGGCGCGCCGGAAAACGATGCGCGCCGGACAGGGGTAATGATGGCCGAGGCATACATCGTCGGCGCCGCGCGCAGCCCGATCGGCAAGAAGAACGGGCGTCTGTCGAAGACGCATCCGACCGATCTGCTCGGTGCCGTGTTGCGCGCGCTGCTGGAGCGCGCGGACCTAGACCCGCTGGTGGTCGACGACGTCGTCGGCGGCTGCGTAACGCAGTGCGGGGCACAGGGCTCCAACGTCACGCGCAACGCGTGGATCGCGGCCGGGTTGCCGTGGGACGTGCCGGCGACGTCGGTGGACCGTCAGTGCGGCTCGGCGCAGCAGGCCGCGCATTTCGTGGCGCAAGGCGTGATGGCCGGCGCGTACGACATCGGGATCGCGTGCGGCGTCGAGAACATGTCGATGGTCGGCCTCGGGACGAACTCCGTGCAGCCCGGCTTCGCGTTCAGCGACGCGTGGTTCGACGCCGTCGGCGGGCACCAGAACCTCTACACGCAGTTCATGGCCGCGCAAGAGATCGCGCGCCGCTGGAAGATCAGCCGTGAGTTCATGGACGAGCAGGCTTTGGAGTCGCACCGCCGCGCGTGGCAAGCGACGCAAGAGGGACGCTTCAAGCGCGAGATCGTGCCGATGAAGGTGACGCGTCCGGACGGCGAAGTCGAAGAGATGACGACCGACGAATGCATCCGGCCGAATACATCGTTGGAGCAGCTTGCCGGGCTGCCGCAGATCCAGGAAGGCTGCCCGGACATGACGGCAGGGAACTCATCGCCGATCTCGGACGGGGCGGCTGCGTTGCTGATCGCGTCCGAGAAAGCAGTGAAGGAGCACGGCTTGAAGCCGCGCGCGCGCTTCCACGCGTTCGCCGTCGCCGGCTGCGAGCCGATCGTGATGCTTCAGGGACCGATCCCTGCGACGCGCAAGCTCTTGGATCGGAGCGGTATGTCGCTCGACGACTTCGATCTGCTCGAGTGCAACGAAGCGATGGGGTCAATCGTGCCGATGTGGGAGAAGGAGTACGGGATCGACCACTCCAAGGTGAACGTCAACGGGAGCGGCATCTCGTTGGGACACCCAGTCGGGGCGACGGGCGCGCGCATCATGACCACGCTGCTGCACGAGCTGGAACGGACCGGTGGGCGTTACGGGTTCCAGACGATGTGCGAAGGCGGAGGACAGGGCAACGCGACGGTGATCGAGCGGCTGGACTAGCGGGGCCTGGGCGTGGCGTTGTCATGGATGCATGACATATGCGCCACTTATGACAACACCTCGGATCAAGCCGGCGGCTTGGTCTTGCCGAGGCGCGCGACTCGAAGGGCCTCTCGGAATCCAGCTCGCGAGTAAAAGTCCGCCATCGCTCGACCGCTGGCTCGAAGACCAGGAAACGTCGCGCCTGCCATCGCTTCAGATTTGTGGTGAGCAGTGAAGGCTCTTTGAACGGGAACCGAAGCGATTCCTTGTCCTATTAGCGCCACCGGGAGCCCGGTTGCGTAGAACCAAAAAGTGTCGAGCACGTGCGACCGTCCACCCGCAAGCGAGACGACGTAAAGGGCTATGCCCGCGAGAAAAAGAGTCATGCCGAAAAGGAACCGGCGAGCCTCGCCCACTGTTTCGAAGAGCGTCATGTTCGTCGGTGAACATAGCCCTCAGCTGTCCCCGGGCCTAGGTATTGAGATTCTTTTTTCCGACGCGCGCGAATACCTCGCCCGGTATGGCCGCCGCGTCTTTGTAGATGTGATGCACGCACCGCTCGCCCGGTCCGTGCGGCGGATATTCCACCGTCTGCGGCGCGCCGTCCCATTCGATCGGCTGGATCTCGTTGTTCACCGAGCAGTGCGCGCAGTACACGGGCAGCTCGTCCCTATCGAACGTAACCGGGCCCCGCTCTCGCAGAGTCAGATAGTTCTTGGGCTCTGAATACGCGCCCGAGTCGATCAGCATCCCCCCACTCCCGCACCGGAACGACAGCTCGTACTTCTCGTCGTCCTCGCTGAACGCGACGTCTGCGCCGTTCGCTTTCATCCCGCGCGCGATCCCCTCCATGCGCTTGCGCGTGTCGACCGGACCGCTACGCCGCGGCCGCACGAACCGCTCGCCGAGATCCCGCAGCGCTTCCTCGACCGCCGGCTCCCCCAGCCGCCGTCCGATGAACGACAGCAGCTGCGCGATCCAGTTGATCGAGTAGTCCTTGTTCCGCTCCCAGTCGCCGACCATCAGGTGCAGCAGCTTCTTTGCGCGCGCACCGTCCCCGGCGTCGATCGCTTCCTCGATCAGCTGCGGCGTCGGCGTCTCGATCTCGCGGGTATCCATGCAGATTCCCCCTTTTTGACGTGTCGATTTTCCCATGAAAACTGACACCAACGTCACCCACCCCTACACTCATCTGCAGATGAGTATCTCCGGAAAGACGGCGATCGCAGGCCTCGGAGTCACCGCTTTCGGCAAGCTTCCCTTCATGCGGAGCAGCTTGGCGGCAAGCTGGGTCTCAAAGCGAACTACCTCTCGCAGAAGTTCATCGGCGGCGCGACGGCGCTCGCCCTCGTCGCGGAGGCGGCGATGGCGATCGACGCCGGCCTGTGCGAGGTCGCCGTCTGCGTCTACGGCGAGAACGCCAAGACCGGCATGCCGATGCTCTTCGGGCGCGCGCAGATGGGTCGCGGCCAACCGCCGAGCGACGACATCGCGTACGGACTCGCCGGCGGACCCATCATGGAGGCACGCGCAGCACGCCGTTACATGAACGAGTACGGCGTCACCGAGGAGATGCTCGGCTCGGTGGCCGTTTCCTTCCGCGAGCATGCCTCGCGCAACCCCGGTGCGACATATCGAGACCCATTGACGATCGAGCAGTACCTCCAGAACCGCTACGTCTCCGAGCCGCTGCGCGTCCTGGACTGCACGATCGGCGCATCCGACGGTGCGGTCGCGGTCGTCGTGACGAGTGCCGCGCGCGCGCGCGACCTCAAGAAGCACCCCGCGTACATCGCAGGCGCCGGCGTCGCGGCCAACCTCCAAGGCCTGAGCGACCCCGACCACTACACGAGCTACCCCGGCGCGCGCTCATCGCAGACCGCGTACCGGATGGCCGGTCTCGAACCCACCGACGTCGACGTCGCGCAGTTCTACGACTGCTTCACGTCCACCGTGCTCATCACGATCGAGGACTACGGCTTCTGCAAGCGCGGCGACGCGGGACACTTCGCGCTCGAAGGAAACCTCGCACTGAACGGGCAGCTCCCGTCCAACACCAGCGGCGGCATGCCATGCTGCACACTCGACGCTGCTGCTCACGAAGGAGACGCGCTAGATGCCGCACACGCTGACCGAATTGGTCGCCGGCGCCGTCCCCATCGTCGTCGAGGAAACGCGCGGCTACTGGGAAGGGACGCTCGAGGAGAAGCTGCTCATCCAGAAGTGCAACACGTGTGGCCACTTCCAGATGCCTTGGGGTCCGTGCTGTACGCGTTGCTTGTCGCAGGATCTCGGTTCTCAGCAGGCGAGCGGCCGTGCGACCGTCTATTCATTCACGGTCGTCCGCCAGGCCATCCATCCCGACTTCAGCGCGCAGGTGCCCTATGTCTTGGCCGATGTTCAGCTCGAAGAAGGTCCGATCATGACGTCGAACGTCACCGACATCGACCCAGAAGGTGTGTCGATCGGCATGCCCGTGCGAGTGTGGTTCGACGAAGAGCTCGAAGACGCATTCCACGTGAAGCTGAGACTGCCCAAGTTCAGACCCCAAGAGATGACGGAGGCCTGATGGACTTCGCTTTCACGCCCGAGCAGCAAGCCTTCCGCGAGATGCTGAAGGACTTCATCAAGCGCGAGTGCCCACCCGATCTCGACCGCAAGCTCGACGACGAGGCGCGCTACCCGTTCGAGCTCGTGCCCAAGGTGGTCGAGACCGGGCTGCTCGGACTGGTCTTCCCCGAGGAATACGGCGGCACAGGCGGCGGCGTGATGGAATTCGTCATCGCCGCCGAGGAGACCGCGTACGGCAGCGCGGCGGTCGGCGCGATCTTCATCCTCCCCGCGTTCTTCGCGGGCGAGATGATCTATTTCAACGGCTCGGAAGAGCAGAAGCGCGAGTGGCTGCCGCGCATCGCGAAAGGTGAGATCCGTGGCTGATTCGGGCTGACCGAGCCGAACGCCGGCTCCGACGCCGTGCACATCGAGACGCGCGCGGTGAAAGACGGCTCGTCGTACGTGATCAACGATCAGAAGACGATGATCTCGGGCGTCGACGTGGCAACGCACATGATGCTGGCGACGAACACATCGCCGGGCGGCGAGTACTCGGGCATGACGATCTTCATGGTGCCGATGGACACGCCCGGCATCTCGTACCGGCGGCTCGGCAAGATCGGCAGCGAGATCATCGGCGTCTTCGAGGTCTTCCTCGACGACGTCACCGTCGACGAGTCGATGGTCATGGGCGGGCCGGAGATGGCGAATCAGGGATGGCTGCAGCTGATGAAGCAGCTCGACCTCGAGCGCATCATGATCAGCGCGCAGTTCACCGGCATGGCTCGGCGCGCGACCGACGAGGCGATCGCGTACGCGAAACAGCGCAAGCAGTTCGGGAAGGCGATCGCCGACTACCAGATGATCCAAGCGATCCTCGCCGATATGACGATCGGCGCCCAGACATGCCAGCTCATCACGTACTACGCCGCATGGCTGAAAGCGACCGGCCAAGACTGCAACGTCGCTGCGTCGCAGGCGAAGGTCTACACCACCGAGACCGCGCGCAAGGTGTGCATCGACGGGATGCAGGTGATGGGCGGGTACGGCTACCTGCGAGAGTTCGACATGCAACGCCTCGTTCGGGACTCGCTGCTCGGAGCGATCGGCGGCGGGACCAACCAGATCCAGCGTCTCATCATCGCCAAGAACCTGTGAGGGCCTGAGCATGCATCACAACGTCGCACCAGAAATCAAGGAGCTGTGCGCTGGGATCCGCCAGTTCATCGAACGCGAAGTCCTTCCGATGGAGGACGAGCACCGTGAGCTGATCGAAGCCGGCGAGGTGAACCAAGAATTCTTCGACCTATGCGCCGACGTGATGCGCCGAAGCGTAAAGGCCGGCTATTTCGCCTTGTACATGCCCGAGGACGTCGGGGGAGGGGCGCTCGGCGAATACGAGATGTGCTTAGTGCGCGAGGAGGTCGCGCGCCAGATGAGCCACCTCTGCATGCTGATGCTGGGGGACCTGCCGTTCGGACCGAACAAGATGCTGTACCACCTCGCGAGCGAGGGCCAGCGCGAGAAGTACCTCATGCCGCTCATGCGCGGTGAGGTCACAAGCGCCATCGCATTGACCGAGCCCGACGCCGGCAGCGACCTGGCCGCGATCCGCACCAGCGCGAAGCGCGTCGAGGGCGGCTACGTCATCAACGGGATGAAGCACTTCATCTCGAACGCGCCGTATGCAGACTTTCTGCACGTGCTGGCGAAGAGCGACGGCGGGTACTCGATGTTCCTGGCCGACAAAGGGACGTACCGCGTCGGCGCCGTGCAGCACAGCATGGGCGGCGACGACATCCAGGCCGAGGTCTATTTCGACGATTCCTTCGTCCCGGAAGAGAACCTGATCGGCGAGGAAGGCAAGGCTTTCCACTACGCGATGGAGTTCCTAGGGAACGAGCGGCTGACGATGGCGCCGTTCTCGATCGGGATGGCCGAGCTCGCGAACCGGCTGGCGAAGCAGTACGCGAAGGACCGGATCGCGTTTGGCAAGCCGATCATCGAGAACCAGGCGATCCAGTGGATGATCGCCGACAACGAGACCGAGCTTTACGCCGGGCGCGCGATGACCTACGACGCAGCGCAGCGCGCGGACGCCGGCGAGAACGTGTTCAAAGAGATCTCGATGGCGAAGCTGTACTGCACGGAGATGGTAGGGCGCGTGGTCGACCGCGCGGTGCAGATCTTCGGCGGTGCCGGCTATATGAAAGGCAATACGGTTGAGCGCCTCTATCGCCTGTGCCGCGTGATGCGGATCGCCGGCGGCTCGAGCGAGATCCAGCGCATGATCATCGCGCGCTCGTAACCCGCTTTGCTGCCGAAGGAGGCACCGATAGCGCGCGAAACGAACCTTTGTGTCTATTCGTTGAACATCGGAAACGCTGGGGATAACTGTCTGGCGAGATTCCGTCCTCATCGCTAGGTTCGCGCGCGTCTCGTCGCCCAACCAAGAAAGTGCAACTCCTTCATGTCGTCCCTTCCCCGAAGATCCGTTCGTCTCATCGCGGCCGTCATCGTTCTGGTGCTGGTCGGTCAGTTCTGGGCGATCGCTTCCGAGCGCGTGAAGACCACATCGAGGCGCCGCGCGCACACCGCGGTCGCCGCGGCAGCTCCCATCCCGCTCGAGCGATTCACGCCGGATCCGCCGCGTCCGAAGCCGAGGCCGCGCGTCGTCCGGCGCGCGCCCGCGAAACCGGAGTCCCCGCACCACACGGTCGCCGCCCGGCGCCGGCCGACGGTCTTCTCCGGCCTCGGCGTCTGGGTCGACCAATTCGATTTCGCGAACCTCGACGTGGCTCAGTCGATCGCAACGATGCGCGCGAACGCCGTTCACACGCTGTACATCCAGTCGGGCGAAAGCTCGACCGTCGACGCCGTTCTGCCGGACGTCGGGCCGTGGTTGCTCGCGGCGCATCAGGCCGGGATCAAGGTCGTCGCGTGGTATCTGCCCCACTACTCGGACGTGAAGGTCGACGTTGCCCGCACTGTGGCGGCTGCTCGATATGAATTCCTGGGAGAGCGATTCGACGGCGTCGGCGTCGACATCGAGTACCGGCGTGCGGTGAAGGGGCACGCGCCATGGAACCATCGCGTGGCGCAGCAGATGGAGCTGGTGCGGCGCGCGCTCGGCCCGCAGTATCCCGTTGCCGCTATCCCGCCGCCGCCGTTCCAGATGGCCGTCGCGCCGGAGTTCTGGGCAGGCTTCCCGTGGGAAAGCCTCGGCCGCTCGAGCAGCGAGATCATGCTGATGGACTACTGGTCGGCCCGCAGCGGCTGCCCTGAGATCCCGATGCACTGCGCGTACCAGTTCACGAAGTTCAACGTGATCCAGACGCGCGCGCTGACGGGGAACCGGGTGCCGATCCACGTGATCGGCGGCGTCGCGACGCACGTCACGAAGGACGATGTCGCAGCGTTCGTGAAGGGCGCGCACGATGCGCGCGCGGACGGCGCGAGCATCTACGACTTCGGCTCGACGCCCGTGGGATGGTGGCCCGTTCTCCGGTCGCTTCGCTCTCTCGGGAGCTAGGGCGATGGACGAGGGGCTCGGGTGATCCCGAGCCCCTCGATTTCTTGAACGCGATCAGGCGCTGGTTTGCGCTGCGGCGGGGGGAGTGCCGCCCGGACCTCGGCCGAACCCGCTCTCGGTGCTCGTCACTTTGAAGTTACTGTCCACCTTCACCGTGACGTAGCTGCCGTCTGCCTTCTTCATGTGCGCCTCGTACGGCGAGCCTTCCGAGTCGGTCTCGACGCGGATGATCGTCGCTCCCGGAACCGCCGCCCTCGAGGCGGCCGCGACCTTTTCGGCGGTCGTCCCCGTGAGCAGCGTCTCGTTGGGCCCGTGAGCAACGGTCGCCGGGTCCGGCGCGTTGGCCGGTGCCGTAGCTGCGGTCGACGAGCTCGCCGTAGCCGTGGGCGTCGCCGCACCGGCGACGTGCGTGATGCCGAGGATCCCTCCGGCGACTGCCCCGGTGGCGAGCAGCCCTGCCGACGCGAGGATCCGCCGTCTGCGCGCGGGAGAAACCTTCTCGATCGGAGCCTCCTGCTGTTCCATCTCCCTCTCCTTCCTTCCGAGCGATGTCTCGTGCATCGCTTCGGAGGACATCCTGGGCGAAGAACCAGAGACCCCCATGAGAAGAACCTGTGCATCCCAGCAGACTTGTTTCCGGCGTTCAGGAGAGCGCGCGCGCCTCGAGGGGCGTTTCTACGACTTCACCGTCAACCTTCTCGACGCGATACGCGGTGGCGCCGGCGTGCGCGCCGACCACCTCGTGGATCTCCGTGCCGTCGTAGCGAACCGCGGCGTCGTCGTCGATGGCGATGCCTGCCGGAAAGCCGCTCGCGATCAATGAGTGGTAGAGAGGCCGGCGCCCCGGCTCGCCGTCGTAGTGCGGGCAGTGCGAGCCTGGAAGGAACCCGAGCCCGTCGTGCAACGGCTTGAGCTCGTTCAGGTCGAACGAGTCCGTCGTGCCGCACTCGTACCAGCACAGTGACCCGGCGCTCCCGCCGGTCAGGATCACGCCGTTCTCCCACGCGTCGCGCATCGCCTCGTCGACGCCGTGCGCGCGCCAGACCGCCAGGAGGTTCGCCGTGTTGCCTCCGGCGACGTAGATGATGTCCTGTTCGAGCAAGAGCGCGCGGATGTCTTTCACCGTTCGGTGGAACAGCTCGAGATGGGTGCGTTGGGCG
>VAWS01000098.1:0-5371 GCA_005884515.1 Actinomycetota bacterium
CCCGATCGCGTCGAAAGACTGAGCGATCTCAAGCGCGCTCCGCGACGGCGTGCCTTTGAAGAGCAGGTGCTCGAGGAAATGCGTCGCGCCGTTCAAGTCGGCGGATTCGTCCCGCGATCCCGTTCCAACCCACGCACCGATCGAAACGGAACGGGCTCCCTCGAGCCGCTCGCTCACGACGCGCACGCCTGAAGGGAGAACCGTCCGGTCGTACCCCATGCCGTCCCCCGAACGCTGCGTTTCCTTATCCGCCGCCGCCACCGTCCCCGCGGTCTCGGCGGGGCCTGTGGTCCCGGTCCCTGCCGCCGCGCCCACGATCGCGGTCGCGATCGCGGTCGCCGCCTTCGCGGGGTTTCCGCTCGGGACCGTCGTAGCGCTCTCCGTTCTCCGGGTTGATCGGCGAGAGGGAGATCTTGCCCAGCGCCTCATCGACCTTCTGGACCTCGACCTCGATCGAGTCGCCGATGTGGTACTCGCCTTCGATCTTCTCGATCCGCTTCCCGAAGCCGAGCTTCGAGATGTGCACAAGGCCGTCCTTCGAGGAACCGGGCACCGCGACGAACAGGCCGAGCCCTTCGCGGACGCCGACGATCTTGCCGGGGAACCGCAAGCCCGGTTCCGGCATCACGGGGTTGGCGATCATCTCGATCATTTGCCGGGCTTGCTCTGCACCGTCGCCGCCCTTCGACGCGATGAAGATGCGCCCGTCGTCTTGGATGTCTATCTCGGCGCCGGTTTCGGCCTGGATCTCGTTGATCTTCTTCCCCTTCGGACCGATCACTTCGCCGATCTTGTCGACGGGGATCTGCACGGTGATGATCTTCGGCGCGTATGTCGATAGCTCGCTTCTCGGCGTGGGTATCGCGGATCGGATCACGTCGAGGATCTGCATGCGCGCGGTCTTCGCTTGATCGAGCGCGCGCCCGAGGACGTCGGCCGGGATCCCGGTGAGCTTCGTGTCCAGCTGGAGCGCCGTGACGAAGTCCTTCGTTCCCGCAACCTTGAAGTCCATGTCTCCATACGCATCTTCGGCGCCGAGGATGTCTGTCAAAGTGACGTACTCCCCGTTCTCGAAGATCAAGCCCATCGCGATGCCGGCGACCTGGTCGTAGATCGGCACGCCCGCGTCCATCAACGCCAGCGTCGAGCCACAGACACTGGCCATCGACGTCGAGCCGTTCGAGGCGAGGACTTCGGAGACGACGCGGATTGCGTAGGGGAACTCGTCTTCCGGCGGAACGACCGGCAGCAGCGCGCGCTCTGCGAGCGCTCCGTGCCCGATGTCCCGGCGCTTCGGCGCACGCAACGGGCGCGTCTCACCCGTGGAGAACGGTGGGAAGTTGTAGTGGTGCATGTACCGCTTCTCTTCCTCGGGATCCAGCGTGTCGATCATCTGCGTCATGCGCATCATGCCGAGTGTCGCGATCGACAGGACCTGTGTCTCGCCCCGCTGAAACAGTCCGGTGCCGTGCGCGCGCGGGATGAGGTTGACCTCCGCCGACAGGGGACGGATCTCGTCGACCTTGCGGCCGTCGATACGGAGACCGTCGGTCGCGATGCGCTTGCGCACCAGCTTCTTCGTGAGCGCGCGCAGCGCGGGAGAGAACTCCTTGTCGCGCTCGGCCCAGGCGTCGTCGCCGGCCAGCGTCTCCTTCATGCGCGCCTTGATGTCGTCGAGCTTCGCCTCACGCTCGGCCTTGTCCGCGATCGTCAACGCTTCACCGAGCTCCGATTCCGTCAACGCACGCACCCGTTCGAAGAGATCCTCGCTGTACTCGGGGAACGTCGGGAACTCTCGCGCCGGCTTCGCCGCGATCTTTGCGAACTCGTTCTGGAACTCGCACAGCTCGCGGATCCACTGCTTCGCTTCTTCCAGGCCTTGCGCGACGATCTCTTCGGTCGGCGCCTGGTGGCCGGCCTTGATCAGGAACCACGCGTTGTCGGTCGCTTCCGCTTCAACCATGATGATGCGGACGTCGCCGTCGGGGTTCAAGCCGCCGGCGACGGCAAGGTCGAACGTGCACTCCTCGACCTCTTGGTATGTCGGGAACGGAACCCAACGCCCGTCCTTGTACCCGAGCCGCAAACCGGCGACGGGCCCCTCGAACGGCATCCCGGCGAGCATGACGGCCATCGACGCTCCGGTGATCGCGACGACGTCGAACGGGTTGACGTGATCGACCGACAGGATCGTCGCGATGACTTGGACCTCGTTCCTGAATCCTTTGGGGAACGAAGGACGCAACGGGCGATCGATCAGTCGTGCGGTCAGGATCGCCGTCTCCGACGCGCGCCCCTCCCGACGGAAGAAGCCGCCGGGGATCTTGCCGGCCGCGTACATGCGTTCCTCGACGTCGACCGTCAACGGGAAGAAGTCGAGTTGCTCCTTCGGCTCCGAGGACGCGACCGCAGTGACGAGCACTTCGGTCTCCCCGAGCGTGATCAGAACGGCGCCGTCGGCGAGGCCGGCGAGACGGCCGGCCTCCATGCGGAAGATGCGTCCGTCGATGTCACGCTCGAGCGTGAATGGATGGATGTTTGCCATGGCAGATGAACCTCCTGGTTCTTCGGGCTAGCTTCGCCCGCTCTGCCCGGCTGGGTCGGTTCGGTCCCGTGGCCAGTACTCGGTTGTGAGCATCACGTTCGCAGCGAACGCGCCGCTCGCGACCGAAAACTGACCGCCTTGCCTCCCACCCGGGCGGGTGGACGTCGGTGCTTGGGTGTTCCTCCTTCCGATACGACGGAGGGGCGGATGTCCCGCCCCTCGAACCTTACCGCCTGATCCCCAGCCGCTCGATCAACGCTCGGTACTTCGCCACGTCTTGGCGTCGCACATATTCGAGCAGTCGCTTGCGCTTCCCTACCATCTTGAGCAGCCCTCGCCGGGAGTGATGATCCTTGGTGTGGGCCTTGAAATGCTCCGAAAGGTCGTTGATGCGCCGGGTGAGCAGCGCGATCTGGACTTCGGCCGAGCCGGTGTCGCGCTCGTTCACTCGGAAGTCGGAGATGATGGGCTGTTTCGCGTCCGTGGAGAGTCCCATAGCGGAGGCCCGCAGGATATCAGGCGCCTCTGACCAGGGCAAACGTATGCGCGCGCGGCCGTTGCCTCGTATCCTGTAACGTCGGTCGCCTCCCCGCCGATACCACGGATGAGCAGCCGCACAACAGGGAGGGATCGATGAAGCTCGGACCGATCAAGTCCATCTTCGGCAAGAAGACGGTCATCTGGGGAGCAGGCCTCGCGCTCGTGCTCGGCGGGAGCGTCGGGATGCGCTCGTTGGTGGGGTCCGTCAACCACGGGCACGCCCACGTAAAGGGCGCCACGATCAAGTCCGAGACGGTGGACCCCACTGTGTCGGAGAGCCCGGACCCAACGGATTCTCCCGAGCCGACGGAGTCTCCCGAGCCGACGGAGACCCCAAAGCCTGAGGTCACGCAGACCCCCGACGCGAACGACAACGATCAAGGCGACATCAACGAGAACGACCAAGGCGAGAACGAGCAAGGTGACGCGAACGACGTCGAGCAGAACGACCAGAACGACGAGAACGTGAGTCCGTCGGTGTCCCCCACGCCGGAGCCCGACCAAAGCGGTGACGGCTCCGGAACCGATTCGAGCGGCGGCGACTCGGGGTCGTCCGGCTCGAGCGATGGTGGCAGCGGCAGCAGCAGCGGAACCGGAGACTGATCAGGACTTGGTCTGACGAGAGCGCGCCTTCGGGCGCGCTCTCACGTTCCAGCGATCGCTCTATCGAGATCCTTACCGACACTTCATCCGTAGACCTAGAGATGCGACCAGGAGACGCCGATTATCCAGTGATGGCATCTCAACCGCGCGCCCCCTTCAGCGCTGTTCTCGACGCGAGCTCGATTCAGGACGTAACGGACGCCCCGGCCGCAACGATTGAAGAACAGGAGACGTACGCGCTCGTCGAGCGCGCGCGCTCCGGCGATCGGGAGGCGTACACGATGCTGTTCGACCGGTTCCACGATGAGATCTACCGGTTCGCCACGAGGCGGATCGGTGATCCCATCGCGGGCCAGGACGCTGCGGCGGAAACGTTCGCCGATGCCTTCCGTGGCATCACGAAGTTCGAGCACATAGGCGCGCCGTTCGAGGCGTGGTTGTACACCATCGCGCGTAGGCGAATCGTCGACCAGGTGCGGTTGCGCGCGCGCCACGATCACGCCGAGCTGTCGGCGGATGACGCTCTCTACGAGGCGTCGAGCGGGCACGAAGCATCGATCGTCGATGGGCTGCTGCTGCGTGCTCTCATCGCGCGCTTGCCGGAATCGGAACGCGACGTCGTCGAGCTCCGGTTCATGGAGGACCTCGACGTCGAGCAGACGGCGCTTCGCCTCGGCAAGCAACCGGGCGCGGTCCGGGTCGCACAGCACCGCGCACTGATGAAGCTCCGCACGATGATGCACGAGGACATGCAATGACCGAGCCGCGCGATCCGTTGCTCGACACGATCCACGAGGCCGGCCGCGTGCCGCCCCCTCCCGGTCGCGACGCGGCCTTCGCGCGCGCGATGCGCGCGGTCTTCATGCCGTCGCGTCGGCGGCTGGGACGCTCGGTGATCGCACTCTTCGCAGCTGCACTCCTTGCCGCCCCGGCGGCCGTCTTCGCAGCACACGAAACGCGCCAGCACGCGGCGGTCGTGAGACCGATCGTGTCTGAGCGCCCGGACCCCGGCAGTTCGATCCACACGGAAGCCGACGACACGACCTTGAAGCGGACCGCGTCGGCCGGTAGTCACGAGGCGAGCGAGACGGCTCCCTCCGCCGGCGATAGTCGGGAAGGCCAACAGGCGGAGACGCAGCAGCAGTCGGGTGACTCAACTACCGCCGGAGGGACGGACGGCTCGGACCGCTCCGGCTCCGGTGAGAGCGATGGCGGCGTGTCCTCGCCGTCTCCAACACCGGCACCGAGCGAGACGCAGAGCTCGTCCTCGGACGGCGGCTCGTCGGGATCCGACGGCGGATCGAGCAGCAGCTCAGACGGCGGGACGTCCGGTACGCACTAGATCCCGAGAAGCCCTCGTGCCTGTTCGACGTCGGCGCGCATCTGCTTCACCAGATCGTCGACGTTCGTGAATCGAAGCTCGTCGCGGAGACGGTGGGTGAACTCAATCTCGATCGTCTCGTCGTACAGGTCGTCGTCGAAGTCGATGATGTAGGCCTCAACGATCGGCGTGTCCCTGTCTCCGAACGTCGGGTTCAGCCCGACGTTCACGACCGCCGGATAGCGCCGGCCTTTCCATCGCATCCATCCGACGTAGACGCCGAGCTTGGGCAGGATCATGTGCTCGTGGACGGCAAGGTTCGCCGTCGGGAACCCGAGGTCGTGGCCTCGATTGGACCCGTG
>VAWS01000098.1:5641-6986 GCA_005884515.1 Actinomycetota bacterium
CGAGCGGATGCCGGCTGAACGTGACCACCATCGGCGTTGCGTTGAGCTCGCCCGCCTTCTCGATCACGGTCTTCATCAGCGCCTGGTGGCCGCGATGGACGCCGTCGAACACACCGATCGACACGACGCACGGACGGACCCCGGGCGGAACGTCGCCGAGCCCGTGGTAGAGGACTATCCCTGCGTCAGCACACAAAGCGACCGCGCTTCTCCTTCTCGATCCTCGGCCATCGCGAGCAGCCCGTCGGGGCCGTACACGGCGTACACGCCGTCGATCCCTCCGGGCGCGAGCGGCTTGCCGTGGACGAGCGCGCGCGCGCCCGCTTCATCCACCGAACGCCGAGGATACCCGGCCACGGCGGTCTCCATCGGCCGGAGTGCCTCCGGCGTCACCTCCGAGATGAGGATCGCTTCCGTCTCGGTGAATGAACCCACCCTGGTCCGGCGCAAGATCGCTACGGAAGCTCCGACCGCGAGCGCGTCTCCGACGTCGGCCACGAGCGAGCGAACGTAGGTGCCGCGCGCGCACCGGACGCGGAGCGTTGCGCGTGCTCGCGGGCCCGGCTCGAAGGAATCGAGATCGAGCTCGTGCACACGCACGCGTCGCGGCGCGCGCTCGACGTCCTCGCCGCGGCGCGCCTTCCGGTACAGAGGCTCGCCGCCGACCTTGACCGCGCTCACCATCGGCGGAACCTGCTCGATGTCGCCGACGAACGCCGTCAGCGCAGATCGGACGTCTTCCTCCGTCAGCGACGACGTGTCGTTTTCCGCGACGACCTCCCCCTCCGCGTCCAGTGTCGACGTGGTGATACCGAAGGCCGCGGTCACGACGTACTCCTTGTCGGAGTCCTCGACGAAGCGCAGGAGTCGCGTCGCACGGCCGACGCCGAGGACCAGCACCCCCGTTGCGGACGGGTCCAGCGTGCCGGCGTGACCCACACGCCGCTCGCCCAATATCCGCCGGCACATCGCCACGACGTCGTGCGATGTCATCCCCGCCGCCTTGTCGATCACGAGCAGCCCGTTCATGCGCCCCGCAGCGCGCCGACGATCTCCTCGATGGTCGCGCGCGGGTCGCCGTCGGCCGACGTGAACCCCGCTGCGAGCGCGTGTCCGCCGCCGCCGAGACGGGTCGCGACGGCGCCGACGTCCGACGCACCCTTCGACCGCATCGAGACGCGGTAGCGACCGTCGGACTGCTGCTTCAGGACGACGGCCACGTCGGCGACGTCTGCCGTGCGCACGAGATCGATCAGCGCTTCGATGTCTTCCAGGCCGACGCGCGCGCGCTCGAGATCCTGCGTGGTCACCCACGTCCACACCACGCCGGCGTCCTCGCGAACTT
>VAWS01000099.1 GCA_005884515.1 Actinomycetota bacterium
GGACTAGCGGGATCCCACTGCGTCCCGAACACCCGGTACGACCCGCCTAGCCCACACGTCGACTTGCGATGTCTCGGTTGCGCCCGGCCACATGATGAAGGTGTCGAAGCCCGACTCGACGACCCAGCCGCTCACACGCTCGACCCACTCATCGACGGATCCGCCGAGGCCGCCGTCGAGCGAGCCGACACCGCCGGCCGTGGACGCCTCCCCGATCGAGCCGCTCACATTGAGGAGCCGTCGCACCGCCGAAGGGTCGCGTCCCGCTGCGCGCGCGCCCTCGTCCACCAGCGCGTGCATCGCGGCCAGGTCGTCCACACTTAGGCGTCCTAAGGACGGCAGCCAGCCGTCGGCCAGCCTTCCGGTCAGGTGCAGCACCTTCGGCTTGTACGCGCCGATCCAGATTTTGATCGGGTGCGCGGGCGGCGGCCCAGGGTGATACCCGTGCGCACGGTAGAACCGCCCGTCGTGCTGGACCGATCGCACGTCGCTCCACGCCTCGCGGATGATGGCGATCGCCTCTTCGAGCGCGCCGATCGCTTCGGCGGGCGCGCGGTGCGGCCCGCCCATCGCTTCGATCGCGTCCCAGAACGCGCCGGCGCCGAGACCGAGCTCGAAGCGTCCGCTGCTCAGCACGTCGAGGGTGGCGGCCTCTTTCGCGATCATCGTTGGGAGCCGTAGCGGCAGATTCGCGACGTCGGGGAAGATGCGGACGTGCTCGGTCTCGGCCAGCAACGACGCCATCAGCATCCACGTGTCGAGGAAGCGGCGCTGATACGGATGGTCTTGGATGCCGACGAGATCGAGCCCGTTCGCGTCGGCGGCCTGCACCAGCGCGCGCGACTGCGCGAGAAGGCCGGCCTCGGGGACGATCGAGATCCCGAATTCGAGCGGCCGTCCGTAGTCCATGACGGTTCTGTTACCGCGCGCCCGCAGGCGCGCTCGCCTTCCGGCGCGCGACTTCGTCTCGGACGACCGGGGCAACCTTCGTCCCGAACAGCTCGATCGAGTGCAAGATCTGCTCGTGCGGCATCGAGCCGACGGTCAGCTGCACGAGGAAGCGATCGTGGTTGAAGATCTCCTGCTGGAACAGGATCTTCTCGATGACCTGGTCCGGGCTGCCGACGAAGTTCGAACCTCGCAGGGTGGCCGCCGCGTCGTACTGCGCGCGCGTCATCGGGCTCCATCCACGCTCGCGGCCTATCTTGTTCATCATCGCGGCGACGTATGGAAAGGACTCGTCGAGCGCGGCTTGCGGGGTGTCGGCGATGTACCCGTGTGAGTTGATGCCGAGCGCCGGCACCGGGTCGTGGCCCGCGCGGCGGGCCGCTTCGCGATGGATCTCGACCAGCGGCGCGAAACGCTCCGGCATACCGCCGATGATCGCGAGCGCCATCGGCAGGCCGAGCACGCCGGCGCGCACCGCCGACGGCGGGTTCCCGCCGACCGCGACCCAGACCGGCAGCGGGTTCTGGACCGGGCGCGGATAGACGATCAGGTTGTCGATCGGCGCTCGATGCTTCCCCGACCACGTGACGCGCTCGTTGTCGCGCAAGACGAGAAGCAGCTCGAGCTTCTCGGCGAAGAGCTCGTCGTAGTCGTCGAGATCGAAACCGAACAGCGGGAACGACTCGATGAACGAGCCCCGCCCCGCCATGATCTCCGCGCGTCCGCCGGACAGCAGGTCGATCGTCGCGAAGTCTTGGAAAACGCGGACCGGGTCGTCGGAGCTGAGAACCGTGACGGCGCTCGACAGTCGTATGTTCTTCGTGCGCGCGGCCGCGGCGCCAAGCACGACCGCGGGGGAGGAGACGATGAAGTCGGGGCGATGGTGCTCGCCGATCGCGAAGACGTCGAGGCCGACTTGCTCGGCGAGCTCGACCTCTTCCATCAGGTTCTGCATGCGCTGCTGCGGGCTGATCGACGAGCCTGTGATCGGGTCGGGCTGCAGCTCCGCGAACGTGTAGAGGCCGAGTTCCATGATCGAGTCCTTGGTTGGTCCGGTTATTAGTGGAAACGTGGTCCAGTCATCCAGAACCCGGCGAGCCCTGGGCTTATTTCCTCGATCAGATCTGGGCGATCCCTCGAGCTGCCGTCGCGATCCCGAGCAGGAGCACGACGCACGCAGCGAGGATCGGGATGAGCGTGGCCGTCCGGTGCGCCCAGCCGCGCGGTTTCGCTCGCTCGAGGCGCGCGCGCGCCTTCACCAGCACCAGCCCCGCGCCGGCGAGCGTTGCCCCCATCCCCGCGCCGTACGCAGCGATGAGGAGGATGCCGAACCACAGGCGTCCAAGCGCGATCGCGCCGAGCAGCACGACGAGCGCGGAGGGGCTCGGCACCAGGCCGCCGACGAACCCGATCGCGAGCAGCCCTCGCCTGCCGACCGGCGCCTGGTCGTTCTCGTGGTCGTGGTCGTGCGCCGCGTGCGTGCGCGCTCGGAGCCGCGCGCGCACCATCGTGACGCCGATACCGATGAGGAGCAGGCCGCTGGCGAAACCGAGCCACGGGTAGATCCGTTCCGGCGCGAGGGCGCGCGAAAGCGTGAGCGTGATCCCTATCAGGACGACGCCTGCCGTGTGCGTCAGCGTCACGGTCCACGCGATGATCGTTGCTTGCCGGAGCGAGCCGCGCCGGCCGACCACGTACGCGGCCATCACGGTCTTGCCGTGCCCCGGAGCCAGCGCGTGCATTGCGCCGAGGACGATCGCGAGCATGATCGCTACGACCGCGAACGGGACCGACGCGCGGTGTGAGGCGACCAATTCGGTGAACGCGCGCGTCAACGCGTCGACGCCTCGCGCTTGCGTTCCCACCACGGCCGAGCCGTCGACCGGCGCCGGTGCGCCTCCGGGGACAACGGAGAGGTCCGCGCGCCGGATATCCAGCGGGGAACGAAGGAGATCCTGCGGGTAGTGGGTGAGCCGCGCGCTGATGCTGTGCGATGGAACGCTCGCTGTCGCCAAAGTGGTCCGGTCTCCGACCGCGGTGATCTCGTGCCAGCCGATGTGGTCCGAAAACGTCGGGTCGGCGAACGAGAGCCGGTGCCGGCTGCTCGAAAGGATGCCTTCGAGCGAGCACGTCACCCGCATCGTCGAGAGCCCGCCGGCGCCGGGCGGGAACGAGATCTGGCTCTGCTCGACGGTGAGCGCGAGCGCGCCCCCGTCGGACCTCACCGAGAGATCGCGCGCAACCGTGGCGCACGTCGTCGTCGCGTACGCAGCAGACTCTGCATCCGAGACGGACCCGTCGTGGTTCGTGTCTATCGCGCTCCGCTGCTGGAACGTCGGTATCTCGGCCATGTCGATAACGTGATCGACGAGCAGCCTGCTCGGCGAAACGCGGAGCCCGTCGTACGTGTTGATCGTGAAGTTGCCGAGCGGGTGTGCCTGCGCAGGGCCGCCGGCCATCAGGATCGCTCCTGCGATCGCCGCGACGACAACGAAGCGCTTCATCGCAGCGAAGCCAAGACCTTGGTTGCGACCGGCGCCCACCGCACGGAGAACGAGGGATTGATCGACAGCGAGCGCGCGAGCGCTTCTTTCGCCGCAGCGCCGTGGCCGAGCGCGCGCTCGATCATCCCGCGGTGGAACCACATCAGCGCGCTGCGCGTGCCGCGCGGCGGCCGCGTGCCCATGATCGGCGTCGTACGTGGCCTGCTCGAGGTCGAGGTTGACGCCGTTCGCGCGCGCCAGACGCTCTTCCACTGCGAGCAGCCCGGCCTCTTGCGCCGCGTCGGCCGGCCGGCCCGCAGCGGTGTAGACGTCTACGAGCTCGATCACGTACTGGGGGAGCGGCATACGGTCGACCACCCACGTGTACAAGCCGATCGCTCGCGCGTAGTCGCCGCGCGCGGCGGCAACCTTCGCGAGCCCTTCGCGCGCAGGAACATACATCGGATCTTCTGCGGTTGCGCGCGCGTACGCCGCGTGCGCCCGGTCGAGGCGTCCGCTGTTGAACCACAGCTCGCCGAGCTGATAGCCGGCCCACGCGGCATCGGCGGGGGAAGACGCCGCTTGCAGGGCGAGGTTCATGTCGTCGATGGCGCCGGTGACGTCGCCTTGGAGTTCGCGCGCGTAAGAAGCGCGCGCGTACGACGAAAGGTCGGGCCGAAGATCGATCATGCGCTGGAACGTGCGGAACGCCTCGGAGTAGCGACCGAGCTCGATCAGGGCGTCACCGGCGACCCCGTACGCGCCCGCGTTGTACGGAGCTGCGCCGATGGCCTGCCGTCCCCACCGCAGCGCCGCGGCGAAGTCGTGCCGCGCCGCAGCAAGGGAGCTCATGCCGATCAGCCCGCCCGCGTTCCCCGGCTTCAGCGACAACGACCGTTCGAGCGCGCCTCGCGCTTTCGGGTAGAAGGACGGATCGCCCGTCCTGCGCGCGGTTTGAACGTATGCGAGCCCGAGCGCGGCCCAGGACTGCCAGTCCTGCGGTCCACGCGCGAGGCGCGCTTGAAGCGCAGACAGGACCTCCGCCGGCGACGCGTCGACGGGGAGTGGAGCCGCGACCGTCACGGCGTCGGACCTCGCGCCCGACAAGAGTCCGATCCCACCGACGAGCAGCATCGCGACGGCGATCCCGATCGCGATCCCGATCCGCTTGATCCTCATTGGTATCCCCCGGGTGATGAGCGCCCGGCGGGAAGCCCCGCCGGGCGCTCGATCAGATTCAGGCCGCGGCGTTCATCCGCCGCTTGCCGCTCTGGCCGGGGCCACCCCTACGGAGGGCCCAGCCGAGCAGTGCCAAGAGCGCAACCGCGCCGGCGATGCCGGTGGCGACCGGCCACGCGCCTGCGTTGTTCACTCGCTTCACGGTGGTCGTCGCGACCGGAGAGGCCGCAGGACCAGCGTGCGGAAGCGCGAGGTACGGGAACGATGCCTGGAACGGCACGTCGTTCGCGTCGACGCCGTCGCCCAGCGTGTTCTTGCTCCCCGTGAGCGCACCTTCGACCACACGCAGCTCGACGTCCACGACGTCGTCGGTCAGCCGCCTGCCGTTCGGGAAGCCGGCGTTGTCGTTCGCGAGGACGCCGAGCCTGTTCGGCGTCGCCGACGGCGGGATCGCCGTGTTGAGCCGGAGCTGCTCGCTCGGCTTCACGTTGGCCGGCTGGTTCAGGCCTTTGACGCCGGTCAGGAACACGGACACCAGGTCGCTACGCGGCGTCGCCGGGACCGGCAGCTTGTACACGCTGTTGATCAGGTGCGGGAGCTCCGGATCCGTGACGGCGCCGAGGAACTGCGCGTCGTCCTTCGGCTGCGAGGCGTTGAAGTAGTCCTTCGAGCCCACAGGGACGACGACCTCGTTGACGAGCGGCATGCCCAGCCGGGACACCTGCACGAAGGTCCCGTTCGACGACGCGTTCCCCGTCTTGGAGGTGATCTGGACGCTCTGCCGTTCGGCGGTCGTCCAGACTCCGACGATCGGGTTCTTCGTCGCATCGCCCGAAGCCGCGATAGCCGACGTCGGCACCTGGATGGCGAGCGCGTGGATGTTGAACCCCTTCAAGGAGTCGTTCCCAACTTCCTTCAGGTTCGCTCCGTAAAGGAGGTCGAACACGCGCAAGTCGAGGAAGAACGGGTCGTCCGCAGGGCCTGCGAACGTCTTCCCACCGGAGATCGTGTAGATCGCCTGGTTCCACAGCGACGAATAGTTGGGCATCGATGCGGCACCGACGTTGGACGGCGCGACGATCCCGTCACGCACGAGGGTCGTCGTACGCGTCCCGCGGATCTCCGTCAATGTGTAGTGCTGCGTGAAGTTCAGCGTCGCGTCGGTCAGCGACGAGACGGGGCCGGTGTTGTACAGGAAGGTCTTCGGGTTCTTGTACTGGTTGCGGAAAACCCACCGGTAGATGATGTCCGGCTTGGCGTCGCCGTTGTTGTCGATGTTGATGTCGTAACGAACGCCCGGGGCGAACGTGTAGAAGTTCGGACCGGCATCGGATCCCTCGAACGGGATCCAGTTGCTGATGAGCGTGACGCTCTTCGCGTTGTCTGGACTGACGAACGCGTAGAGGTCGGTTGCGTCGATCTGCGGGTCGGCCGCCGTGAGCGGCGCTTCCCGGTGACTCGATGCGTGACTCGCGACGGGACCGAGCCCGCCGAGCGGGCCGATCACGACCCCTGCCGCCAGCGAGGCCGCGGCGATGATCCGCCAGCCTCGCCGTTTGAATCGGTACGTCCGTTCCATCATCTCGTCTCCCTCCGCGGCTCACTGGGCCGCATCAATCAGCGCGCTGCCATCTATTCGTGCGTCCGCGGGCTTCGGTTCGGCCTTCGATCGCGATCCCTTGCACAGGCCCGGCGAATGTGGTCGAACCGCCGTCGGGTCTGCTACGAACAAGAAGCGGAGGAGTGAAGGAGGTCGGAGATCGCCGCGGGGGAAGCGAATCGTCGTCCGGAGGTCAGTGATCTACAGGACCGCCGCGACCGAGAGCTGATGGGCCGGATCGCCGAGGGGCACTCGGACGGTTTCCGCGACCTGTACAGCCGGTACGCGTCGACGGCCGCCGGGCTGGCTTATCGCGTCATCGGTGATCAGGTGCTGGCAGAAGAGGTGGTTCAGGAAGTGTTCCTGTCGGTATGGCGGTCGGCTTCGGCGTACGACGCCGCGCGCGGGAGTGTCCGCTCGTGGCTGCTGACGCAGGTCCACCACCGCGCCGTCGACGTGATCCGCCGGGAGGACGCGGAGCGTCGACGCTCGTTGCGACAGCCGGACCTGATCCAGGCCGACCCGACCGAGGACGTGGTCGAGGATGAGTGGTTGCGTGGGCGCCGTGCGGACATCCGCGTGGCGCTGCGGACGATCTCCGATGATCAGCGTCAGGTGTTGCACCTCGCATACTTCGACGGGCTAACGCAGTCGCAGGTGGCCGAGAAGCTCGGGATCCCTCTCGGCACCGTGAAATCGAGGACGCTCTCGGCGATGCTCAAACTGCGAGAGGTCCTGAGCGGAGCGGACCGATGAACGATCACGTCGAGATCCAAGAAGCGATCGCGGCGTATGTGACGCACTCGCTCGATCCGGAGGAACACGCGCGCACCGAGCACAAGCTGCTCGAGCATCTGCCCGGCTGTCCGTCGTGCACCGCGCTGCTGCGCGATCTCCGCGAGCTGGCCGGTGATCTCGCCCTGGTTCCCGAAGCCCGCAAGCTGTCGGATACCGGCGAAGCGAAGGTGATGACGGCGGTCGCCGGGGCGCGTCCCGCTGGTGCTGTGCGCGCGCGCACGCTGTGGCCGCGTGCCGCCGCCGCCGTCGCAGTGGTCGCCATCGCGTCGTCGGTAGCGGTCAACGTCGTCGTGGCGTCACGCTCGGGGCGCGCGGAGGATCGCGCGCGCCAGGCGATCGCGGCGATCGCGATCGCGGCCGACCCGAGCGCGCATCACGCCGTTTTGCAGGGCGCGCGCGGCTCGCTCGTCGCGAGCATCCTGCCGAACGGGACCGGCGTGTTCATCGCGCACGATCTGGCGGCGCCGCCGAGCGGCTCCATCTACGAGCTGTGGGTGGCGAAGGATGCTCGCTACATCCCGGTTCGCACGTTCTCACCCGACGGGGGAGACGTCGTCCTTCCCTTCAACGTCGACGCCGGGGCCTACGCGTCCGTTGCGGTAACGGTCGAGCGCCACTACGTAACGCAACCGACGCGCACGCCGGCTTATTCAGGCTCTCTCTCGACGTAACGCGCTCGCGGTATCAGCAGGGGAGCCCGAGCGTCTGGCAGATCGCCTTCAGCGGGTTGTCGGTGTACGAGACGCCGCTCGGCGGCGCGCCCGGCGGCGGCTTCCGGTTCACGGGCACGATCGGGATCGTGAGGAACGACGGCGCGCGAGCGTCGTGGTTGATGAAGAACGGGTCCGGTCCCGGCGCGGGCAAGGCGACGGCCGCATCGCTCGAGGTGATCGTTAGCATGAGGCGGTCGCCGGGGTCGATCCGTTGGCTCGCGATCGACAAGGGGATGCGGATCGCCTGCGGCTTCGGACCGAGGCCGACCAGGCCGACACGTTCGTGGCTGAACTCGTGCCCCGAACCGTTCGGCGTCAGCTCAACCAAGCCGATGTTGAGCTGTCCAAGACCTTGTCCTCTCGTGTTGGCGGAGGATACGTAGACGGTGAGGGACGGTTCCCCCGTGATCTCGGTGAGCGTCGTGAACGGCGCCGTCGTGTACACGAGGCGCGAGCCCGGCAACGGGTTCGGGCTATCAACTTGTAATGCCGTTCCGATGAACGGTTCGCTCGGCGTGCTGGTCCAGAGCGGAAGGTTGAGCAACTCGTCCGGCGCGCCCCCGGGCTTCTTCCCAAGCGTGCCAATTGCGAGGTACAGCGTTTGGGTTGTCGACCCCGGGATCGGCCAGGCGCGCTCCAGGCGGAACGCATTGTTGGCCCACTCCTGAGCGATCGCGACCTTGGCCGCGCGCAATCCCGGCCCCCCCGCGACTTGGTGAGTGATCCACGTGAAGACGTCGCCGACCAACGCCGTGTTGCCGCCGACGTCGCCGTGGCCGTCGTTCGACATCGTCAAACGGACGTCTTTGCCGTACATGACGTCGTGCGGGTCGTGCGCGCGCGCTTGAAGCTGTTCGTATGCCAGGTCGCGAGCGCCTGTGCGAAGGCCGGATTCATCCGCGTCTCAAACCATGCCTCGATCAAGAACGTCGAGCAGGTCGTATCACCGATGTATCCCGTCGGTCCCTGCATCGGCGCGATCGCATCGATCCAGCGGCCGCCTCGGTCGCACGGGATGGTCGAGTCGTAGTGCGCGGCGCGCGCGGCACCGCAGTTGTAGATCGCGGCGGTCCACGAGAGCCATCCACCTTGCGAGATCCCGTAGAACGCTGTCTTCGTCGGACGCACGTTCTTGTGCCACCACGCGAGGATGGCGGCTTGATCGGCGATGTCGTCGCGGCCGAGCATCTCCGCCTGGCCGCCCGACGACCCTTGCCCACGCACGTCGTAGCTCAAGACGTACAACCCTTTTCGAGCAGCCGTGAGCATGTCCGAAAACGTCAGCTCTTTCGAGAAGCCGAAGCCGTGCGCGATGATGACGCCCGCGCACTTTCCGACACCGGGGCACGCGCTCGGGACCCAAAGCCGCGCGGCGATGTGCGTCGGGTTGCTCCAGCCGGGCGAGCAGATGACGAGCTCCTCGTCGTGGAAGCCGAAGGTCTTGTCCTGGGCTTGGTATACGGGGTTCGCGGGAAGGCGCGGTGTCGGGACGCACGGCTCACCGCCGGCCGCGCGCGCGCCCATCGGTGCGAGCGCACACAGGACGACCAGGATCGCGAGAACGTGCCGCCGCATGGGTTTCGTTTTCGAGGCCGAACCCGCCTCCTCCTCCCGCGGAAGCGGGTGTTTCGGCATCCCGGCAGGGACAGCGGCCGGCCGGCACGAATCTTTACCAGCATGAATCGGCGGCTCGTCCTTCTTGCGATCACTGCGATCTCGCTCGGGGTGTTCCCGGGCGCGAGCGCCGCGCCGCGCGCGCAAGCGTGTCACCCGAGGCTGCTCGTCCTGTCTGCGTTCCCGGCCGAGATCGGCCCCGCGCTCGCGGCCACCGCGGTGAGCAAGACCGTTGTCATCGATGGGCGCGCGTTCTTCCTCGGTCGCTTGAAGGGCAACGACGTCGTGCTGGCCCTGACAGGGATCGGCTTGGTCAACGCCGATCACACGACGCGTGTCGCGTTCGACAACTTCGGCTGCGGCAAAGCCGGCTTCAGCGGCATCGTGTTCTCGGGAGTGTCCGGCGGGCACACCTACATCGGCGACGTCACCGTTCCATCGCGCTGGACCCTCAACGACGGCAAGACGTTCTTCCCGGCCGATCCGCGGATGTTCGCGACCGTGCAGACCGTCGTCGCGCGCGGCGTGCCGCTCGAACAGGTCTCCCCGCTCGGCGACTGCGCATGCCTTGGTCTCGTTGATCCCGACGCAGTCCAAACGATCCACATGCCGCACAAGCCGCAGATCTTGCTCGGCGGAAAGGGACGCAGCTCGGACCCGTTCATCGGCAACGCGTTCCCGTGCATCCCCGGGTCCGGCGACGTGTTCGGATGTCAGCCGTGCAAGACGCCACGATTCGCCGCGAGCGACATCCCTCGCTTCGTACAGGGCGCGGCGCCGTTCCTCAACCCCAACTTCTTCCTCAACTACTTCAAGAACCCGTCGACCACGCCGGCCGGGTACGACGCCGACGATATGGAAACGGCTGCGGTTGCGCGCGTTGCCGCGGAGAAGCACGTTCCGTTCATCGGGTTCCGCGCGCTGTCCGACGGCCTCGGTGATCCGCTCATGCTTCCCGGCTTCCCGGCCCAGTTCTTCGTCTACCGTCAGTACGCAGCCGAGAACGCGGCCGCCGTCGAGCTGGCCTTCCTCGCCGCCTGGGCGAAGCACTAGACGACGTCTTCCTTGACAAAGGTCCCTCCCCGGTCACACTGAAACCGGCCTATGAGAGGGGGGACGCCGTGGGCAACATGCCGCCGTCCGAGCCGGGAGGCGCGGGAGCGGGATCGGGGCCCGACTGGGGCGAGATGAAAGGAAAGCTCCAGGCCGCGCGCGGCGCCGACCGCATGATCCTGATCGCCGGCCTCGTGTTCTTCATCGACGCGTTCTTGCCGTGGTACGGCGTTCGGTTCAAGGCTCTCGGGATCAATTTCGGCAGTCTCAACGCGAGCGGTTGGCACAGCGGTGGATGGGCCGTGCTTGCGATCATCTTCGCGCTCTTGGACATGCTCTTCGCTGCGGCGAGGGTCGTCGGCGCGAAGTTCGACCTGGGGCAGATGCGGGATGGAGTCGTTTACATCGTGCTCGGCGGCGGCGCGTTCCTGTTCACGCTGCTCCGCCTCATCACCGTCAGCAACTTCACGAAGTATGGGCTCTACATCGCCCTCGTCGCCGGTGCGTTCCTCGCCTACGGCGGCTGGATGAAGCTCCAAGCAAAGAGCTAGCAACCCGATGCGCTGAGCAACCCGGCCGCACGTGGCCGGGTTGCTCTGTCTCTCGGGATGGCCGCGGAAGGCGTCCCGCCGATACCCTTGCGCCGTGGCAAAGCCGGTTCACGAACGGTTGCGCGCGCGCCCCACGCGCGCCCGGTTCTCGCTTTCTGCGATCGATCCCGCCGCGACCTCCGGGATGACCAAGGCGAAGGCTGCTCGCGATCTTGCGAAGGAAGCCGCGCGCCTCGGCGAGCTCCAGGAACGGTTGTACGCGGAGGGGAAGCGGTCTCTGCTCCTCGTGCTTCAGGGAACCGATACGAGCGGCAAGGACGGCACGGTTTCGCACGTGATCCGCGCGATGAACCCGGAAGGATGCCGGATCACGTCATTCAAAGAGCCGACCGCCGAGGAGCGGAGACACGGCTACCTGTGGCGGATCCGCCGCGCGCTTCCGCCGCCGCGCTACGTCGGCGTGTTCAACCGGTCGCACTACGAGGACGTCGGCATCGTCCGCGTGCACGACCTGGTGCCGCAGCGCGTGTGGCGCGCGCGCTACGAGCAGATCAATAACTTTGAGCGGCAGCTCGCGCGCCGCGGGACGACGATCGTCAAAGTGTTCCTGCATATCTCGCTCAAGGAGCAGACGCGACGGCTGCTCGCGCGTTTGGACGACCCCACGAAGCGGTGGAAGTTCGACTCCAAGGACGTGGAAGAGCGCGGCTACTGGGACGCGTACGTCGCCGCCTACGAGGAGGCCATCGCACGCTGCTCGACGAACGTTGCCCCCTGGTACGTCGTGCCTGCCGACAACAAGTGGTACCGGAACTGGGCGGTGGCGCGGCTCCTTATCGAAACGCTCGAAGCGATGGGTCCCGAGTATCCGCAGCCCAAGCTGCAGATCAAGAAGCTCAAAGCTCAGATCAAGAGCC
>VAWS01000100.1 GCA_005884515.1 Actinomycetota bacterium
CACTCGGCGATGCTGTGGCTGAACGCAGGCGCAACGGCTCAGAACAGCAGGCAACGCGTCTACGCGCTAACACAACTGGGGTACAACTTCGTCTACAAGGCCGAGACGGGGGTGCTCGAACCGAACTACCAGCCCTACGTCAACGCGATGCAGAAGGCCGGCGTCCAGTTCGTGAACATGGTGGCGGACTATCAAAGCATCGTGCGGCTCGAGAAGGCGATGGAGCAGCAGGGCTGGTTCCCCACCGTACGCGTCTGGGACTCGGTCGCGTACTCGCAGAACTTCCTCAAACTCGCCGGGACGTCCGGCAACGGCGCGCTCGTGTTCATGAACACTGCGATGTTCGAAGAAGCTTCGTCGAACCCCGAGATGCAGCTGTACGAAACGTGGCTGCAGCGCGTCGCGCCGGGTGCCGTGCCGGATTACTTCGGCCTGTACGCGTGGTCGGCCGGACGGCTGTTCCAAAAGGCCGCACTCACGGCCGGACCACGGTTAACCCGCAAAGCCTTGTTTGCTCAGCTGAAGCAGATCCACTCGTGGAGCGACTACGGCCTGCACGTCACCCAGGACATCGGTAACAAGAGAGAGGCGAACTGCACGCTCTACATGGAGATCCGGAACCAGCAGTTCACGCGCATCTTTCCGTCGAGCGGCTGGAGCTGCGCGGGGTCCTTGATGCCAACGCCGAACTACTAGAGCGGGATCCGGCCCGAGATCTTCGTTCCCTTGCCCGGCTCGGACGACACGTCGAGCGTGCCGCCGATGGAGCCCACGCGGTCACTCATGTTGGTGAAGCCGGCGCCGAGACCCGTCGCCTTCGTGTCGAACCCTGCTCCGTTGTCGGATACCTCGAACAGCAACGCGCCCGGTTCTTCCTTCAGGCTGACCACCGCGGTCGCGCCTTCGCCGGCGTGCTTCCCTGCGTTCTGCAGCGCTTCGAGGACGCAGAAGTACACGGCGGCTTCGATCTCTTGCCGATGACGCTGCACACCCTCTGCGACGACGTTCGTCGGCAGTGCGGCTTTCATGACCGCGCTCTCGAGCGCCGGTCCAAGCCCCCGATCGACGAGGATCGGCGGATAGATGCCGTGCGCGAGGTCGCGGAGCTGCTGCACCGCCTCCTGGACGTCTCCGCCGAGCTCTTCGATCATCGCTTTCGCTGTGTTCGGGTCGGCCTCGACGAGGTTCTTCACCAGCTTCACCTTCACCGCGAGAGCGACGAGGTGCTGCTGCGCGCCGTCGTGCAGGTTCCGTTCGAGCTTCCGTCGCTCGGCGTCGCCGGCGGCCACGATGCGCTCGCGCGACGCGCGCAGGTCCTCCGCGCGCCTCTTCAGCTCCTGGTAGGACTCCTGCAGGGCCGAGTCCAGCTGCGCGTTGTGCAACGCAAGGCCGACCTGGCGCGCGAGCTCGGTCATGACCCGCTCGTTCTCCTCGCCGAACGATTCGTCGGGGTCGCGCCGCTCGACGACGATCATCCCGAGCAGCTCGCCTTGGTGCGTGATCGGCGCGACACGGACCATCGAACCCTCGCGCTTCTCGATCAGCTGTGGCAGCCACACCTTGATCCACGCAGGGCCGGACACGCCCGCGCGCGTCACGACCGGCAGCTCCTTGGGACCGATGCTCATGTGGATCACGGGACGGTCCGGATCGCAGACCCGGCGCTCCAGCGAGCCGCCGGAACCGGTCCACACTTCGGCGAGGTCCAGCGCCAGTGTCTTGCGAAGCGACTCCGCCATCTGCAACAGCAGCTCGTCCAGCGGGATCGCGCGCGACAAGCGACTGCCGAATGTGCGAAGCACTTCGTCGGGTGCATGCCGCTCGCCGTAGACGATGTTGTTCGCGATCGACGTAAGCCGCTCTCGCGTTGGCAGATACAGCAAGGCGGCGACAACGGCGCCGATCATCGACAGCAAGAGCAGCGTTCGCTGCTCGGGATCATTCGGAGCGTGGCCGAGGCCGAGCACGATCAAGATGTATATCGCGAGGACAACGCCGGTGAGACCCGCGACCGACACTGTCTGTGTGAGCAGCCGGTCCACACGCCCCACACGCTTCGTTGTCGCGCCGAATGCCAGCGCAAGCGGGATCGGGAGCGCGGCGATGGCGGCCACTTCGATCGCGTTCGTCGGCCATTTGACGAGCAGCCGCGTCGCGCCGGCGAACACAGCGATCGTGAAGGCAACGGTCATCGACCATCCGAACCACTGCATGCGCTGACGCTCGAGTCCGCGCGCCTTGTTGTACCGCGACGTCGACGCAATCGCCCCGGCGAACAGGGCGAGCGCTCCGGCGACGGCAACCGGCCAGTACGGAAGCTTCGGCCGCTGCGACCAGAGATAGACCGCGACGCCGAGCGACAGGGCGTACCCGACGACGACGGTGATCCTCCGGGATCGCTTCGCGATCACGCCGTCGGGAAGGCCGAACAAGATGTGCATCCCGACGGCCGGAAGGATGCCGATGCCGAGCGCGCGCAGGACGCTCCCCAGATCCTTAGCTCCCGATCCGGCCGACGCGTCTGCGCGCAAACCGGCGCCGAGGGCCCACACTGCGCCCGCGCCCGCGAAGGCGAGGATGAGCATCCCCATCGGCTCACGGGGACGGCGCCACACCAAGCTGAGCCCGCACACGGCCCACAGCGCGATGACGGACACGCGGACGTAGTCGCCGGCTGCCGGCGAGCCGGAAACCAGGATGAGGCTCCAGGCGGCCAAGGCGATCGCGGCAAGAGCGGCAAGGAGCCCGAGCGGCCGGCGCGCGCCCGCGGGCTCGGCCGGCTTCAGGTCCGCGACCTGGATCCGTTCTGCTGTGGTTGTCATATCTCCCCTCACCTGCACTTTAGACCCCGAAAGCAGGACGGCCGAGCGTGCAGGCAACACTCCTCAAGGTTGGCCAGCACCCCTTCATCACTCCGTCCTGAGGACGGCCGCCACCGGTGTCCGCGCCGCAACTCGGGCCGGCGCCAAAGAGATCGCCAGGGCCACCACCAGGGCCGCTCCGCACGTGATGCCGAACTGGCCAAGCGGGATCACCGGAGCGGGGTCGAATCCGCCGTATCTCGCGATGACGTTCCACGCCAGCCGGCCGACCACCCACCCGAGCGGGGCTGCGATCACAAGCACGACCGCGGTGAAGACACCCGCCTGCCAAAGGACGACGCCGCGCGCTTGCCGCTTCTCGAATCCAAGCGCTTTCAAGATCGCAAGGTCTCGCCGCCTCCGGTGGATCGACGACACGAGCAGATGCGCCAACGTCCCAACGGCCAGGGCGGCGAGCAGCCCGGCAAGCACGAGCGGCACTTGGGACACCCTCCGGTAGTCCGTTACCCCACCCGGCGTTTGCGCCTCCGTGAAGTCGCCCGCGAACTGCCCCTTCAGGCGCTCCAGCTCAGCCCTCTTCGAGGCGCCGGGGGCAAAGCGGATCGCTGCTGAATCCCGTTTGGCTTCGGGCGCGATCCGATTGAGTGCTTCGGCGCTCATCCACAGACCCTCCCCGATCGTCGACGTGTCATCGTCGAAGGGGAAAACGGCGACGCCGACGACGTGCATCGGGATCGTCATGTTCTTGCCGACCAACCCGACCGTGACCGTCGAGCCGACGTGCGCTCGCGCCTGCTGCAAACTCTTCCGTCCCACCGCGACCTCGTCCAGTCCTGCCGGCGAGCGACCCTCGAGGATGTTCGGTTCGAGGTGACCCTTGACGGGATCGAGCGCGATCCCGTCCATGCCCACTCCGTTCAAACGGAAGGTCGCGCCGGCGATGCCGCCGACCGACACATCGGAGATCGAGGGATCGCTCACGAGCTCATCTCGCGCCTTCGACCCCGGTTCGAATGAGACGGCATGCCCGCTGTCGTATGCGACGTCCCAGGTCCACCCGTACAGCCGGGGGGTCGCGGCGAAATGCTTCACGCTCATTCCGACCGAAAGAGCGGCCAACAAGACGACGACACCGACCACCGCTGCCGTCAGCGACGACCGTACCGGAACGGTCGCTCGGCCACGCCCCTGCTCGAGCGCGAATCGAGCACCTAACGCAGGCGAGGGCTTGCCGGTTACGAGACCAAGCACGCGCGAGGCAAGCGTTGGGCGTGCGCTCGAGCTCGAGGACGACTCGCGGTGCACCACCGACGCTGCACGCCATGAAGGGAACACGGCACACGCCATCACCGCAACGACGAGTGCGCCGCATCCGGTCACAAGGATGTAGGCGGGGATCCACGGACCGGGGTTCGGCTCGATCACCCGCGCCAACCCGAACGGCGTTGCGATCGAAAGCAGGATCCCGGCACAGAGAGCGATGGCGGCGGCCACACCGGCGACGATCAACGCGCGAACGAGACCAAGCCACGTCAGATCGCGGCGGGTCATGCCGAGCGAGCGCAACGCCGGATACTCGTCCGCCTCGATGGTCACTTGGCGAGCGATCGATTGGCCGAAGATCAGCAGCGAAACGGCGCTAACGACGATGCATGTGATCCACAGCGCAACGGCTTGGAGGTGGAACGAGCGCCTGACTTGACCAAGATCGGATTGGATCTCCGTGTACTGGATCAGCTTCCCGCCGGCGAGTTTCCTTGCCCCCGCTTCGAATGCTCCGAGGTCCGCTTGACCTCGCCGTAACTTGAACGTTTGGAGCTCTAACGTCGCAGCCTTGGAGGTGTACTCGCGTTCGAACGCGGGAGACGTCATCATCCCCGGTCCCGCTACTCCGACCAGGTCGCCCGATGCAGCGTTGATCCCTACGACACGAACCGAGACGACCGGGCCCGGCTTCACGTCCCCTGATGACGGATCCGAGGATGGGTCTGCGAGTGCGAACGATACGCGCGAGCCGACGCGCCAGTGGTAACGATCTCTTGTGAGGTCTTGAAGGGCAGGCGTAGCAACCGGGAAGCCTCGGATCTCATACGCTGCGGAAACAACGGGCAGGGCCGCGATGTCCGCGAAGCGCAGCTTCGTGTCTTGATAGTCGGGAACGTAAAAGATGTCGGTCGGGTCTTCTTTCTGGATAACCCGGCTCGAGACGCTGTCGGTTCGCGAAGCTCCTATAGCCGCCGCGACGGCGACGGCGCCGGACAAGCCGGCCAGCAAGCACATCGCTACGAGCGCCCGCCAGTGATTGCGAAGGTCGCTGCGCGCACGCACCCAAACGGCCCTCATCTCACTCCGTCCTCAAGACCGACGCCGGCTGCGTTCGAGCTGCGGCACCTGCCGGTGCGGCCGCGATGAGATTGGCGACCAACAGCGCGGCGGGAATCAAGACCACAACCAAAGGGGAGATGGCCGGGACCGGCTTGATCGCGATGTGGTTGGCGTAGGTCATCCAGGTCCAGCGTCCGGCCACGATCCCGAGCGGCAAGCCGACGATCACCGCCGCGCCGATCAGCGCGCTCGACTGCCAGGCGACCGTCGCCCGCACCTGTCCGCGGACGAAGCCGATCGTTTTCAGGATCGCAAGATCGCGACGCCGACGGCGCACCGACGTCACCAGCGTGTGCGCGATCGTCGCCACAGCGAGCACCGTCAAGATCGCGGCGAGGATGAGAGGGAAGCTGCTGACGCCCTGCAGGTTGTGGATATCCGGGGCGGCGAGCGCCGGCAGCACGACACCGGGGAATTCTCGTTTCAAGCGAGCGATCGCGGCGAGGTCGTGCGGATCCTTCAGTCGAACGAGGAAAACGTTCACCGGCAACGGGTCCCGACTCAGCGCTTGCACGCCCTCGATCGTCATAACGCCGCCGGCGCCCAGCTGCTCCTGCTGGTTCACGATCTGTGGCGAAAGAACTACTTCCCCCACGATGTGAAGCGACGCGTGCAGCTCGGGGTTCGTGATGGTGTCTCCTACCTTCTTCCGCAGCCTTCGCAGCTCGATGCCGCCGAACGCGATCTCGTTCGGCGCGCGCGGCATCCGGCCTTGCAGGAACGGTGGAAGGACGCTGCCGATGACGGGGTCGATCCCCGCTACGACGACGTCGTGGGAAGTGATGGGACCGCCGCCCATCGTCGTCGCCGAGAACGCCGCGACATCGGGGTCCGCGCGCAGCATCCGGTCGTACTGCGCCCGCACGTCTCCCGAATGAGGATTGCCGATCGCGAGATCCCAGTTCCACCCGGCGAGCACCGGTGTGCGCGCGAGGTGATTGAGGCTGAATCCGAAGACGAGGGCGGTGACGAGCGCAGCCAAAGCCACCATTGATCCGATCATCGTCGAGCGCACCGGCACCGCGGTGCGGCCGTGACCCGGCTCGAACGCGAGTCGGACCCCGGAAACCGCGGACGGAGAGACGCCGGCGCGCGCCAAGCTTTCGGCGACAACCGACGCGCGATCGCCTGATTCAAGCTCACCGCTTCTTCTCGATCTCGCGACGCGAAGCGCCGATAGGCCGGAGCGCGCGATCAGCAGCACCAGGAGCGCAGCCGCGCCAGCAAGCAGGACGAGCGCGTCGAACGAGAAGCCCGGCGATATCTCCGCTCGCCGCGCGAGACCGATCGGCGTGAACGCGGACAAGAGGTACGCGATGGGAACTGCGAGGACGATCCCTGTCACGACGACCATCCCACTCCGCACCAGCGACAGCCAGAACAGCTGCGCGCGCGAAACGCCGAGCGCGCGCAACGTCGGATAGTCGTCGGACGCCAGGTACGTCTGCCGCGCGATGTTCTGCCCGACGACGATGACGAGGGACATGGCCGCGATCCCGCCGAAGAGCAGCAACGCGAACGCTTGCAGCGACGTCCCGCGCCGAGCCGCCACCGCGGCGGTCTGCGCGTCGCTCCCCGTCAAGATCTGCGCGTCCTTCCCCGCGACGCGTTGGACGTCGGCCATGAACGCGGGGAGATCCTTCAAACCGTGTTTCAGCTTGAAGCTCAGGCCGCTGAAGTTGGCGACCGACCGGCCCGTCTGCTCGTAAAACGCGCGCCCGACGAAGATGCCGCCGTTCCCCAAGAACGTGATGTCGGCCGGAGTCGGATAGACGGCAACGTCCGTGACCTGACGGATGATCGCCGTCACCCGAACGTCGGGCATCTCGACCTTGGGAAGCACGCGACCCGTGCCGGACAGAACGGTGTTCGCTTGCTCCGGGCTGTAGCCGCGCAGGTGCACCACCGAGCCGAGGTGGAGGCCGAGGGCACGCTCGGCACTCTCGTTGACGGCCGCTTCGTCGGCGCGCGCCGGGTCGGGCAACCTCCCGCCGACGACCTTCACCCGCTGCGGAGTCCCCTGGGCCGTCGCCCAGACCAGGACCTCGCCGGGCCCCCCGCCTAACGGCCCGCCGGATGCGTTGGTGGGACCGGCCAGGTACAGCGCACCGGTCGACCAGTACGCGACCTCGGGGAGGGTGCGGATCGCGTGGAAGGCGGAGGGATCCGCCGAGACCTGGCCGTCCAAAGGCCGGCTGTACGCAAGGAACCGGCTCACCGCGCTGTTCGTCCGGCGCGCGCCCGCAAGCGCGACCAACACCACGCCGCCGAACAGGGCAGTGATCAGAACCAGAACGAGCATCCCTCGCCAGCTCTGGCGAAGCTCGCTCTTCAGTCGCATCCAGATCATCACTCGGCCCTCAACACCAGCGCCGGTTGGGTACGCGCGGCGGCGCGCGCAGGGATGCTCGAGATGATGTTGGAAAGAATGATCGCCGCGGGGATCGTGAGAAGGATCGCGATCAGCGGAACGATGGAGAGCCGTACGTATCCGAGCTGGTCGACGAATAAGCCCCATGCCCACCGTCCCGCGATCGCGCCCAGCGGCAGCCCGATCGCAAGAGCGATGAGGACGATGGTGGTCGCCTGCCACACGACGGTCATTCGCACCTGTCCGCGCACGAAGCCGAGCGTCCGCAAGATGGCAAGATCGCGGCGGCGTCGTCTCACGGACGAGATCAACGTGTGCGCAAGCGTCCCTGCGGCGACCACGGCGAGCAGAGCGCCGAGGACGTTGGGCAAGCTGGAGATCCGCTGAAGGTTCGCGAGGTCGCTCGAAGCAGACCGTCTCAGGATGAACAGGTTGCCCGTTATCGACTGCCGGACGCGTTCGACACCTCGTCCGACGGAGATGCCCGGAGCGAAGCGAACGTACGCGGCTGCACCTCCCGGCGGATGGTCGGGGATGCTGGCGCTGTCGATGATCTCCTCGCTCACGGCTGCCGAGTCTCCGCCCGCCGACTGGCTGAAGAAGAACTGCGGATTGACGACGGTGCCCACGATCCGCATCTGAACGGCCGGGAAGGGCTCGTTGTTGGGTCCGCCGATGAAACTGACGGGGACGGTGTTTCCGATCGAGAGATGAAGCTTGCGCAAGGTTTTCGTTCCGAGCGCGATCTCGTTCGTGCCTCGGGGACGGCGCCCGGCGATGATCGACGGTCCGAAGGAGCCCGGCTCGAACGCCAACGCGTTGACCAGAAGGCCACGCACGAGGATGTCGGGATTGTCGCCGGTCGCATACGAGCTCACGAGCCCCAGCGATCGGAGCTTCTCTCCCGTCGCGCGGCCGTCGTCGGAGATGACGAGCGCGTCGAAGTTCCAGCCGGAAAGGCGCGGGGTCGAGACCAAGCGCCGCAAGCTCGCGCCGAAGCCGAGCGATGCGGTCAAGGCCGCGAGCGCCAGCGCCGTGC
>VAWS01000171.1 GCA_005884515.1 Actinomycetota bacterium
GAAGGACTTCGGAACTTTGTAGCCGGCAAGCCGCTCGCGACAATACTTCTCCAATTCAGCCGCAAGCTCGGGGCCCGGCTCAACGCCGTCCGCCGGCTCGATCACGGCTTTGACTTCCTCGCCCCAGTCCTCGTGCGGGATTCCGAATACCGCGACGTCGCCCACTTTGGGATGCGACGCAAGCTCCTTCTCGATCTCCGCGGGGTAGATGTTCACGCCGCCCGAGATGATCATGTCGATCTTGCGGTCGTTCAGGAACAGGTAGCCGTCTTCGTCCAGATAGCCGACGTCGCCGACGGTGAAGAACCCTTGCTTCCACGACTTGTCGGTCTTCGCTTTGTCTTTGTGGTACTCGAACTTGTACTCGCCCATCTTGATCCAGACGGTTCCAGACTGACCGGCGGGCAACTCGACATCGTCGTCGTCGAGGATCTTGATCGTGCTGATCGCCCACGCCTTGCCGACGGTGCCGGGCTTCTTGATCCAGTCCTCCGCCATCGCGAGCGTGCCGCCGCCTTCACTCGCGGCGTAGTACTCGTCGACGACGGGGCCCCACCAGTCGAGCATGCGCTGCTTCACCTCGACGGGACACGGCGCGGCCGAGTGGATCATGTGCCGCAGCGATGAGAGGTCGTGCTTGTTGCGCGCGTCTTCCGGCAGGGCGAGCAGCCTGCGGAACTGCGTCGGCACCATGTGCGACGTCGTCACCTTGTAGCGCTCGATCCGCTCGAGCGTCCCTTCCGGTGACCACTTGTCCATGAGGACGACCGTGTGCCCGAGGTGGATCGAGTCGAGCCCGAACGTCAGGACGGCGGTGTGGTACAGCGGCGAGACGACGAGGTGCACGTTGTCTTCGTGCGGCTGGATCCCGAAGAGCAGCAAGAAGGCGCCGTTGAGCGTGGCTTGCAGGTCGGGGTCGATGTCGGGGATCGGCCGCCGCACGCCCTTCGGCGCGCCGGTCGTGCCGGCGGTGTAGTTCATCACGGCGCCCGGCTTGCGATCGGCCGGCACCTCCGAAGGCTGTCCCTTCTTCAGGTCTTCGTACGGGCGGAATCCGGGGATCTCGCCGACGGCGAAGCTTGCGTCGGCCGGATAGTTCGCTTCCTTGGCCGCAGCGGTGACGGCATCGGCGAACCGCTCGTGCGCGACGAACGCCTTGGCTTCGGAGTCCTGGAGGATGTACGCGATCTCGGGACCGGCGAGGTGGTGGTTCATCGGCACGAGGTACCAGCCGGCCTGCAGCACCGCGAGGGTGAGCTCGAACATCGCGGCACCGTTGGGAAGCACCGTCGCGACGACGTCCCCGGGCTGTAGCCCGAGCGCGCGCAGCCCGTGGACCACTTGGTTGACGGAGGCGAGGAGCTCGCCGTTGGTGTGCTCGGTGCCGTCCGGCTCGACCAGGGCGAGGTGCGCCGGATCGGCTTGCGCGACGTTCCAGAACCCGAGGTCGGTCATGGGACCAGGATTAGAACACGTTCTCGTTCTGCTTGGCAAGACGGCCGAGCAACCGTTGATAGAACCCGCGAGAACGTGTTCTAATCACGAGCACAAACCGAGCCAGGGGGCCGTCCATGCGCGCAGCAGTCCTTCCCGCTATCGGCGAGAAAGTCGAGTTCTACGAGGACATCGACGTCGTAGGTCCGGGGCCCGGCGAGGTCCGGATCCGCATCCACGCGAGCGGCGTCTGCCACTCCGATCTGTCCGGTCAGAACGGCACGCTCCCGATCCCCCTGCCGGCCGTGCTCGGTCATGAGGGAGCCGGCGAGATCCTCGCGGTCGGCGACGGCGTCACCGGGTTGGCGCCCGGCGATCACGTGATCGTCGCTTGGGTGCCGCCGTGCGGCGTGTGCGCCACGTGCTTGGGCGGGCAACCGCAGCTGTGCATGGACGAGTTCATCCCGAACGCGGTGTCCCAGCGGTTCTCGCGCGGCGACGAGAAGCTGTTCGGCTTCGCGGGGGCGGGCACGTTCGCCGAAGAGATGGTTCTCCCGCAGCACTGCGCCATAAAGATCGCGAGCGACGTGCCCTACGACATCGCGTCGCTGATCGGCTGCGGCGTGACGACCGGCGTCGGCGCGGCCATCAATACGGCGAAGGTGCGGCCCGGCTCGTCGGTGGCCGTGATCGGATGCGGCGGCGTCGGCATCAGCGTGATCCAGGGCGCGCGCATCGCGGGCGCGGCCGAGATCGTTGCGATCGACCTCTCGCCCGAACGGCGTGAGGCAGCGAAGCGCTTCGGCGCCACGCACGCGACCGACCCCGACGGTCTCGAGGCGCTGAAGAACGAGCTCACCGCGGGACGCGGATTCGATTACGCGTTCGAGGTCGTGGGCCTGCCGGTGACGATCCGCAGCGCGTACGAAGCGACGCGACGCGGCGGTATGACCGTCGTAGTCGGCGCGGGCGCAATGGACGCGATGGTTCAGTTCTCCGCGTACGAGCTGTTCTTCATGGAGAAGACGATCCAAGGTTCGTACTACGGCTCGGCGGACGTTCGGATGGACTTCGACCGGCTGCTGCGACTGTGGCGGGCAGGGCGGCTCGACCTGGAAGGCATGATCACGAGCCGCATCGACTTGAACGAAGTCAACGAGGCGTTCGAGATGATGAAGCGCGGCGAAGGGATCCGCTCCGTTATCGAGCTGGCCTAGGTTACGTCGATCTTTATGAGTGGATGATGGTCTGAGACCTGCGGTCGAGCACCTGACACGTCGATAGATCGAAGGTCTGGCCACCTGGCGAGAACGTGACCGTGCCTCGAGCGCTGTAGGAATCGCCGATGAGCTTGAACTTCTGCGAGTCTGATCTTTCGGTGTAGGTGATCGATTGCCTGTTGTAGAAAACGCCGTCGAACGTGGCGCTTCCGGCTGGGTCACCATTGATATCTACAAGGGGAAGGCTGCCCTGAACCCCTTTGTCGGAAAGCTGCATCCCCGAAGAATCTCCGCCCGACTGAGACCCCCCATTTGCAGGGGAAAAGCTCACTCCAAAGAAGAAGATCTTGTTGCGACTGCCCACCGCAAAGACACTCCAAGACCCCTGCGTTGTCTCGTCGGAACATGCGAGGGTCAACCCAAAGAGATTGGGGAACACCTGCGTCATGGGGTTCGTCTGGAAGACATCGGAATCGAGGGCCATTCCCGAGCAATCCGCGAGGGCGAAGGCCGGTCCGCCCGGGATGCTCAATGTTCCTCCCGTTGCGACAAGAGGCTGAACACTGCCGTCCTGCTTGAACTGCACATTCCCATCTCGGAAGTTGGTGAGGGGAATGGGGTCTCCGTTGGGGGCGAAGGTCATGTCACTGATGGTGGCTTCGAGGCCGGTCGGCTGGAAATCCGAATCGACCAGCGGCAAGGAGGCGCTCAGATCCAATCCGCTGCGTGTGACAGTCCACGTTCCGATGTTGTCGAAAGCCTGCAACGCCGGAGGATCCACGGACGGATCGGCGCCTGGAGCCCAATAAGCGAGGAAGCCCGTGGGCGGACGCAGGTTGCTCACCTGGATGTCGAAGTCAACCGACCCAAACGCGTTGGTAAGTCCGAAACAGCTGGCTTCAAGATCGTGCTCGGCGTACCTACTTGGAGCGGCCGCACGTGACATTTCGGGACCGACGAGTCCCTGAACCAAGACGAGTGCAATAGCTAATCCAGAGAAAAAGAATGCGTGCCAGATACGCCTGCGCATGACCGCCCCCGCTTTTCGCCGCCCCCGGCTACTCCAGGGAAAGCTACATCCACGCAATCAGGGCTACATGGGGTGAATTGCCCATCCGTGATTCTTCCCACGATCGACCCGAAACCTGGCCGTCGTGACGCAAGACGCGCGCGCTAGACGCGTACCGGTTCCGGTGTGAACCCCACCGGCATGTGACGCGTGCCGTTGATGAAGTTCGACCGCAACCGCTGCACGGGACCCGAGATCTTGACGTCGGGCAGCCGCCTGAAGAGCTCCTCGAACATCACCTTGATCTCGAGCTGAGCAAGGCTGAACCCGAGACAGAAGTGCGGACCCCCGCCGCCGAACGCGACGTGTGGGTTGACCCGGCGGCCGACGTCGAAGGTCATCGAGTTCTCGAAGACCTCTTCGTCGCGGTTCCCGGACGTGTACCACATGACGACCTTCTCGCCGGCCTTCACCTGCTTGCCGCGCATCTCGAAATCTTCCGTCGCAGTGCGGCGGAAGTAGTTCACCGGCGAGACGTACCGAAGCATCTCCTCGACCATCGGTTTGAAGAGCTCCGGGTCGCCTTTCAGCCGCTCGGCTTGGTCGGTGTGCTCGCACAGCGCGCGCATCCCGCCTGCGATGAGGTTCCGGGTGGTCTCGTTGCCGGCGATCATCAGCACGACGAAGAAGACCGATATTTCGAGGTCACCGAGCCGGTCACCGTCGATCTCGGCGTTCGCGATCGCGGATACCAAGTCTTCGCGGGGCTCGTGTCGCCTGAATTCAGCGAGCAGGTTGGCATAGTTGTTCATCTCGACGAACGTGTTCTGTGCCGCCTCCATCCCGGGCGAGTACTCGGGGTCATTCCCCGTCCCGATCAGCGTGTTGCTCCAGCTGAAGATCTTGTGACGATCCTCGGGAGGAACGCCGGCGAGCTCGCAGATGACGATCAGCGGCAGCTCTGCGGCGATGTCGGTGACGAAGTCGCACTCGCCTTTCGGCCCGACCGTATCGAGTATCTCGGTGACGACCTCACGGATCTTGTCTTCGAGTGCCGTGATCATCCGTGGATGGAACCCTTTGCTGACGAGGTTGCGCAGCCTCGTATGCCCGGGCGGGTCCATGTTGATCAGCATCAGCTCCGCGCCGTTGATCGGATCGGTGATGTGCATGCCTTTGGCGGACGAGAAGCCGTGGAAGTTCTTCGAGGCCTTGACGATGTCTTCGTGCTTCGTCAAGCACCAGTAGCCGGGGCCGTCGGGTTGCGACTGGAAGTAGACAGGATCGTTCTCGCGGAGCCACTTGAACTGCTCGTGTGGGACGCCTTGCTGCCAGACGTCGAGGTCGTTCAGGTCGATGTTCATGGCGTCTCCAGTTCCTCGCCCAGGCTAGAACAGGTTCCCGTTTCGCTTAGTAGAACACGTTCTTATTTCCCTGGCAAGGCAGGGGTAACCATTCTGTCGCATTGCCCCCGAGATTAGAATGTGTTCTACTTTTTGCCATTATGGCCGAGCAGCCGCATCTCCTGGTTGAGCAGGACGGACACGTCCTCACGCTCACGATGAACCGCCCGGAAGCACGCAACGCGCTGAGCGCCGAGATGGTCGTCCGGCTCACAGACGCCTGGCAGCAGATCAACGACGACCCGTCGATCCGGGTCGCCATCCTGACCGGCGCCGGCGGCCATTTCTCTTCCGGCGCGGACCTGAAAGCGATGGCCGGTGGCTACGGCGACGACAACGAGTGGACGCAGCGGTCGCGATCCGATCCCGAGATGCCGTGGAAGGCCTTGCTGCGCAATTACCGTTTGACGAAGCCCCTCATCGCTGCCGTCGAGGGCTACGCGGTTGCCGGCGGCACGGAGATGTTGCAAGCCTGCGACATCCGCGTCGCCGCCGAGAGCGCGCAGTTCGGACTGTTCGAAGTGAAGCGAGGGCTCTTCCCTATCGGTGGCTCGACCGTTCGGCTGCGCCGGCAGATCCCGTACACGCGCGCGGCGGAGATCTTGCTCGTCGGTGACTTCATCCCGGCGCGTGACGCGCTCGAGATGGGATTGATCGGCCGCGTGGTGGCGGACGGCGAAGCGCTGAAGGCCGCGCGAGAGATCGCGGACAAGATCGCTGCGAACGGACCGTTGTCTGTTCAAGCGATCTTGCGCTCGTTGCGCGAAACCGAAGGCCTGACCGAAGAGCAAGCGCTTCAGAAGGAGCTTGAGATCGGCCTGCCGGTCTTCGGCACCGAAGACGCGAAGGAAGGCCCGAAGGCCTTCGCCGAGAAGCGCACGCCGAACTTCAAAGGCAAATGACGCGGGCCGCGCGCGAGCGGCTTGCCGCCGCGATCAGAACGCTGGTCGCCCACGCGGTTGAAGCAGATCTCGAAGGCCCCGATTCGGAGCGCGCATCCGAAGCTCTGGAGAAGGTCGTTGCCGATCTCGATGCCTTGCCAAGGCGAGGACCGAAGAACCCAACGAAACCTGAGTTCGAAGACCTGCAGCAGAACTTCGGCTATGACCCCGTCGTCGGGAAGTCGAACCCGATCGCACCACCCGTCGAGATCACCTGGGGTGAAGACAAGGTCGTGCACGGGCACGCGAACCTCGACCGGCAGTACGAAGGCCCGCCTGGGTACGTGCACGGCGCGATCATCGCGGCGATCTTCGACTTGCTGCTCGGGATGGCGAACGCGATCGCCGGCAACCAGGGGATGACCGGAACGCTGACGATCAAGTACCGGCGCCCAACACCGCTGAAGACCGACTTGGACATCACGGCGCGCGTGATCCGCACCGACGGCCGGAAGGCATTCACGTCGGGAGAGATCCGCGCGGGCGACGTGCTGTGCGCGGAGTGCGAGGGGCTGTTCATCGCGCTGACGCCGGAGATGGGCGCAGAGCTGTTCCCGAATCTGAACCGCGGTTAGCCGGCGCCACGGCTGCGCTGGTCCCTGTTAGGGCTCACATGCGGGCCTAAACAGGGACCGGTTCGCGATCAGGCCTTGAGACCGTCGAGACGCTCCAGCGTCTCTTCGCACTCGCGGACCATGTCGGCCATCACCAGCGCCGTCGGCCGTACTTCGTTCATCCGGCCGACGATCTGACCGACCGGCGCCCCCAGCAGCTCGGGGTGCTCGGACCGTCCGATGCGGTGCACGGCTTCCGATGTCAGCAGGAACTGCAACGGCATCGGCAGCGTGCCCGGCGACTCTTTCGAGTCCCAGGCGTCGGTCCACGCCGTCTTCAGCTGGCGCGCCGGCTTTCCGCTCAACGACCGTGACCGCACGGTGTCTTTCGAGCCGGCCTGCAGCAGCTTCTCGATGATCGCCTTGGGCAACTGCGATTCCGCCACGGTCAGCCAGATCGAACCGGTCCACACGCCGACCGCGCCCAGTGCTAATCCCGCCGCCATCTGACGGCCGGTGCCGATCCCGCCGGCGGCGAGCACCGGCGCCGGCGCGACCGCGTCGACCACGTCCGGCACGAGCACCATCGTCGAGATATCCGGCGTGTGCCCCGCCGCCTCCGTGCCTTGCGCCACGACGATGTCAACGCCGACGTCGCGCTGCTTGCGCGCCTGATCCGCTCCGCCGACCAACGCCGCAACCTTCACGCCGTGGCGATGCGCTTCGTCGACGATGTCTTGAGGAGGCGGTCCGAGCGCGTTCGCCAGCAACGAGATCGGGTGCGCGAGCGATACCTCGACCTGCGGGCGCGCGGTCGCGTCGGTCCATCCGAGGATGCCGCGGACCTCTTCGCCTTCGGGAAGCTGCTCGACACCGTACTTGTTCAGCACGTCTTCGATGAACTGCTTGTGTTGGTCGGGGATCTGCTTCTCGAGGTCGTGCATCACCGCGTCGAGATCGAGCCCGGCGGCGACCGACGACGCCGGCATGACGACGTCGACGCCGTACGGCTTGCCGTCGCAGTTCTCGTCGAGCCACTTCAGCTCGGCTTCGAGCTCTTCGGGCGTGAAACGCAGCGCGCCGAGCACGCCCATCCCGCCTGCCTTGCTGACTTCGGCGACAATCTCTTTGTCGAGGCAGAAGGCGAAGATCGGAACTTCGATCCCGAACTCGTCGCAGATGGGCGTGCGGATGCTCATTTCTCCTCCGATAAAGATGTCGCGAGCTTCTTCGCCCACGGGTAGTCGGGCTTGCCGCTCGGCTGGCGCGCAATCTCGTCGACGAAGTGCACGTCACGTGGCACTTTGTAGCCGGCCACCTTGGTGCGCGCGTGCGCACGCACATCGTCGGGTGAGTCGCCGAGCCCGGGTCGCAGCTGCACGAGGGCCGACACGCGCTCACCCCACCGCTCGTCCGGAACGCCGACGACGACCGCGTCGAACACCGACGGGTTGGCCTTCAACGCCGCCTCGACCTCTTCCGGGTAGACCTTCTCGCCGCCGGTGTTGATGCACATCGTCCCGCGCCCGAACACGATGATCGTTCCATCGGCATCGATCGTCGCGAGGTCGCCGGGCATCACCCATCGCTCGCCGTCGATCTCGGCGAAGGTCGCGCGCGTCTTGGCTTCGTCGTTGTAGTAGCCGAGCGGCACGCGGCCGCGCATCGCGAGCTTCCCCGTCTGCCCGTCGCCGGGCTGCAGCGGCTTCAGCGAATCGTCGACCACCGTCGTCGTCGGCTTCATCTGGAACCGCAGCCCGCCGCCTTCCGGCCGCGAGTTGCCCATCACTTCCATGCCTTGGTGCCCCGTTTCGGTCGCGCCGAAGTTCTCGGCGACGATCAACGTCGGCAGATGCTCCTTGAACTGTTCCTTGACCGCGTCCGACAGGATCGCACCGGCGGAGCCCACGTACAGCACGCTCGAAAGATCGCGCTGCAAGTGCCGCGGCAACGCTTCGGCCATGGGGCGCGCCATCGCGTCGCCGACGATCGTCATCGTGTTGACGCGCTCGCGCTCGGCGACCTCCCACACCAGGTCGGGGTCGAAGCGCGGGATCAGCACGATCTTGTCGCCCCAGTTGAAGCCGATGAAGACCGCCAGCTGCGCGGCACCGTGGATCAGCGGCGCGATCGGGAACTGCACGATCTGCGGGTCGCGCGCGAGCGCGTTCTGCGCGACCTGCTCCGGCTTCTCGACCGGATCGCCGAGCGGGTTGCCGCCGCCCATCCCGGTGAAGAACAGGTCTTCCTGGCGCCACATGACGCCCTTGGGCATGCCGGTCGTGCCGCCCGTGTAGATGATGAACAGGTCGTCGCCGGAGCGCGGATCGAAGTCGCGCGCAGGCGACTGCGCAGAGAGCGCCGCTTCGTAGTCGGACGAGCCGATCCCCGAAAGGTCGGCGTCTCCGCCGCCGACTGCGAGCAGCGTCTTCAGCTTCGGCACGTCCGCTTTGATCGCCGCGATGCGCGGAGCGAACTCGCGCTGGTGCAGCACCGCGACCAGGTCGGCATCGGCGAAGAGATAGCGCAGCTCGTCCTCGACGTACCGGTAATTCACGTTGATGGGGACCGCGCGGATCTTCAGGCACGCGAGCATCCCTTCCACGTACTCGGTGCCGTTGTACAGGTACATCCCGACATGGTCGCCGGGCTTCACGCCGGCCGCTTGCAGGGCGCGCGCCAGCCGGTTCGCGCGCGCGTCGAGCTCCGCGTACGTCAGGCGCTGGTCGCCGCACACCAGCGCAGTGCGCGCGCCGACCGTATCGGCCAACGACTCGAAAAGATCGGCAAGGTTGAATTCCACGGACGCAAGTAGAACACGTTCTCGTTCTGTCTGGCAAGACGGCCGAGCAGGCCTAGGTCGTGGCGGTCGCTTCCTCGCCCAGCGGATCGCAGATCTTGCAGGGTTTGAGGTTCTTCTCGTCGCCCGTCACAGAACGCACGTCCGAGCGGCCCTTCACCACGACGCAGTCGGGTCGGTGGAACATCGACCCGCGCGCGGTCGTCACGAACATCGCGGCGGCCGGGCCAGGGCTGCTCGACGTCGCCGCTACCGCAGTCCCGTGGCCGTTGGACGACATCATCGCTTCGATGCGCCGGTAGACCTGTTCGGTCTGGTCGGACTGGCGGCGCGTCTCGTGCACCTGCCGCGTCATCCAGTACGCGAAGTAGAAGAGACCGCCGAGCACCGTCAGCGCCAGTCCGAGCAGCCCGCCGGAGATCATGTACGGGATCTGCTCGAAGGTGTACGGCGTGTGCGCGGCGCCGTACCAGCCCAGGATGATCAGTGGGATGCCGATGGCGACGAGCGCGGCGCCGATGAACGCGACCATGCGCTCGACCGGCATGCGGTTCCCGCGCGAGCGAACGGACGCCAGCGACGCGCGCAGGCGCGCAACGCGACCTGCTTGTGCTTCGCGTTCGGCGACGTCCGTCATGGTTTCTCCAATGGGCACTCTTCCGCGGCCACCGATGATGTCGCCGCGGTGGCCATCCTGTCCAAACCGGTGGCACCGGCCAACATCCAGAGCAAGGCAAGGAAGACCAATACGATCGGCACCGCCTTGGCCGCGACCGGCACGATCGCGAGCGACCCGCCCTGCTGCACGCCGCCGATGGTGTTGTTCGTAGAGGAACCGGGCAGGATCTGCGGCCCCGGCAACGGCCCTGCCGCAACCGGTCCTCCCGGCGGCGTCAGCGGAGTCACAAGCGGAGGCGCGACATATGCAGGCGCGGCGGCCGACGCGATCGAGAGGTCACCCAGGCGGATCTCGATCGTCTGGTCGAACTGCGTCGGGGTCGCGATCAACCCTTGCACGAACGTCGAGAACTGCTGGAGCGCCGGCGCGAGCGGGCTGGAGCCCGGCGATTGCAGCCAGGTGCGGTACGGCTCGGGGATGTTCTTGACGATCTTCTCCATGCCCTGCGCGTTCAACGTGATCACGAGGCTGGAGCCGTTGATCGATCCCGTGCCTGCGTTCTTCGTGACGACCGGAGGCGCAACGGAGATCGAGATCCCGTTCGGCGTCAGATACTGATCGATCAAGCTCTTCGCGAACTTGCCGAACGGATCTTGCGATTGGCCGCCGGCGTGAAAGCCCGTCGAGTCGAATGTGATCGACTGTCCGCCGACCGTGAGCCCGCCGATGAGCTGCGACTTGGTGACGGTCGCCTTCGTTCCGTCGCTGATTACTTCCATCGTGCTGTGCACCTGTTGGATTTGGAGCACACCGGCGACACTTACGTTGGACACGAACGACTCCGCTTGCGAGACCGCCTGACCATCGATCAGCCCCGACGTCGCGACGGACTTCATCGCGCCGGCCTGGAACGCGTTCGGGAATCCGGCTTGCTGCACCACGGAGGTCGCTTCGGTCACGTTCTGATCGGCGTGCGTCGTCATCGTGACGCCGCCGCCGGCATCGTAGGAGTTGTCCTTCGGGCCTTGCGGGAAGAACGCCTGCGACTTGAACGGGTACGACGGGTTGCACCCGCACCCCTTCTGGAGGTTGTCGGCGATCTGCGCAACTCCGGTCTGCAAGTTGTCGATGATCGGGACGCATGGGTGCGCGGGGCCGGAGCAGTCCAGGTACCGGGCAGACGTGGGATCTTGCAAGAAGATGCCGGCCGCGAGCGTCAGGCCTGCGCTCCCGTAGACGTCACCGGGCCAGACGATGCTCGACAGCGCGTGCGACGTCGGACCGGAGTCGATCGCGGTCGTCGCGTGCGCCTTGTGAAGCTCGAACGTGTGCGGCGCCGGAACGCCGAAACTCGGCGAGTCGATGAGCAAGGAGATCGCGTCGGCGGTGGCGTTCATCTGGTACCCGCCTAACGCAGGCGTGTCGGCGTGCGCGCCCGGTATGACGAGCGGCACGGCGACCGCGGCGGTCGCGACCGCCGCTATCAACATCCTGCGGGTCCAGTTCATCCCGTCTTCCCGAGGTAGGCCGAAGACAGTTCGTCTTCGACGTCCGCAGCCTGGCCGACCCGCCTCACCCGGCCTTGCACCATTATCGCTGCATAATCGGCTACGGCGAGAGCCGTTCTCGCGAATTGTTCAACGAGCAAGATGGACACTCCGCTCGCCGCGATCTGCTTGACCAGGTCGTACAGCTCGGCGACGACCATCGGGGCCAGGCCCATCGAGATCTCGTCGAGCATCAAAAGTGCTGGGTCCGTGGTCAGCGCGCGCGCGATGGCGAGCATCTGCTGCTCCCCGCCGGACAGCGTGCCGGCGAGCTGGGTCCGGCGTTCCTTCAAGCGTGGAAACTGCGCATATGTCCGTTCTTCGACCTGTTTGAACGAAACTCCGCTGAACGTCACCATCTGCAGGTTCTCGACGACGGTCAGGTTGGGGAAGATGCCACGGCCTTCCGGGATCGCGCACACGCCTGCGCGCGCAAGCTCATCGGCGGTCGCCCCGTTCACGTGACGGCCGGCGATGTGAACGTGACCGCTGGTCGGACGGAGCTGCCCGCTCGCGACCTTCAGCGTCGTCGTCTTCCCTGCGCCGTTCGGGCCGAGCAACGCAACGACGCAGTCTTCCGGAACAACGAGATCGACGCCGTGCAGCACTTCGATGCGCCCGTAGGCCGCCTTCACGTCGCGGAGCTCGAGGACCGGCGTGCTCATGCCGCGTCCCCTTCCGAGCCGAGGTACGCCGCTTGGACCGCTTTGTTCTTCTGGATCTCCTTCGGCGTGCCGACCGCGATCAGCTTGCCGAAGTCGAGCACGTGGATCTTGGTGCACAAGCTCATCACGAACTCGATGTCGTGCTCGACGAGCAAGACGGCGAGACCGGCGGCCGACAATCTGCGGAGCAGCCCGGCCATGAAATCCGTCTCGGTCGACGTGAGGCCGGAGGACGCTTCGTCGAGCAACAGCAGGCGCGGCGCCGTCGCGAGCGCGCGCCCGAGCTCGACCAAGCGCGCGAGACCCGTCGGCATCGTGTCGACGCGCTGATCCGCCTGGCGTTCGAGTCCCACGGTATCGAGGACCTCGTCCGTCACCGCGCGCGCGTCGACCTTCTCTTTCGACCACCCGGATCGGATCTCGGCGGCGACCATGATGTTCTCGCGCGTCGTCAGCGAGCCGAACACCTCGAGCCGCTGGAACGTGCGCGCGATGCCGCGGCGCGCGCGCTCGTGCGGCTTCTCCTTCTGAAGCTCGGCGGCGTCGAACGCGACGTGCCCGCCGGTCGGCTCTTGCAGACCGGTGATCACGTTGAACAGCGTCGTCTTGCCGGCGCCGTTCGGACCGATCAGCCCGGTGATCTCTCCTTCGTCCGCGCTGAGGTCGACGTCTTGCAGGGCGAGCAGCCCTCCGAAACGCACGCCGACTTGGTCAACCTGCAGAAGCGGCAACGCGCTCGACCTCCTCATCGAACCCAGGCTCTGGCAGAGCCACGGTCTCAGCGGAGAAGCGCGGGAAGAGCCGGCGGAGCCGCTGGCTGAACATGAACGAGAGCCCGTTGGGGTTGCGGCCGATGCTGACTGCCCCGAGCCCGGTCAAAAGGAACGTCAATCCGCCGATGGACGCAACGTGCGCTTGAAGGACCCCGAGGAAAGCGAATGCAAGGCCGCCGATGAGCGCGCCGCTCGCCGTCGTGATTCCTCCCAATACGGCAAGGAGCAAGATGGGCAAGCTCTGGAACATCTGGAAGTCGATGGGGCCGGCAGACCCCTTCAGGCCGCCGTACAACGCGCCCGCGAGACCGGCCATCGCCGCCGACAACATGAACACGACGAGCTTCGTGCGGGCCAAGCTCATCCCGATCGTCGCGCAGGCAACTTGGCTGTCGCGCATCGCAGACAAGCGACGGCCGAACGGCCCACGTCGCACCCACATCACAAGCATGGATAACCCGGCGAACGCGATGGCAAGTAAGACGAAGTAGCTCTTCTCACCCGTGAAATGCAGGCCCAGGAACTTCAGACGTGCGACCGGCAGCGTTCCGAAGTTCCCGAACACATGCTGGTTCGTGAAGAACATGTAGTCCATCAAGGCGGCGAAGGCCATCGTGCTCAAAGCGAGGTACAGGCCCTGAAGTCGAAGAGCGGGCAAGGCGATGACGGCGCCCACCGCCGCCGCCAACCCGGCCGCGACGACCAAGCCAACGATGGAGCCGTTCACGCCGAGCTTGGCCATCGCGAACGCGCCCAAGCCGGCGAACGTCATCTGGCACAGCGAAACCTGGCCCCCGTAACCGGTGAGCGGCACGAGCGAGAGCATGATGAGCGCGAACGCCAAGCCTTGACCGACGCGGATGAGGTCGCCCGAGCCGAGGAACTGCGACACGATCGCGGCTACCCCGACGAGGATCACCGCACCGGTCAGCGACATCCGCCGGCTCGGAACCCTCGGTGACACCGCGCCCGCAAGGCGCGCGGCTCTCAACCGTGACTCCGGCAGCAGCAGGAGCACGACGAACAGCATGATCGTTGGGAGCGACGGGCGAAGCCCGATCCACCACGACCCCGTCAAGTGGATGTATCCGATGTAGTAACTCTCCGCGAGCCCGAGGATCAGCCCACCGACGTAGGTCATCGGGAGACTTCGAAGCCGTCCGACCATCGCAGCCGCGTACGCATTCACGACGAGGAGCGTCAGAACGATGTGGTTGAGCTGTAACTTCGGCGCGAGCAAGATGCCCGCGATCGCCGCGAGCGATGATCCGATCGCCCACGACAGCATGCTCACGCGATCGGGTTGTGCACCATTGAGCGAGAGCAAGTTGCGGTCGTCCACGACCGCACGCATCGCGATCCCGATGCGAGTGCGAGCGAGGAAGATGTACAGGAATATGGCGACCGCGATCCCGACGAGGATGGTGATCGCGTCGTGCCAGCTTACGAAGACGCCGAGCAGCTTGAACTTCTTCGGATCGAAGAACGGCGCCAGCTCACGCGCAACCGTCGGCTTCCAGATCGCCTCGCCCACACCGAGAAGCAGCACGAGCAAGCCGACGGTAACGACAAGAGACTGAGCGACCGACGCCCCACGCAGTCGTCGCATCAACGTGCGTTCGATCACCGCCCCGAGCAGCGGAGCCGCGACGAACACGACGATGAACAGGGCGATCGGCGCCGGCCAGTGATGGTTGATCCGAAGTTCCCAATAGAGGAACGCCATCACCATCCCGATGGCGCCGTGAGCGATGTTGAAGATCCCGGACGTGGAGTAGGTCACGACGAGGCCGGTCGCCGCGATCGCGTAGACGGCACCGGTCACGATGCCCAAGACCGTGTACTGCAGGAACTGGGTCACGACGTCTTCATCAGGCTCCCCGTGCACGTCCAACCCGACGCGGGGAAGGCGCGCACGAATCCGCTGCTCTTGATCTCGACGTAGAGCGTGCAGTTCCCTTCGCGCTTCGCGCCGATGTCGTGCGCGATATGCAGGCCGAAGTCGTTCCAGGAGTGGATGCTTTGCAACGCGCTGAAGAGCGCCTTACGGGTGAGCTTCGCGCCGACCATCGTTGCCGCCTTCTGGAACAAGCGTCCGGCAGACCATGCGTAAAGGCCGAAGTAGTCGGGTTGCGCGCCCGGCGCGACACGTTGCAGCCACGTCAGATAGAGCTGCATCTCAGGGTTGGACGACGCCTCCTGGAAGAGCGCCGTGTTCAGGAAGACGTACGCTGGGCAAGGAACGTTCTTCAGAACGTCGTTGCACCCCGAAGGTTGCGACTGGACCGCCGTTCCACCCTGCGAGAGATAGGCCGGCGAATATGCAACCGAGTCCCACACACGAACCTGCGGGAACCAGCCGGCCTGCTGCATAGCCTTCTGCAAACGGACGATGCTGAGCGCCTTGATCCGCTGATTGCCGTTCTGCACGGAGGCGCCGGCGTTCAGCGTGATGAACGCGGACTTCTTGATCGCGTCGGGATAGCGCTGCTTGATCTGCAGGCCCCACGACGTATTGATGTAATTGGGTCCTACCGGGTACGCGGGGTAGACGTTTGAAGCATTCGAGCGCGCTGCGTTCACGGTGATCGCCGAGATGTCGGGGATCCCGCACTGCTGACCGACCGACGCGCCGCCGTCGTCGAACGCAGACATCGAACCGACCAACGCGAACGATTGGGTGCACGCTTGCTGGACCGCCGCACGGTTCTGCGTCGAGTCGGCTTGGGAGTCGAGCTGCAAGTCCTTGAGCTGGCGTCCGCAGATGCCGCCCTGGCTGTTGATGTAGGCGGTAACCGCCGACATCGCTTGCCACGCAGACTTGAAGAGTCCCGGCTGCACACCGCTGACGTCTGCGACCGTCGCCAACGTTATCTGGTTGGCGGTGACGCCTGTGTCCGTTGCTCCGCCGCTCGAACACGAGCCGCTGCCGAGGTTGTTCGCACCACCGGTTGTTCCGCCCGCGGCTCCCCCGGTCGTGGCTCCGGTGGCTCCTGTCGTGCCGCCGATCGAGCTGCCTGTGGTGGCGCCGGTCGTGCCTCCAGTCGCGCTACCGGTCGTCGAACCGCCGTTCTTCGTCAGCGCACCGATCCCGGCTGCTCGCTGTGCTGCCGTCAGGCGCGCGCCGCACGCAGTCGCGAGCAACGAAACGGAAAGTAGGACCGATGCAACGACTTTCGCGCGTACCCTCACCCGTTTGCTCCTTGTAACAAGGAGAAGAACTCTCGTGACACCCTATCCAGCGCCCGCAAACGGCCGCTAGACCTACTTCGCTTGAGCCCCTTTTGTTCGACGCGTTTCCGTCCATGCCCTGCCTGCGTCGGGATCGGGTTCGCGCGGGAGCCCAAGGATCCGCTCGCCGATGACGTTCCGGAGCACTTCAGACGTTCCGCCGCCGATCGTCAGGGCCGGTGCAAAAAGGAACCCGTTCGCCCACCACATCGGATCCGCGCCGAGCGGCCCGACATCGGCGAGCAGCCCCGCCGAGCCGGACAGGTCGCGCGCGATCTGGAAGATGTGCTGACCGTGCGGATCGCTCAACGCTTTGCGGGTCGACGATTCCGGGCCGAGCGGCTTGCCGGCAAGGCGATCGGCGACCATGCGCAGCGAGTGGATGCGAAGGATCTCGCCTTCGGAGTACAGCTGCGCGAGGCGCTGGCGCATGACCGGATCGGGGACGCCGCCGCGCTCCCTTACGAGGTTGACAAGGTCGCGCGCCGACGGACCCCAGCCCCACTGCGCGCCTTCGCGCGCAAGCGTCACACGTTCGTTGGCCAAGGTGTCCTTCGCGAGCTCCCAGCCGCGGTTCTCTTCGCCGATCAAGTTCTCCGCTGGCAAGCGAACGTCGGTGAAGAAGACTTGGTTGAACAGATGCATGCCGGTCATCTCGACGATGGGCGTGATCTCGATTCCCGGCAGATCCATCGGCACGATGAAGTAGCTGAGGCCGGCGTGCTTCGGCGCGTCGGGGTTCGTGCGCGCCAACAGGATCCCGAACTTCGCCGCGTGCGCGAGCGACGTCCAGATCTTCTGACCGTTGACGATGTAGTGGTCGCCCTCTTTGATCGCGCGCGTCGCGACGTTGGCGAGGTCGCTGCCGGCTTCGGGCTCGCTTAAGAGCTGGCACCAGATCTCGTCGGCCGAGAGCATCGGCATGATGTAACGGTTCTTCTGCTCGTCGGTGCCGTGCTTCACGAGGATCGGGCCGCAGTGGCCGATGCCGACGCGAGGTCTTTGCCGCTGGGTTCGGGGTGCTCCGCCAGCCAGGTGCGCACCTGGAGCCGTCGAGGGTCGTCTTCGGGGGCAAGCTCGAGGTCCATGAGGCGGCAACTATAAGACTTCTCCCCAAAATATTGCAACAGGTTCTACTCCGGGTTACGGTTGCCCCATGGCGGGTACCACGGGCCGGGTGGCCGTACGTCGAGCAGCCGCGCGCAACGCGTCCGGGAACGGGCGCGCGCCGGACGAGAGCGCGCTGACCCCGAAGCAGTCGGACCGGCGCCGTCGCGTCATCCAAGCAGCCATCTCGCTTGCAACGAAAGGCGGGTACGACGCCGTGCAGATGCGCGACGTGGCCGCCGAGGCGCGCGTTGCGCTGGGCACGCTGTATCGCTACTTCCCCTCCAAGGACCAGCTCTTGGTTGCAGCCTTGAACGAGTGGGCCGAGAACCTTCGCGACAAGCAGCGCACGCGTCCGCAGAAAGGTGCGACGAAGGCCGACCGCGTGGCCGGCGTGCTCCGCGGCACCGTGCGAGCGATGGAGCGCCAGCCGAAGCTGTCGGCAGCGTTCGTGACCGCGCTCGGGTCGCTGGATGCGGAGGAGCCCGGTTCGATCGAGCGCGCGGCGCAGGTCTACCAAACGATGACCGAGATGATCGGGCAAGCGATGGACGGTGACTCGCTCCCCGACCAAGACCAGCTGATGCGGGTGCTCGGTCAGGTGTGGTTCGCGGTCCTCACGTTCTGGGTGCGCGGATGGAGCCAGGGCATCCAGATGGCCGACGATCTCGACGCGGCCGCGCACCTCATGATTCAAGACTGAGCATCCTTGCTCACCGCGTACGGCGTCCTGTCGCTGACGTTCATGATGGCGATGTACGCGCTCGAGCGGCGTGGCCCACGGTTCATCTTGCTGTTCGCGCTCGGGTGTCTGCTGTCTTCGATCTACGGTTCCTTGCCGGCGCGTGGCCGTTCGGGGTCATCGAAGCGATCTGGTGCGCGATCGCCCTGACGCGCTACGTCCGCGTAGACGCGCTTTGAGCAATCGTTAAAAGACCAGGCGCTCGCTGATCTTCGGACAAAACTGGCGATCACTCGTTATCGCCCGTAGGACACAATCGCGAAGGTCGCTCGTTAACTCATCGAGAACGAGATCGGGTGACGATGAGGACGGAGCACATCTTGCGCGAGCAGGCCGCGGGACGATCGACTCGCAGGCTCGGAACGGCCCTTGTCTGGATGCTGACCGCTTGGGTGGCATTCTTGATCGCGAGCGGCCTGGGGACGTCTCTGGTGTTCATACTAGCGTTCGGTCCAGGCTTTCTTCTGGTTGTCGCCTTCGCCGTTGGTGTCGTGCTTCGCCATCACGGCGACGCTTTGCTCCGCGGGGAGGACCACCGCGGCGGGCCTGCTTTAGCGTGGTTGACCATCGTTGCCGCTTTCTACAGTTTCCCCGCCCTGTATTTCGCCCGCTGGTTCTCGACTGACCGCGGGACGCATATCGCTCCACTCGTGGTCTCTCAAGTGATGTGCGGCGTCCTTGCCCTGCTTGCGTTGGGAGCGATCACGCGACTGCTTCTCGCCGGCATGCGTCGCTGGCCGTGGTTCGCTTTCATGGCAGCCGCTCTCGCCGTCGACGTCATCCTCCTCCGGCGACCCGGGTCAGAGAACGGATACGGTACGGTGCTGATCGTGGTCGGCATCACTACAGCGACGTTTTGGGCGCTGAAGCTGATCCAGTTCCGCTCCATAGCTGCCGAAGGGCCGCGCGCCCAGACGGCAAAGGACCCGCTTGCCGACTCCGTGATGCACTACGGGTACGGGTCGCTGTTGATCATCGTCATCGCGTTCGTCTTGCCCGCCTGGCAAACGCCCCACTCGACCCCGTGGCTGTTGCTGGCTGCGCTCCCGATCGCAGCCGCCCTCGGGCTCGAATCCATCCGGCGCGCCGCGCGCTGGCGCCTGGCCAACCAGAGCTCCCTCGAGGGCGCACGCCCGGTGAAGCGGGCGCTCTTGGCGGGAGTCGCCGGTGCAGCGATCTCTGGGTTCTTCCTTTTCTCGTATCTCTTCTCGCTCGCGCGGTAGTACGGGCAGCCCTCAGCCGTTCCGCCTAACTCTCCTGGCCAGCCGCATGAAGAGTCTGACTGCTAAAGCGTCTTCGCCCCGTGCCGAAAGATAAAAGCGACCAAACGGTCGGATCTTCCTTGTGCGAGGACGATACATATGGACGCGAATATCCTCCCCACCCCGGGCGGCCAGACGTCCGGACAGAAGCTCAGCGGTGCCGGCATGCTCTTGGTATTGCTGCTCGCGTTTACCGGCCTATACGCGATCGCGCGCACCGTAGACATCGTCGATCGGCTTCATTTCATCTCGAAGATCGAGAGCGGTGAGTTCGCGCGCGAGATCAACAGCGGAACGCTGACGACCCAGCAGTTCCAAGACCAGGCACGGGCGATCGATTCACGGAGCAAAGCGTTCGTGACGATCAGTTGGGTGGTCACGATCGCGCTGTTCCTCGGCTACCGGAATTGGCAGTCACGATCGGCACGACGAGGCTTGCCGCCGGACAAACTGTGGATGGGGAAGCTGGCAGGGCTGCTCTGGATCATCGTGGTCGTTACGCAGTTCTCGCGATACTTGATCACCGGCGACTCGCTGAGCGCAATCAAGACCAGCTCCTACGTGAACCTCGTGAGCAGAGCGCTGATAATCCCGGCCGTCATCCTCTCGTACCTCATTGTCAGAGAGCGGGAACGGGAGCCTCAGCCCCAGGCTTGAAAAGGGAAGCTCTCCGCGTAGCCGTCCCCGTGCCATCTCACTATCGGGTAGGCGAACCAAAACATAGGTGCGGTACAGAGGCCGAAATCAAGCCTACGGCGTCACAACACGGTGAAGTCCGTGTGCATCCCCGCGTGGTAGTGGCCCGACAGGTTGCAAACGAACGCGTAGTGGCCCGGAGCCAGGTTGATCGTCAGCGCATGCAACGCCCCGGCCTCTAGATCCCCCGTCTCGCCGAGGTTCGTTCCTACGGTGTCTTCGTTGATCCGATCCGGCTCGTTCTCGAATGACCCGATCATGAAGGCCGCCGCCGGCGTGTCCGTCCGGAGGACGACGAACTCATGCGTGATGTTCCCTTCGTTGTCCACGTTGAACGTGACTGAGCCGGCGTGGACCCTTGAAGCCGTCGGCGTGATCGACCATTGGTTCAAGCCGATGCCTATGGTCCCGCCCGCCGTCGGCGGGACAGACTTCGGCGTTCCCGATACTGCCGCCGACGATGAGCACGCAACGCCTCCCAGCAGAAGAAGCGCCGGGATGAGCACCCATTTACCAGCGAAGATCTTCATGTCGAGCCCTCCGTTCATCGCTTCAGAAAGACTCGCCGCGTTGGCGGAGGGGGACGAGTGCCGAACGGCCTGGACGGGGCGGGCCAAAGGGACTCCTTCCGGACCGGGCGCCGGGTTCTGACCGTCTTCCGTGCCGGGCAACCGTCGAGGGCGCTCGATTGTCTTAATCTCGTGATGGCCTTCACGACTGGGGTTGGCGAGATCGAAGAGCTTCCAAGCGACCGGCCTTCGCGGATAGACGCTCTGTTCGTCCACGAGTACTCGGGTCTAGCGCGTTTGGCGTTCTTGCTAACCGACGACCGGTCGACGGCGGAGGAACTCGCGATGGAGGCCTTCGCGCGCGCTCTGGCCGGCTGGCGACGGATCGGCTCGATGGACCGGCCCGATCTCTACCTGCGACGGATCGTCGTGAACCTCTGCTCGTCCAACATCAAGCGGCGAGGGATCGAGCGGCGTGCGAATGCGCGCGCGGCCGCGCAGCGCCTCGAAGTTCCGGCAGCTTCCCCACCGGAACCGTCGGTCACGCGGGCAGTATCCGAGCTGCCCGTCCGGCAGCGGGCGTGCGTGGTCCTGCGCTACTACGAGGACCGACCGGAAGCGGAGATCGCGGAGGTGCTGCGGTGTTCCGTGGGTACCGTCAAGTCACAGCTGTCCAAAGCGAGAGAGAAGCTGGAGCGCGCGTTGCGGGCGTTCGCTGAACAAGGTGATCGAGATGCGTGACGTTGACGAAACGATCAAAGAGGCGCTCCGAAGCGCTGGCGGCACTTTCGAACCGGCTGAGCTGCTCTCGCTTCCTCGCGTCCGCAACCGCGCGCGCGTCCTCCGCGCGCGAACAATTATCTGGGTGCTCGTCCTTGCGCTCTTCATCGCATCCGGCGCGCTGATTGCAACCCGTGTGCCTTCGTCGAGCAAAAACGGTTCCCTTATTGGACCCAGCAAGAAGGTCAACAAAGACCCGAACTACGAGATCACGCTGGTTGTGACGAAACAGCTTGCCGATGGCGCGGCGATACCGCCGGGTTCCGTTCGCAGCTCGACTCCGCCGATCCAAAACCATTCACTAAGCCCAGAGATGCCCGCAGGCAACAACCATTTCGTGGACACGACACACTGGTGGATAGTTCCGACGTCGGTGAGGGAAACGGTCAGGTGGTTGTCCCGACACGGCCCCCCGAACGTTCGATACAGCGTTGGCGGCAGCGGCGGCGATGGATCCAGGTTCGTTGGTTTCCATATCTCCGACGACACGAGCCAGGCCTACACGGACCGGGCGATCCAGTACTCCATGGCCGCGATCGGCATCGGCCACACGGCGTTGCGCGTCGACGGGACGGCGCTGTGGCTTTCGAGCAAGCCGATCCGCGACACACGCGGGGGACGGAAGATAAGGGTCACGGTCGCCGGAGGTTGCCCACGCTCAGTCGCCGGGTACCACGACATCATCAATCCATCGAGCGAAGATCTTATGAAGCAAGCAGTACCGTCTGCAGACCCCACAGCAGCACTGGTCTGCCGTTATGAAACACGCTCCCCCGACTCGCCGATCCCTTTGCCGAAATTCACACCTGTGACAGCGCTTCGCTCCAACGGCGCGCGCAAGCTAGCCCTCCAGCTCCGCACCCTCAAAGTCGGCTTCGACGGTGGCGGGATCGGAAGCTGTCCGCAGGGTTTGATAACCCTGACCGAGATCGTCGTCCTGTCGTATCCAGATCGACCCGACGTGGATCTCTGGTACGGGGGCGGCGGGTGCCGCAGTGTCATCGCAAACGGTTTCGTGCTCGCCGACGATCCCATCGCGCCCTA
>VAWS01000101.1 GCA_005884515.1 Actinomycetota bacterium
CCCCGCACTTCTCCCGCGGGGCGTTACGGCGAACATCGGCGGCGACCCCGGATTGAACGTCGACCTCAACCACGAGCTCGGCAGCAAGATGCCGCTCATCGTCGGCCTGGTCATGCTGCTCAGCTACATCGTCCTGCTGCTCTTCTTCCGCAGCATCCTGTTGCCGCTGAAAGCGATCCTGATGAACACAGCGTCGGTCCTTGCCACGTACGGCGTGATCACATGGATCTTCCAAGAGGGCCACGGGCAGGGGCTGCTGTCGTTCGTTGCGCCCGGCCATATCGAGTCGTTCCTGCCCCTGTTCTTGTTCTGCATCCTGTTCGGCCTCTCGATGGATTACGAAGTCTTCCTGCTGGCGCGCGTACGCGAGGAGTACTTGCGGACCGGCGATAACACCGAGGCGGTCGGCTGGGGACTCGAGCACACGGCCGGCATCATCACCAGTGCGGCGGCGATCATGGTGACCGTCTTCGGCGCGTTCGCGTTCGCAAGCCTCGTGCCGATCAAGACGATGGGCCTCGGCCTTGCCGTCGCCGTGTTCCTCGACGCGACGATCGTGCGCGTCGTGCTCGTCCCGGCTGCGATGCGGCTGATGGGTCACTGGAACTGGTGGCTGCCGAAGTGGCTCGACGACATCCTTCCGAACGTCTCGCTCGAGGGCGGCTCGGAAGAACCAGAACCGGAGCGCGTCGCCGCGGCGGCGGTCTAAGCGATCCCGGCCGGGCGGCGAGTCTCTACGACAGCCGCTCGGCCAGGTACTTCACTGCGATCGGGTAGCGGTAGCCGATCGACATGTGCCCCGCGTCGAAGATCTCGAAGAAGTAATCGGTCACGCCGATCTTGTCCAGCTCGCGGCGGAACGCGTCGGCGCCGACGTCGAGGAACCACTCGTCCTTCTTCCCCGCGTCGATGTAGATCGCGCGCATCGCGTGCATGGTGTCGGCGTTCTTTGCGACCATGCGCACAGGGTCGAGCGCGAGCCACCGTTCCCAGATGTCGGGGATGAGCTCTCCGGTGTTCCTGTCGAACGGCAAGCGAACGGTGCCGTCCGGGTCGGCCGAGTAGCACGCGGCCATGCACCAGCTGTTGAGCAGCGCTCCGTCGTGCGGCTTGCTGAACGCGGGACGGGTGCGGAAGTCCTTCCAGAAGTTTTCGTACGAGCCGTCGTAGTCGTCACGCAGCGCCCGCACGGTGACGCGGAACTCCGGCTGGTAGCAGTTCTCGAACAGCGCGTCGCCGGCGTGCGTCGCGAGCCCGCCCCACAGATCGGGGCGAAGCATCGGCGTGATCATCGCGCCGTACCCGCCGCTCGATTTCCCGGCGATGCCGCGGTGCTCGCGCGCGGCTAAAGTCCGGTAGTTGGCGTCGACCCACGGCACGATCTCATCGCACAGGTACGTGTGGTATCTGCCGGTGCCCGGCGAATCGACGAACTGCGAGCCGCCGATCGACGTCCAGCAGTCCACCAGCACGATGATCGCCGGCGGCGCTTCGCCGCGCGCGAACTGCTCGTCGATCAGCTCGAGGAAGCTCGGACGGAACGCGTCGCGATTGCGCCACATGTCGAGCTGCCCGGTGAGGCCCTGGATCTGGTAGATGACCGGGTAGCGACGGTCGCCCTCGTCGTACCCGGGCGGTAGGTACGCCCATAAGGGCCGCTCGGACGGGTCGCCGAGCGCGTTCCCTTTCAGAACCTCGCTCGTAAATTTGTGCTCGTCGAGCCGGCCCTTCATGTCGATCGACCACGGCAACATAGCGTCCCCTTCTACGCTTGCTTGTCGACGCCGAGCAGCCGCTCGCGCGTGACCGCGCGCGCCCCGCGCATAAGCCCGAGGGCCGCGAGAGCCCACGCGATCCCACCGACGACCCAGCCGGCGAACTGGCGGCCGAGCAACGCACCGCTCGACTGTCCGTACGCAACCAGGATGAGGGGTAACGTGACCAGCCCCGACGCTTGTTGCGCCGCGGTGGCACTTCGCACGCGCGCGCTGATGCGCAGGACGGCCGACAATGCCAGCATGATGAACGGCGGAACGACCCACAGCATGAGCAACCACCAGTCGCCGGTGGGGAAGAACCACCCACCCACCTTGGGGCCGACCATGACGTTGACGACGATCGCGTAGATGCCGAAGCCGATCAGCGTCGCGAGGTATCCGGGCAGGATCGATCCGATGAGCTTCCCGATGTAGATCTCGCTCTCGGCGGCGGGGGAGTGCGCGAGAAACTCGCCGGTGCCTTTCTCGCGCTCGCCGACGATCGTGTTCGCTCCGATCGCGGTCGAGATCGTGAGCGGCACGACGACGGCGAGCGGGGCGAAAAGGTAGACGGCCATCGCGTACTGCGCGCGCCCTTCCGGTGACTGTCCGGCTCGATCGACCGCTTCCTTCACCCGCTGCGGAAGCACGTTCAATGTTCGTCCGATCTGCTGCACGAGGCCGATCCGGCCGGCGTGCCCGATCGCGAACAGCAAGATCGTGGGTATGACGATGAAGAACAGCGCGGCGAGGATCGCCATCGGGACCCAGAAGTCGGGGCTCTGCCGGAGCTGGCGCAGATCCGTGCGCGTGATGACGAGCATCCTGCGCCAATTCACAGACGATCCTCCGCGCTCTTCGGCGTTTGACCACGCTTGAACACGGCCGGGCGCGTCTTGTTCCGCACCGCGAAGTACAGGTCTTCGAGCGTCGGCACGTGCGGCTCGACCCGCGTCAGGCGCACGCCGCGCGCGCTCATGTACGCGATGAGGTCCGGGATGCGCGCGAGGTCGTCGATCTGGATCGTCGCGTGGCCGTTGCGCTCGTACGTGAGCACGCCTTCGAAGATCTTCGCCTCGTCGAGCGTCTCGCGATCCTCCGCGTCGAGCAGCACGACGAGGTTCGGCCAGAAGCGTTTGCTGAGCTCGGCCGGCGGGCCCGCGATCAACGCATGGCCTTGATCCATGACGACGACCTGGTCGGCAAGGCCCTCCGCTTCGAGCAGCAGGTGCGTGCACAGCAGCACGGTCTTGCCGCCCGTCGCCATCTCGTCGATCAGCGCCAGCACCGCGCGCGCCGACTCCGGATCGAGGCCGGCGGTCGGCTCATCCAACAAAAGGAGCTGGGGGTCGTGCAGCACCGCGCGCGCGAGCGCGAGGCGAGTCTTCATGCCCGTCGAGTACGTGCCGACGCGGAAGTCCAGCGCGTCGCGGATCCCGAACCGCGCCGCCGCCTCGCCGATGGGCGCGTTCTCCCCGAGACCAAACAGCTCGGCCGCGTAGCGGAGGTTGTCCCAGCCGTTCAGCCGGTCGTACAACGCCGGTTTCGCCGAGACGACACCGCACCGCAAGCGAACGGATTCCCCGTTGGTGTACGGGTCCATGCCGAACACCCGCACCGAGCCGCCGGAGACCTTGAGGCCGCCGGTGATAACCCGGACCGTTGTGGTCTTGCCCGCGCCGTTCGGTCCGAGCAGGGCGGTGACCGTCCCCGGTGGCACCTCGAGGTCGAAGTTATCCAGGGCGACGACGTTGGCGAAGGCCCTGCTCACGCCTTTGATCTGGACCACCGGCTCCGCCATGCCTCGACGATATCGGCCGCGCGGCGTACGCGCTTTACCACGCTGGTCGCCGGGCCGACGGCGCTACCTTGGGCCTCGATCCCACCGGAGGAGGATCAACGCGTTCATCGTGATCTTCAGCGGCCCCGTCGATATGAGCATCGTCGAAGGATGAGCTCGGCGCGCGCTTGATAGCGGCCGCGCGGTTCTACCGATCCTGCTGCGCGACCTCGATGATCGCGATCAAGTTCCCATCCGGATCGACGAAGTTGGCCTTGCGCGCCGCGTCGGAGACTGTCTCCATGGAGTCCACGTGAACTCCACGTTGGGCGATCTCTGCGCACGCCGCGTCTAGGTCGGGGACCGACAGAGCAACCAACGATCGGCCGGCTCGCTTCGGGTCGGCCACGATGTACAGCCATCCACCCTCCGCGATACGCCACATCACCTACATCGTCCTTGGCGACGATGTCTTCTTCTCTCCCGAGAAGCGACGTGTACCAGGCCTTGGCTGCTGCGAAGTCGGAGACAGGGACGCCGGCGAACAGGACGTCCATCTTCATCTCGTTGCCTCGTTCCGTTAGCCCGCGAGCAGGTGCCCCACGTCGGAACCGGACATGTCGTCGACCGTTTCGAGCGCGCCCTTTCGGATCTCCGAATTGAGGTAGCTCGCCCACGCGATCAAAGCTTCCTTCGTCGGGAAGTCCTCGCTCAGGCAGCAGAATTCCTCGGAGTCTTCGTCGAAGCGCGCCTTCTCGATCTCCTCGGGCGACTTGCCGGCCACGAACTGGTCGTACAGCGGCGTGCCGCGGAAGACGACGAGTGGAAAGAAGGTGGCCTCGGTAAAGCCGTTCTCCCGCAGGATCTGCACGGTGCGCATGTGCGACTCTTTGGACTCGCCGGGAAGGCCCGCGATGAACGTCAGGATCGGATCCATCTCCAGGCGGCGCGCAAGCAGCGCCCCGTCGAGCACGGACTTTGACGTTTGCCGCTTCAGCACCACGTTCTCGAGGATCTCGTCGTTGAAGGACTCGCTCCCGAACGCGAGGTTGCCGAAGTTCGATGCCTTCATCTTGATCAGCGTCTCTTCGTCGACCATGTCCGCGCGCGTCTGCACGTTGTACGTCCAGCCGATGTCGCCGATCTTCTCGCACATCTCGTAGAGACGCGGTTTGCGCAACGTGAACGTCGCGTCGCCGAAGTAGAACTTGGGGTCGCCGACCTTGTGGTAGTTGTCCCAGCAGTGCTGCACCACTTTCTGGACGTAGTCGGGCGAGTGGAA
>VAWS01000102.1 GCA_005884515.1 Actinomycetota bacterium
CGGGCGAGGTGCTGGGGCCGTTCACGGGGACGCAGCTGCAGAACGGGGTGACGCTCCTCGGCAGCTCGACGCCGCACACCGCAGCCGTCTACCAGATCGCGCGCGCCTAACCCCACCGTGGTCCGGATCTGCCCCTGAAATTCGGGGGTAAATCCGGGCCAAGCACCGTGCGCGCGCACCGAGCACGCTGGTACCGATCAGGTACCGGATATGGGACCAGATCGGTACCAGCCTCAGCCGATCGTGACGGTGATCGCCTTCCCGGCCGGGATCAGGTTCAGCGTCAGGCCGCTCGCACCGAACGAGAACGACGAACCGCTTCCCGCCCCCGCAAGCGTTACCGCCGGCGCCGACGCTGCCCAGTGCCCGGCAAGCAGAAGGCGCGTCGGGCCGTCCGTCGTTACAACGCCCGTCAATCTCGACGCCGTCGCAAGCCCCATCCGCTCGAGGTCCAGCGTCGCGGCTCCAAGGTTCGTCAAGGAAGCCGTGAACTTGTTCGCAGGCTGCTCGAACGACAGAGGCAACCACCGTTGCCCGGTCATCGTGTACACCTCGGGCTGCGCCAGCGCGCCCGCTTCCGGGATCGCGAGTAGGTCTTGCAACCCGCGTCCGTACGTCAAGGCGTCGATCGTCCCCAGGTTCGACGGTGCGATGCCGGGAGCGCGCGTCTGCAAGCCGCTCGCCCAGTACGCGCTGTTGAACACGTACCCCAGGTCGACGCCCTTGGGCACGCTGACCGTCGAAACAGCGTGATCCAGCGCCGGCGAGATCGTGTACGTCACGTGCGCCGGGTTCGGGTTCATCGTGAACGAGCGCATGTACCGCACGATGTCGCGCCAGTCGTCCCAGATCGGCGCGGAGTAGTGCTCGTACGTGTGGAACAGGTACAGCCGGTACCGGAAGCCGGCCTGTTGGAACAGGAGCCCCGACTTGATGGCGCTCCCCACCGGGACCAGCTCGTCCACCGTCCCGTGCAGGATCGCGTACGTCCTCGGGGTTGGACGCCGCCCACCGGTCGGGGAACAGCAGCCCCAGCAAGTACGACGCCCAGCCGCCCATCGAGTGGCCGGCGAGGTCGACCCGGTTCGGATCGACGCGGTAGTGCGCGCGCGCATCGCGCCACACGTCTTGGAAGTCGACCATGCCGCGGCCCGTGTACCACGAGGACGTGCCGCGCGCGCTCGGCGTGAAGACGATCGCCCCAGCCTCGTCGCCGAACTGCCGCAAGATGCCCGGCTCCCACGCCGCGGCGTCGTTCGCGTGGCCACCGCGGTAGTGCATCCAGAACGTGGCGGGGAACGCAGCGCGCGGCGACCACCCAACCGGCAGGTACACACCGTAGTGCTGCCACGCCCCTTGGAAGTACGAGCCGTCCATCGTCTCGGTGTTCACCGGCGTGGTCGCGTCTTCGTAGATGTGCTCGTAGTAGCCCGGCCGCTGCTGGAACGTCTGCGTCGCGCCGCCGGTCAGCGCCCCCAGATCGATGCGCGCGAGGAATTTGTCGATGTTGCCGTCGTGCAACGCGAACGCTTGGTTCTCATCCATCCAGATGCGCGCGGGCTCGGTGCGGAACGCGACGTTGATGAGATCCGACGCAGCGCCGACCGGCGCCTTCGCCGCGAGCATGTGCGTCGCGGGATCCGGAACGCCGGTGGCGATGCCGACGCTGACCGCGTCACCGAGATCGGGCAGAGCCGCGCGCGCGACCGAGATCTCGACCGCATTCGTGTACGAGGAAGGGTTCCACACCGCGGTCGCGTCGAACGGAGCCGCCACCCCACCGTTGTGGGACACCCACGCGTGCGTGGCGTCTGCGAACAGCAGCGCCCACTCCGCTCCGGTGGTCAGCCCGCCCATCGCGCGCGCAAGGTGATACGTCCCTCCGGCCTTCGTATCGAGCAACACCAGAATTGTGGGCTTCGCCGCGTCGGTCATGCCGGCGGTGCGCACCAGGAAGTCCAACGTCGATGACGACGCCGCCACGCGCGCCTCGACGATGTCGGCCGCGTTGCGCTGCACATCGGAAGCAGTCGTGTCGCCGTAGGCCAGCAGTCCCACGCGTCGTCGATGTGGTCTTGATAGACGTACTCGCCGTGCGAGTAGATCGCAGTGCCGGCGAGGCGCGTCGGAACGCCGGTCCAGTCCGACACGTTGCCGTCGATCGTCTTCAGCGTGGTCGCGAGCGGTTGAGCGGCCGAGACGATGAGCGAGCCGACCTTCGTCTCCGCGCCGAGGATCGGCGTCGGCACCGCGTCCGGGATGATCGCGCGCGCGCTCGACGCGACGAGAGCGACGACGGCGACGGTGAGCGCAACGAGACGGATCTTCTTCAGCGAATACCTCCGGACGAGCGGATGCTCCCGGGTGTTCTTACACACGCAGCAGGGCGATTCCTGCAGTCAGGAGCAAAGGGAAGGGCCCGGCGATCGAAGATCGCCCCGCCCCTTGTTTTTTGCCGGTGCGCGCGCTCAAATCCTAACGTCATCTATCGGGGGCAGGGGGGAGTCATGTCCGATCATCTCGATGGTCCCAACTTCACGTTCCCGGAGGGCGATCCGCGACTCGACGTTGCAGATCTCTACCTGTTCGAGCAGCCGGGCGATCCGGCGCGCGCGGTGGTCGTGTTCGACGTCAACCCGTTCGCGGCCGGCCCCGACTTCCATCCGGACGCCGTGTATCGCATCGGCGTCGACACCGACGGCGATGCAGCGGACGATGTCGCGTTCTTCGTGACGTTCGCTCCCGAAGGCGACGGTCAGGTCGCAACCGTCCGGCGCGCGCGCGGCAACGACGCGCGCTCCGATGAACCGGCGGGCGACGTCGTCGTCGACAAGGCGCCGGTCTCGTTCGGCACCGAGGCGCGCGTCACGCAATCAGATGGATACCGCTTCTTCGCCGGCCGTCGCAGCGAACCATTCTTCTTCGATATCGAAGGCGCCACGAACAACTACCAGTTCACCGGCACCGACACGTTCCTCGAGGCCGACATCTTCTCGATCATCATCGAGCTTCCGAAGGAAGCGCTCGGCGCGTCGGGACCGATCGGCGTCTGGACGCGCACGAGCGTGCGCCGCGGAGGGACGCTCGTGCCGGTGGACCGCGCCGCACAGCCGGGGCTGACGAACGGCTTCATCACCGATGGGGATCTCAAAGCGCAGTTCATCACCGACGATCCGACCAACGACCGCGCGCGCTACACGCCTTCGTTCGTCTCGCAGCTCGTCGACGTCGTCGGGCTTGCCAAGGAAGAGGCCGACGGTCTCGTCGCGATGCTGCTCCCCGATCTCCTGCGGTACGACCCGTCGCAGCCGAGCGGCTTTCCGAACGGCCGCCGCTTGCCCGACCGCACGTTCGACACGGCGCTCCCGATCATCACGAAAGGAGCCGTCACCACGGACGGCGTGAAAGAGCACACCGACTACTCCGACGAGTTCCCGTACCTCGGCACCCCGCATATGACCCCGCCGCCGCCGCTCGGCTGAGGGCAAAGAGAAAGGGTCGGACGGGGACCGGCCCTCTCTCTCATTCCGGCGGACCAGGGGGAGGGTGGCCGACCGGGCTGTTCGTTTACCGTCTCGTGAAGAGGTCCCTCCGTCGGGCGGCCATCACGAGCCCACTTCCGGAGACGATCAGCAGCACGCCGTAGAGCACCAATCCCGTTGGGAAGGTCGATCCCGTCCCTCCGAGCGTGACGCCTTGCACGGTCGTTGTCGGCGTCGGCGTGATCAAGGTCGGCGAGACCGAGGTCGAGCCTGTCGGCGAAACCGTGACCGTCGGTGAAACGCTCGGCGACGGGCTCACCGTGACCGTCGGTGAGACGCTCGGCGACGGCGACACGGACGGAGACGGCGACACGGACGGAGACGGGCTCGCCGTCACCGTCGGCGAGACGCTCGGCGACGGCGACGGGCAGTTCACCCAGAAGACTTTGTGCTTCACGTCCGCGCCTTGCGCCCCCGGCGCGTGGATCGTCAGCTTCAGGTGCCAGCCTTGTTGCGGCTGCGGCGCGACGCCGGAGTTCTGCAGGAACGACGTCAGGTCGATCTGCCGCTCCGCGTTCGGCTTCGTGGTCGGGTCCAGCGCGATGCTCCCGCTGATCGCGCCGTCACGCGTCGGCGGGTGCAGCGCGAACTCGTACGTCGCAGTCGTCGCGCGCGGGAAGAAGAAGAACTGCAAGAAGAAGGTGCAACCCGGGTGCGGGTCGTTATCCGGGATGCCGTCGAACGACTCGTCGTCGATCTTGACGGTTCCCTTGTTGCCGGGCGGCGTGTTGCTGGCGTCGGCTTTGGAGCTTCCTTGCCCCGCCGCTGGCGCTTGTCCGAAACCGACCAGCGCCGTCAGTCCGAGTGAAAGGGCGATCAGCACCGTACTCGCCCGAGCCGCAAAACGAAGACGCGACATCGACAGTCCCTCCCTAAGGCCCAGCTTCGGTCCCCCCGAATCTGGAAGGTCTGTCAAAGTGATTTCTCGGTCGTGCGTTAACGAAACGTGCAGAAGGTAGATTTAGGACCAAAGCCCCACTTCGGGCGTCCGCCCGACCCCGGAGGGTGGTGGATCCTTAGGATCAGGCGGGGCCTAGCTTCGGTGTTCGGCGTCGTGACGCCGCTCGTGCCACTCGTCGAACCGGTCTTCGATCCTGCCGCGGCCGCCCGGTCCCCAGGGACCCCGACGGCGCCAGCTTCTCCAGAAGAACAGCCTCAACGCGAACATCGCCAAGAAGAAGATCGCGAAGAAACCGAAGGGGAAGAAACCGGTGTCCCGCACCACCTGCACGGCGGTCCCGCTGTGGGCCAGGCCGTGGCTGTAGCCGGCGTTGTACGCGAGCAGCCCGATGGCCACCCCGACGATCGCAAGCGCCATCACTCCGAGCCATGAACGTCGCATCTCTATGCCTCCGCCAGGATCCCGTAGATCTTCTTGCGAGCCTCGTCCAGGATCTCCTTCGCGCGCGCGATCTGATCGCTCGACCCGGTGCGCGCGACCTGCATGGCCGCAGCCCCGAGCTGGAACGCCGAGCCCTTGAGCTCGTGGAACGGGTCCTCGCCGCCGTCTTCCCACGGCTCGCGCCCGTCCTGACGAGAAGCCAGCTCCTCGCGCCCGGCGTCGGTGATCTCGAATACGCGCCGGCCGTCCTTGCCTTCGCTCTTGACCAGGCCGGCGTCCTCGAGCATCTGCAGCGTCGGGTACACCGAGCCGGGGCTCGGACGCCAGCGTCCGCCGCTCCGCTCTTCGAGCGCACGGATGACGTCGTAGCCGTGCATGGGCTCCTCGCTCAGCACCTGGAGCACACCCGTGCGGACGTCGCCACGGCGCGCGCGCGGGCCACCGCCCCAGCCCGGGCCGAAGCCCCCGCGCGCCATCATGCGGCGAACGTGCGGAGGGGGTCCCCACTCGCGGAAGCCGTGATCGTGGTGGTCGTCTCTTTCTCTCCTGCGACCCATCTCAGTCCTCCTATCGTGAACTGTTGTATACGCTCACGATATATCGTTATCTGGAAACCGTCAAGGGTCCCCCCGCCGGGCGCAGTGGAGAACGCAAGTGCTTGCGTACCAGGCCGGTCGAACCCATGATGGGTCCTCCGGTCTACGGGGGATCCATGGGCGATTCGCCTGACGTGGGGCCGGCGCTTGGTCACGAGGGAACAACGTCTCTGCAGCTGCTGCTCGATTCCTTCGTTGCCATCACGTCGGAGCTGAGCGCAGCGGCGATCTTGGAGCGCGCCGTCGACCTCGCGCGCTTGCTCACGTCCGCGCGCTACGGCGCAGCCGTGGCCCTCGACAACGGTGAGATCGCCGAGTTCGTGCACGCCGGCCTGACGAACGCGCAATTCAACGCGATGCCTCACTTGCCCTTGGGCAAAGGGATGCTCGGCGCCGTGCTGCAGCAGAAGACGCCGATCCGTCTCGAGGTTTTGCAGAGCGATCCCCGCTCCGTCGGGTTTCCGCTCGGACACGTGCCGATGACTGCCTTCCTCGGTGTGCCGATCTTTCAGGAGACAGACCTCGTTGGGGCGCTGTATCTCACGAAGTCCCCCGGCCAAGGGCTCTTCAGTCAGCAAGACGAGCTCTTCATGATCTCGCTTGCGAACCAAACGGCAGTGGCGCTGGAGACCGCGCATCTGATCCAACGGCTCAACGAAAAGACGGCGATCGTGCAGCTCATGCAAGACGTCGCAGTGGGCGCGAACGAAGCACGCGACGTCGACGAGGCGCTGCAGGTCACGCTGGACCGCGTCTGTGCCCATACCGGCTGGCCGGTCGGTCACGTCTACACACTTGAGAAGGACGGAACGCACCTCATGCCGTCCACGCTGTGGCACGTCGAGGACACCGAGCGGTACGAGCAGTTCAGGCGTGTGACGGAGGCCATGCCGCTCGAGATCGGTGCCGGCCTTCCCGGCCGCGTTGCGGCGAACGGAAAGCCCGCGTGGGTCACCGACGTCATGAGCGATCCGAACTTCCCCCGCGCGCTCACCGCCGTCGACCTCGGCGTGGTTGCCGGCTTCGCATTCCCGGTGTTGGTCGGAAGCGAGGTCGTTGCCGTCCTCGAGTTCTTCTCGCCGGTTGCGCTGGTGCCCGACCCGACGCTGCTCGACGTGATGGCGAACATCGGGACGCAACTGGGGCGCGTGGTCGAGCGTGACCGGATCGCAGCGGAGATGCGACGCGTCGACGTGTTGAAGAGCGAGTTCATCGCCAATGCGGCGCACGAGCTCCGGACACCGCTGACCAGTCTGCTCGGCTTCGCCGATCTCGCGGCTTCGCGCGGCGACGAGCTTGGTGAGGAGGTCTTAAAGCAGGTGATGGACGGGCTCGGCCGCCAAGCCGACCGGATCCGCGGACTGATCGAAAACCTCCTCGACCTGTCGCAGATCCAGCAAGGACGGCTCACCGTTCGCTTGCTGCCGACGGCGCTTGGCGACGCGGTCCGCCGCGCGCTCGACGCAGCGCCTCCTCCGGAAGGCCGGTCGGTCACGGTCGAGCTCGATGAGGACGCGAAAGGGGTCGCCGATCTGCAACGTCTCGATCAGATTATCGTGAACCTTCTGACGAACGCGTACCGGTACGGCGGGCCGTCGATCAAGATCGAAGCGTCGGCCGCGGCGCAGTCGTGCTCACTGGTCATATTCGACGACGGGCACGGCGTTCCCGACGAAGTCAGGACCCGAATCTTCGAGCCTTTCGCGCGCGGCTGGAACACCTCGGGCTCGCCGGGATCCGGTCTCGGGCTCGCGATCTGTCGCCGGCTCGTCGAAGCCTTCGGCGGGGTCGGTGCATCGAGGACCGTCACCGTTACGTCGGCCGTACCCTGACTGCTGTACGGATTCGTTCCCCCACCTCCGCACGAGCCCGACTCCGCCTCGAAGACAACCTGGTAGGTGCCCGGGGTGTCGTAGACGTGCGTAAATGTTTCTGTCACAGATCCGGGCGTCTTGTCCGGGGTCACCCAGCGCCCGTACATGGCGGTCGCGGTGAGCCCGAAATTGATGTACGTCGGGCCCCACTCAACCTTGTGGCAGTTCAACTCGGCATCGGGGTCAGACGCAGTACCGGTCACACTGATGGTCTCTCCCACGGTCACGGTCGTCCTTGACGCGGTGACCGAGATAGTCATCGGCGCATTCGGTCCCGGCGCCGGATCCCAGTAGAAGGCTCCGCACGCGGAGTCGTAGCTGTTGACGCATGTGGGCGCGATCAGGGGAAAGACCCTCGGAGTGTCGGTCGGCGACGGCTGCTCGACCGGTGATTCCGAAGCCGACGGCGAGGGCTGCTCGGACGATGTGTCGCTGGGGATGGGCGAATCGGTTGCGCCGGGATTCACGAATCCCTGTGCCTGGTGCTTCGTGCCGCCGATGTGCGCGATCGCCAGCCCTCCCGCGAGCACGACGATCGCGATCGTCGCAGCGGCCGACGCGCGCGCGAAGCGCTTCCGCCTGCGCAACTGCGTGGCGCGCTTGTGCACGCGCTCGAGGATCTCGCCCTCCGAGTGCACGGGCTTCAGATCGTCGTCATCGGAGGTCAATGATCTGCTCCTCGTCCTTGATCAGGCGGCGCAGAGCCGCGCGCCCTCGCGTCACGTGCGTCTTCACGGTCCCAAGCGATATGCCGAGCAGCTGCGCGACCTCGTTCTCCTTCAACCCGGCGATGTAGCGAAGCACCACGATCTCGCGCTGCCTCCGCGGGAGCGCGCGCAACGCGGCCCACAACGCAACGCGCAGGGCGTGCGTGTCTTCGTCCTCCGACACCGCCGACGGGACAACGACCGGCAGCTTCCGCCGGCGGATCTGATCAAGCGCGATGTTCGAAGCCACCCGCAGGACCCACGCCTCTCGATAGGGAAGCTCCGAGACGCGCTTCCAGTCCGCGAACGCGCGCGCCATGGCCTCGGCCGCAGCATCCTCCGCGGCTGCTCGATCGCCGAGCAGCCGGTAGCTCAGCCGGAACGCGCGCGGGAAAAGGACGGCGAAGGCAGCATCGAAGCCCTCGTCGCGCCGCGCCTCCGCGAGCCGCACCACCCGTTGCCCCCTTCCCGCATCATCACGGGATCCTATGAAGGTAACGAACGAACGGCCTCGGGCAGATGACCTATGCGGGGGAGATCAGGAGGCGATTGTCTCGGGCACGGGGGGCGCGCCCTTCCGGCGGGGCTGCCGCACCCCGAAGTACAGCATGAGCCCGCCGCCGATGAAGGCGAGCAGCGCGGCGATCAGCAGCCCGACGCCGATCCACGTCAGGAACCGCACCCGGACGCCGACCGACATGCGCGCGGCGACACCCCGGGAGCCGTC
>VAWS01000076.1 GCA_005884515.1 Actinomycetota bacterium
TTGCTGCGATGCGTTTCATCGTTTGCTTCCTCACTTTCCGATCGTCTGTTCGAAGTAGCTCCACAACAACTCTCCCGTCTTCGTGTGCGCCCACACGTCGAACCGGTAGGTGCCCGTGGAGAGCGTTGCGTCGGAAACGATATGGCCCTCCGCAAGTTGGCTGAACGTGAGGCCTTGCGGTTGCCCTTGGGGTGGTGTCTCCAGCACGAAGTAGTCGCTCAGACCCGTCAGCCCTAGGCCCTTCGCGTCGAAATAGGTCGCGTGAACATTGTTCTGTCCCGGCGAACCGGGATCGATGTAGAACTGAACCGAGCGGCCCTGGGATAGCGCGACGATGTACACGGTCGGCTGGCCCGCGACGGCATTGAGCGTCACCTGCTGCGTCACTTTCGTCGGCACGGTGAGCGGCACCTCAACGGATGCGGCCCCGCGCTGGATAACAGCCGTCACCGTCCACACTCCGCCCAGCGAGAGGTTGCTTCCCGTCGCCCGATAGATGCCGTTGCCCGCCGATTGCAGTTGCAACGTCGACTGCCCTAGCTGCACCGGCCCCAAGTACGAGAACCGCAGCGACACCTGCGCTTGCACCGGCGCGCCGGTATTGAAGTCGGTCACCTTCAGCTCGAACTTGTTCGAACCGGGCCCGCCGGGCGTCGCCGTCAGACGCAGCTTCACGGTCGTTCCGAAGTCGCTTCCCGTCACGACGACGTTCGAGACCGGTGCTGCCGTTTGGACGGCGCGCGCAGGCGCAACGCTGGACAGGATGCCCGTCAGAGCCAGGACCGCGGTCGCGAGGATGAGCTCCGCACTACCGGTCCGGAAAAGGCCGCGAGGTGCCTCGCCGCTTCGTGGGACGTTCCGATAGCGGTTCATCGCCCCGAGCCCGATGAGAAGGAGAAGCAGGGCCGCTTTCGCGATCACAACCTGGCCGTACGACGTCGAAAACAGCCCGTGCCACGTGTTGATCTCTTCGAACGCGCGCCAAACACCGGCACCGCTCAACACGATGATCAGCCACAGCGCGAGGGTCGAGAACCGTCGTACCGCCCGATGTCGCGCCTCGGGAGAGAGCGATCGGACGCCGATGAGGACCGCCGCCAGGCCGCCGATCCACGCGCCCGCGGCCGTCACGTGTGCCCACTGGAGCAGGATCTTCCCCACCCGCCATGAGCCCGTCGCCGCGTGCCCTTCCGCGACGTGTCCGAGGATCGTCGCCGCGGCGCCGACGAGGATCACGACGAAACCCGCGCGTCGCATCGCGGGACGACGAACCAGAATCACGCCCACGACGGTGATCAGGAGCGGCACCGCGCGGACGATGAACGCGTGCCCGATCGACGTGCTGAACAGGTGCCCGAACGCGACGCCGGCGTCCCGTCGTTGGGCTTCCACCAGTCCGAGCAGCCCAACCCATGCCACGACCCAGCCAACGTGCGCCAGCGGTGGCGCGCGCGCGAGGTCGCTCGAGACGAACAACCAAGCGAACGCTGCGCCGAGCAGCAGGAAGAGTCCCACGTAGAACAGCCACCGCGAGACGACGGTGAGCACCGACGGCGAGGGCGTCTTCGGCACTTTCGGGTGAAAGCCCGCCGGCGAGACGCCGACCCCGAACGCGAACGCGCCGGCGGTCACGTGACCGTCGACGCGCGAGACGGTTCGCCACGAGACCGTGTAGACGCCGTTCGGAAGGCCGCCGACGTCGACCGTCAGCTCATCCGCGTGCCCGGGAACCGCGCGCGCTTTCCCCTTCTCGACGTTGTTCCCGTTCTGGTCGATGACGTGGACGATCGAGAGCGTCGAGTCGGGATCCTCTGTAAACGAAAGTACGACGGCCGACGGCGACTTGGCCAGCTGTGCGCCGTCGGTCGGATCCGAGCTTCGCAGGAGCGCGTGCGCGTACGCGCTCGGGATCGTGAACAGCACCCCGAGCGAGACGAGAGCAGCGACCAGCGAAACGCGGCGGCGCATCGTCAGGCCGGCCTCTTGCGCCTGCTCACCAGGCTGGTCACGAGGCCACCGGCACCGAGCACGAGACCAACGATCGCAAGGATGAGGGCCGTGTTCGCCGTGCTCTTCCCCTTGTCGGCTGCGGTCCGGGCGAGGCCCGTCCGCGTATCGACCGCCTGGATACGGTTCGAGAGATCACCCGCGGAGGGATCTTTCGCCGGGAACATGACCTCCGACGGGTCCTTCACCGGGTCGAACGTCGTCGGTGACGATGTGAAGCTCTGGTCGACCTTCTGGCCGTTGATCGAGCCGGCGAAGTGGAACGTGTAGTTGCCGGGGCGGGTCGGGATGAAGAACGCGCGATAGTCGCCGGGCGTGCCTTCCCCAGAGTCCGGGTCGAAGGTCGTCTCAAGGCTGTACGTGACGGTATCGGTTCCGTTGACGACGGTGACCTTCAGCGAGTCGCCGAGATCGGTGACCGGCTTCCCCTTCGCGTCGGCGAGGATCAGTTGGACGCTGTTTTCGACACCAGCGTACGTGGGCTCGTTCCCCCAGCCGACGGTGAACTTGTATTTCCCGACGGTGCGCTCCTCGTGCGCCAACGCGGGAGCCGCGGAGGCCAGAACCATCGTCAGCAAGACGGCGGACACGACCGCATAGCGAAATGACTTGGACATGCGAGATCTCCAATCCTCGGACGCCGTCCGTCTAGACGGCGTTCTCGATCAGGAAAGGAGAGCGAGCGGGGGCGCGCGCGGCGAGGCGCGCGTGAGGAACAGCAGCCGCGGGCGGATCGCGTCGCGCGGCCGCGACAGGACCACGACGGCACGCCGAAGCGCTGGCGTTGCGCTGAGTGCGCGGGCGATGAACCGGCCGGCACGCTCGATCAGGGAAAGAACGAACGCGGTGACCGTTGCGACGATCACCTGAAGCACGACGCCGACGAGTGTGACCTTCAGCAACTGACCGGCGTGTGCGTTGACGACGATGCGCTCCCCGGCCTCGAGGGCGACGAACCCGCCGCTCTGGATCAGCGCGAGGATCCCGGCCGCGCGCCAGGTCGATCGCCGCTCGGCGCTTTGATGCGCGCGCAGCACGCCGAACGCGAACGTGCCGATGACTGCGAGGATCGCCGACGCGATGGCGAACTCGAACGCCTTGCCGAAATACGCGTGGCCGGTCTGGCGGAGCAGCCCCGTCCGGACCACCGGGTTTCGGTACAGGAGCAGATAGTCGAGGACGTGCGCGCCGGCCAGACCCAACAAAGATGCGCCGCCGAGGAGGGCGGCTCGGAGCACGCGCAGGCGCGTTCGCATCGGTGCTCAGTGTAGCGGGGTGTGGCAAAGAGGGCGCCGGCGGGCACTCATCCTAGGGTTTTTAGGTGGAATCAGCCGCTCGAGACCAAGGCTTCTTCGCGGTTCCAGATGCGCGCGGACAGCCCGACGCTCACGACGATCGCGACTGCAAAGCCGAGCATGATGCTCCAGGCGATCCACGCGCTTTCCCGGACGACCACGAAGGCCAGCGCTTGGACGCCGAAGATCACCGGGAAGACCACGACCGCCGTGATCGCCTGCGCACCGCGCACCGACTTCGCTTTGGAGCCGAACAGAAGGCCGAGCACGACCATCGCGAACCCCGCCACCAGCGACAGGACGACCGTCTCGAGCAAGACGCCGTGCGAGACGATCGTGAACGGGTCGGCCGCCTTCCCGCGAAGGAACAACAAGAACGCAGTAAACCCGATCGCGCTCGTCGCCAAGCTGGGGACGTAGGCCGCGCCCAAGAGCTTCCCCGCGAAGATCGAGACGTTCGAGAGGGGCGTCGCGAGAAGCGGTCCGAGCGTGCCGTGCTCGCGCTCACCCACGAACGCGGTCAGCGCCGCCTGGAGCCCCGCGATGTACGGGAACACGAGCACTTCCGTCATGATCACGAGAACGATATCGGGGCGTCCTCTCGCTCCGATGGCGCCGTTCGCGATCACGATCGGCAAGACGAGCCCGAAGATCAGCATCATCGTGACCGAGCGGCGATCCTGCAGCAGCGCGCGCAGCTCGCGGCGCATCACGACGAACGTTCCCGTGAGCGCCGGAAGCGCGCGAACTTCATCCCGCATCGCGCGCGCTCCTCACGATGTCGACGTAGGCCTCTTGCAGCGTGCGGTCGACCTCGTCGACCGCGATCACGTCGGCGCCGGCCGCAACCAAACGGCGCACGATCTCGGGGTTCGTCCCCGCCGCGTCCTTCGTTCGGAACTCGATCGTGCCGTTGTCGAACCGGACATCTTCGACCGATAGCCCTTTGAACGCCGCCTCGTACTTCTTGAGCGGCTTCGCGAGGCGGATCCGGAAGCGATCCCCCTGGCTCGAGCGCTTGAGCTGGGCCGGGGACCCGTGCGCGACGATCTTCCCGCGCTGGATCACGACGACGTCGTCGGCGAGCTCCTCCGCTTCCGCAAGCACGTGCGTGCACAGCACGATCGAGCGACGTTCGTGGCGGAACTCCCTGATGCGCTCGCGGAACTCGATTGCAGCTTCGACGTCCAGGCCGCTCGTCGGTTCGTCGAGGAAGAGCGCCGGCGGGTCGTTGACCAGCGCGCGCGCAAGGCCGACGCGTTGCTTCATGCCTTTCGAGAACGACTCGATCTTGCGCGTCAGGCGGTCCGTCAGTCCGACCTCGGCGGCCAGATCGCCGGCGCGCCGGCGCGCCGTCGCGGGCGTGAGCCCGTACGCCTCGCCGAAGAACGACAGGTAGCCCTGCAGCGTCATGTTGTCGTAGAGGTTGGCTTCGCCCATGAGCAGCCCTGCGCGCGCCCGTGCGCGCGCCGGATCCTTCACTACGTCGACGTCGTCGATCCACGCACCGCCTTGCGTGATCCCGATCAGACCGGCGGCCATGCGGACGGTCGTGGTCTTCCCCGCACCGTTGGGGCCGAGCAACGTCCGAGAGCACCGACGGCTCCGGCGACAGTCCCGCCTCGATCAGCGCGCGCGCCCCGCGCACATCCTTCCCCCGGTTGAAGCCGACGCACGCAACCAGCCGGCCCTTGTCGAGGTAGAACGCCGAGAACGAGCGCGCGTCGACGTCGCCGCGGAACACCAGCTCGTCCCAGTGGAGCGGATGGCCCGCCATCTGCAGGTTGAGGTCGTACTGATCCGACCAGAACCACGGCACTTCCGCGAACGGCTCCGTGCCGCCGAGCATCGCGCGCGCGGCCGCGGCGCCCTGGTTCTGCGCGTTCTGCCAGTGCTCGACGCGGATCGGCTCGTTGCAGTACGGGTTCGGGTGACGAGCGACGTCCCCGGCGGCGAACACGCCGGCCGCCGAGGTCCGGCACAGCTCGTCGACGTCGATGCCGTTCGAGACCGAGATCCCCACATCTTGGGCAAGCTCAACGTTCGGCTGGATGCCGACACCGACGATGACGATATCGGCGTCGAACGCGCCTTCGGACGTCAGCACGCGACGCACGTGGGTATCCCCCTCGAAGCCCTCGACTTTGATCCCGGTGTGAAGATCCACCCCGTTGTCGCGATGGATCTGGCCGTGGATCCGGCCGAGCTGCTCTCCAAGCGCGCGCACGAGCGGAACCGCTTCGGCTTCGAACAATGTCACGTCGGCCCCGCGGCCGCGTGCGGCCGCTGCGATCTCGGAGCCGATGAACCCTGCACCGACCACAACCACGCGCGTGCCCGGCTTCAGCTGCTCGGACAACGCTTGCGCGTCGCGGTAGGTGCGGAACGTGGTGATGCCCGGCAGGTCGGCGCCGGGGTTGGAAAGCATGCGCGGCCGGCCACCGGTGACCAGCAACACTTTGTCGAACGGAACGCGCTCACCACCCCGCAGCTCGACGGCGCGCGCATCCAGGTCCAACCGTTCGGCGCGCTCGCCCAGCCGAAGCGTCACGTCGTTCTCCGCGTACCAGGTCTCGGGCCGCAGGAACGCTTTTTCGAGCGGCTGCTCGCCCCGGAGGAACTCTTTCGACAGCGGCGGGCGTTCGTACGGGCGCTCGGGCTCCTCGCCGATCAGCGTGATCGCTCCGTCGAATCCCTTCTTGCGGAGCTCTTCGGCCGCGCGGCCGCCGGCGAGGTTCGCGCCGACGATGACGATGGGGCCCGACGCCACGGGGTGCTAGTGCGCCTTCTCGTACTGCGAGATGCCTTCCTGCAAGGCATCCCACGCAAGCACCGCGCACTTGATCCGGACGGGATACTTCACAACGCCTTTCAACGCGACGAGATCGCCGAGCTCTTCCTCGCCCGGCCCTTCCTCGCCTGCCATCATCTTGCGGAAGTTGAGGACGATGCCTTCGATCTCGTCGACCTTCTTGCCGCGGATCTGCTCGGTCAGCATCGACGCCGACGCCTGCGATATCGAGCAGCCCTGCCCCTCGAAAGCCGCGTCTGTTGCGACCCCGGTAGCGTCCACGACGACGTACACCGTGATGTCGTCACCGCACAGCGGGTTATTGCGGTGGACGTCGATCCCGCCGGAATCGATGTGGCGCTTGTTCCGCGGCGAACGGTAGTGATCGAGGATCACTTCGCGGTAGAGGTCGTCGAGTGACATGGCAGCAGTCTAGAACGGGAGCCCGCCGCCGCGCGCGAACGTCTCGCGCGCTTTGCCGAGCGCCGCCACGAGAGCGTCGACGTCGTCGTGGGTGTTGTAGACGTAGAAGGACGCGCGGCTGGTCGCCGGGACGCCCAGAACCCGCATCAGCGGCTGCGCGCAGTGGTGGCCGGCGCGGATCGCGAGGCCTTCGGTATCGACGATCGTCGCGAGGTCGTGCGGGTGGAGGTCCTCCATCCAGAACGACACGACGCCGCCCCGCTTCGTGGGGTCGGCCGGCCCGAACACCTTCAGGCCGTCGATCTTCCGCAGCTCGTCCAGCGCATAGGTCACGATCTCGATCTCGTGCGCGCGCACGTCTTCCATCCCCAGGTCGTTCAGGTAGTCCACCGCCGCGCCGAGCCCGATCGACTGCGCGATGTTCGGCGTGCCTGCCTCGAACTTGTACGGGATCTCGTTGTAGGTGGCGTGGTCGATCCAGACCTCGAGGATCATCTCACCGCCGCCGAGGAACGGCGGCATCGCATCCAGCAGCTCCGCGCGCGCCCACAAGCCGCCGGATCCGGTCGGGCCGAGCATCTTGTGCCCGCTGAACGCGAGGAAGTCCGCTTCCATCTCGGCGACGTTCGTGATCAGGTGCGGAACGCCTTGCGCGCCGTCGACCAGGACGAGCGCGCCGGCCGCGTGCGCGGCGTCGGCCACCTGGCGGATCGGGTTGATCGTGCCGAGCACGTTGGACATCTGCGAGACGCAGACGATCTTGGCCCCGTCGAGCACCCGCGGCATCGCCTCGAGATCGAGGAAGCCGTCGTCGGTGATCGGCCACGGCACGATCTGCGCACCGGTCGCTTGCGTCACCAGCTGCCACGGGATCAGGTTGGAGTGGTGCTCCATCTCGGTGACGACGACCTTGTCGCCCGGCTTCAGGTTCGCGCGCCCCCACGCGTTCGCGACCAGGTTGAGCGACTCCGTCGCCGAGCGCGTGAACACGATCTCGCGCTTCCCGGACGCACCGATGAACGCGGCGATCTTCGCGCGCGCGCCTTCGTACAGCTCAGTCGCCTCTTCGGCCAGCGCGTACACGCCGCGGTGCACGTTCGAGTTGTGATGCTCGTAGAAGTCGACGAGGCAGTCGATCACGCGCCGGGGCTTCTGCGTCGTGGAGGCGTTGTCCAACCAGACGAGCGGCTTGTCGCCGTGCACGCGGCGCTCGAGGATCGGGAAGTCCTTGCGAACGACCTTGGGATCGAACATCGCCCTACGGCAGCGGGCCCATGTCGGGCGCCGCGCCGTCCTCCCTGAAAGAATCGTACCCCGTCTGCTCGAGCTCGGGACCAAGTTCCGGGCCCCCGGATCGTGCGATGTGCCCGTTGATCAGAACGTGGATGAAATCGGGCGTGATGTAGTTGAGGATCCGCTGATAGTGGGTGATGAGCAGCACCCCGACGTGCTCATCGGCAACTGCATTGATCCCCGCAGAGACCGCCTTGAGCGCGTCGATGTCGAGGCCGGAGTCCGTCTCGTCGAGGATCGCCAGGTCCGGCTCGAGCACGGCCATTTGCAAGATCTCGTTGCGCTTCTTCTCGCCGCCCGAGAACCCTTGGTTCACGTACCGGCGCACCATGTCCTCATCCATGCCGAGCAACGCCATCTTCTCCTTGAGGAACCGGAAGAATTCGATCGCCGACGTCTCTTTCCCGGTCACCGCGTTGCGAGCCGAGCGCAGGAAGTTGACGACGCTGACGCCGGGGACTTCTTGCGGGTACTGAAATGCGAGGAACATCCCGGCGCGCGCGCGCTCATCGACCGGCAGCTCGAACAGGTTCCGCCCCTTGTAGCGAACCGTCCCATGCGTGACCCGGTAACCCGGTCTCCCCATCAGCACGTAGGACAAGGTGCTCTTCCCGGAGCCGTTGGGGCCCATGACCGCGTGCACCTCGCCGCGGCGGATCACCAGCGACACGCCCTTGAGGATCTCCTCGCGCCCCTCGACACCGGCGTGCAGGTCCTCGATCTCGAGCAGGACCTCGCCCGGCTTCGTCTCGCTCGCGCGCGGTGCCGTCTGTGTATCCGTCATCTCCGTCAAGCCTCCACGTACAAGTCGCCGTCTTCAACAAGTGTCCCAAACGTGCGCACGTTGTGCGTCGCCGGCAGCGAGCGCACTTCGCCGGTCGGGATGTGGAACATCGCGCCGTGCTTCGCGCACTCGACGATGTCCTCGTCGACGTATCCCTCCGACAGCGAGGATTCCTCGTGACTGCAGGTGTCGGAGATCGCGTAGAAGTCGCCGTCGACGTTGAACACGGCGATCGGCTCCGAGTCGTTCTCGACTCGGAGGGCCATCCCCGGCTTCAAGTCGTCGGCCCTACACACGCGGATCTTCGCCACCGTTTTCACTCCTCGAGCGCCAGCTCGTCCTCGACCGCAGTCTCGAGCGACGCACGGATCTCCGGGACGTGCACGCGGTCGATCACCTCTTGGAAGAAACCCTTCACGAACACGTTCTGCGCGGCTTCGTCGTCCAAACCGCGGCTCTGCAGGTAGAACAGCACGTCCGCGTCCGGCCGTCCGACCGAGACGGCGTGCGTCGCGCGCACGACCTCGCTCGTCTTGATCTCCAAGAACGGGTCCGGAAGGGCGCTCGCCCCGCGGGACAGCAGAAGGTTCCGATTAGTCTGCTGCGCGTCGGACTGCTTCGCGTCCTTCTCGATGTCGACCAGTCCCGAATAGATCGCCTGCGAGCTGCCCTTCAGCGCGCCCTTGTAGTACAGCTCGCTCGAAGTGTGCGGCGCGCGATGCAGCTGCAGCGTCCGGTTGTCGATGTGCTGCTCGTGGT
>VAWS01000077.1 GCA_005884515.1 Actinomycetota bacterium
ATCATGTGGTCGAGCGCCCAGTAGGAATCGAAGCCGCCACGCTCCGCACCTTTGGCGAGCAGCCTGTTGAGCCGCATCGGCGGAGCCGTCGGCCCTTGCGTCCCCACGCGAACACGTCCCGGCACGGCGCAAGGGTAACCGAAACTGGGCGATGACCTGCTCGAACGGAATGGTTAGCCGTGGCTGTGACGCGGGTAAAGGATTGTCAAGAAGGAGACACGATGCTGCGCAAGACACCGGGCCCGCGCGGATTCCCAACAGAGGTAGCGCATACGCTTGACGGCGCGATCCTGCGCGTCCCGCTTGGCTCGGGCGACGAGCTGGTCGGCTGGCTGAGCATCGAGTACAAGCGAGATGATCCTCTCGTCGTTTCGATCGCCGTGCGCGCGCCGAGCCGCGCAATCGTGCTCGAGCGAACGATGCTTCGGATGGACCTTCGCAACGCGCTCAACATCTCGATCCATTACCAGAGCATGACCGTCGAGCCCGGCGGCGCGCGCAGCTTCACGTCGTTCCAGTTCGAGGAGCGGCTCGTCATCATCACGACGCTGGTGCCGAGCGATGTGATCGAACGCTTCTTGCGCGCGACCGACGACGTCGTGCCGCCCGGCCAGCCGGAGACCGAAGCGGTCAGCTCGATGCTCCAAGATCTTCTGCAAGACAGCGGCGCCTGATCTCGGAGGGCCGATCATGGCAAGCAAACCACATCCTTCAAGCGTGCCCCTCCATGAAGAGGAGCGGCACCAGTCGACGCTCGAGTTGGTCCGCGGGATCGCGAACGATACCGGCACGCTCGTGCGGAAGGAGCTCGAGCTCGCGCGCATCGAGATCGTCGAAGCGGTCGTCGCGCGTGTGAAGGCGATCGGCGCGCTCGGTGGCGCCGGCGTGCTCGGCCTCATGGCCTTGCTCTTCGGGGGAGCGGCCGCCGCCGCTGCGCTCGCACTCGTGATGCCGGTGTGGGCCGCGCTGCTGATCGTGATGGGCGCGTTCCTGGCTATCGCCGGCATCGCCGCCGTGACCGGCATCGTCAAGATGAAGTCTCCGCCCCTCGCACCGGAAGAGACGGAGCGGACGATCAAGGAGGACGTGCGATGGGCGAAAGAAGCGTTGAAACGGTAAGAGAGATCGAAGAGACGCGGGAGAAGCTCGAAGGCAAGCTGCTCGCGCTCGAAGAGCGGATGCCGGCGCTCACGCCGGCAAAGCGCGTCGTTGGGCTCGCGGTGGGCGGCGGCATGGGCGGAACCATCTTTTGGTTCGCCGTGAAGCGTGTGCGCGCGCGCAAACGCAAGAAGGAAGCCGTGCAGCCCGTGAACGCCGTCATCAACCTCGTGCCGGACAACCTGGCGACGAAGATGGAAGAGCTGATGGCCGGCGAGCGCGCGAAGCAATGGGCGCTCGGGTTCGCCGGCGTGTGGGTGCTGCTCAAGATCGCCGAGATCCGCCAGTTGCGCGCGCTGCGCCGCGCACAGATGGCCTAGCGACCTTTCGGCCGCGGTCCTCGAGCAGCTCCGCCAGTGTGTACGCGTCCTTGATGGCCGCGCCCAGCGTGTCGTTGTTGAAGTAGATGTAGACGTCTTTCGCGTCAAGGCCCGCGATGCGATCCGCCCATCTTTCGAGCTTCCGTGCCGGGTATCCGGGATGCGCGCGCGCGCCCTGGTGGAAGCGGATGTAGCACCACCCGCCGGTCACGACGTCCGGAACGCGCGCGCCGGGCCGGTCCGCGTAGACGAACGCAGCGCGCGCGCGGTCGAGCAGCCCAAGGACCTCCTCGGTTTCCCAGGAGAGATCGCGGAACTCGAACGCGGGCTTCAACTCCTTGGGCAGCGTCCTCAGGAATGCTTCGAGCCGCGGCGGGTCGACCGGGAACCGCGGCGGTAGCTGGAACAGCACTGGACCGAGCCGGTCTCCCAGCAGCTTCGCGCGCGACCAGAACAGGTCGACCGGCTCCTTCGGATCTTTCAGCCGCTTGAGGTGGGTGATGTAGCGGCTGGCCTTCACCGCGTAGCAGAACCCCGGTGGTGCTTGCGCGCGCCAGTTGCGGAAGGTCTGCTCGGACGGTAGGCGGTAGAAGGAGTTGTTGATCTCGACCGTGGGGAAGTGCGCCGCGTAGTGCGCGAACCATTCCTTGGACGGCAGGTCCCGCGGGTAGAACAGACCTTTCCAATGTGGGTAGACCCAGCCGCTCGTCCCGATCGTGATCATCCGATTGATTCCCTACCCCTCGAGGCCCGTCGGTACAATGCCCGGCATCAAATGGAGGCGTCGCCTAGTCTGGTCTATGGCGCGGGATTGCTAATCCCGTTGGGGGGCAACCCCCTCGAGCGTTCGAATCGCTCCGCCTCCGCGAAGGAAGCTAAGCGCCCGTAGCTCAAGTGGATAGAGTGTCTGACTACGGATCAGAAGGTTGGGGGTTCGAGTCCCTCCGGGCGCACTAAGTCCATGCCGAACTTCGGTGTGGCCAGTTGGCTGACTGGCTCACCGACACGCATACCTTGTGCCGATTCTCGGCCTAGACCGTCTGAAAGGACCGACCACAAGCTCGGACCGGCACCAAGATCCCCGGCCCTTTCCGAAGTGACGACCTTGATCGAGCTATCGGACGCGGCGACCACCTCTTCCCTTGAAAGCGATGAACACGGGTGTAGGAGCACGAGCCCAGATTCCTGCGCCAGTTCTACGTACCATCGCCGGGGTTGTCATCGCGGCGCACGGTTTCCTTACCGCGAGTTCTCGTGCATCGTTTCGTAGACCCGATCGCACCGAGCGTTCGATGCCGTGAGCGTTCGCTGACAAAAGGCAAGGAGTGAAGAGTGGCCGAAAAAGCTAAAGGGCGTCGCGAACCAAGGAAGAAGGAACGTCGGCAGGATTCTGGAAGAGCAGGCCTCCGAGAGTCCCTCGAACAAGCTCATGAAGCCGACCACGCGATCCTCGAATCCCTCGGGATAAGGCATTCACACGTCCCTTTGCTTTCGGTTGTCGAGATGCTCGACCATCTAAGGGACAATCACACGGATGAGTCGCATAGATGAGGCTCTGATCGCTCGGGCAAAGTACGTATGCACTGGGTAACACGAGCACGACCGAAGACGGATCGGATCGCATGCCCCTGGCTGATCCGCCGCTTCATCGACCCTGAGGCAGAGATCCTGTACGTCCCTGCAGACCAAGTGCTTGATGTGGCCCGCGCGCGAGGGGCACGGAGCTTCGACGCACCTGGCGCCGAGTTCACGCACCGGGACGGCAAATGTAGCTTCGAGGTGCTTATCAGCGAGTTCGAGCTCGCGAAGGGTGATCCGGCGCTCGCGATGCTCGCGCAGATCGTGCACGCTGCTGACATCTCATCAGACCGCGACGCCCATCCGTTCGGCGCAGCGATCGAAGCGCTCGGCGCGGGAGGCTTGGAGGCCGAACCGGATGACTATCGGCTGCTCGAACGCGGCTCGTTCGTCTACGACGCGCTGTACGCGTGGTGCGCGAAACACTCTTCCTGACTAGTGCGAGAGAACGATGCAGCTCCAGCGGAAGCAGAAGAGCCGATCGACTTCCGCCGAGTCCAGTTCGCCAAGTGCCGCCTGAAGGGTGCACTATCCGCAATCTTTTTCGCCGTGAAGGTCTTGGTCGCGCCCCGCGCCGCGGTGGCCCGACGTGGCGAGAGTTCCTGCAAGCGCAAGCCGCTGGCATCCACTCTATTAGGTGAGAGAGTGATTGAACGGCTCGCCTTGACGATCCGAATGGATGCGGAACAGCGGATAACTTTCTCCCGCCCGCTCGATAACAACCAGCGATAAGACTCCAGCGCACAGCGCTCAACCTGCTATACCTACGGATCAGAAGGTTGCAGGTTCGAGTCCTGCCGGGCGCACAAGCAGCACAAACGCTTCTTATCCATTGGGTACAGCGCTTGGACAGCGGATAACCGTCACTTCCGCTTGTGCGTCTAAGCCGTTGATCGAACGCCAATGAATCCGACGCGAGCGGGGGAGACACACACCTGGCCTTGGTGTTATCGGGTTTGGAAGTTAAGGTTCTCCGGCTGATGGTTGTGCGTCGGATGCAAGCTGCCGGCATCGATGCATTCGGCGCTGAGGTGCGTGCGCTCGAGCTTGACGCTCCGATGTCTCCGGCTCCGGACGAGATCGTGATTTCCGTGGACGCGGCAGGCGTCGGCAACTGGGACGAGATCGTTCGCGTCGGCGGGTGGGAGGTCGGCCGCCGACCGCCGCTAGCGCTCGGGGTCGAAGCGGCAGGAGTCGTCACCTCGGTCGGTGAGGACGTCAAGAACTTCGCGGTGGGAGATGCGGTGCTCACCCACCCGGTACCGCTGCGACATCAGGGTGCCTGGGCTGAGTGGCTCGTCGCTCCAGCCGCCTACGTCGCGCGAAAGCCGGCCGCAGTTCCGTGGGAGACGGCTGCCTCGTTCCCGGTCCCGGCGCTCACCGCCGACCAGGCGCTGATCGAGGTTGCGCCCAACCCGGCCGGCGAGTGGATTCTGGTGCACGGCGCCGGCGGGGTGACCGGTGGGCTTGCGGTGCAGCTCGCGATCGCGCGCGGAGGGAGTGTCATCGCGACGGCCGGTCCATCGAGTGCGTCGCGCGTTCGCGGCTACGGCGCGCGCATCGTGCTCGATTATCACGATCCCGAGTGGCCGGCCCTCGCGCGAGATGCAACCCCAAACGGACGAGGGGTCGTTGGCGCCATGAACGCGGCCCGCGGTGGCGCGGCGATAGCGCTTCAAGCAGTCGCGAGCGGCGGGCGACTCGCGACGATCACGGGCGATCCGCCGCCAACCGAGCGAGGGGTCACGATCGCCGACGTTTACGTCCGATCCGACGGAACGCGGCTGGCCGCTTTAGTTGCTGCACTCGCGCAGGGCCAGCTCTCGCTCCAGGTTGCCGCGACGTTC
>VAWS01000078.1 GCA_005884515.1 Actinomycetota bacterium
CAAGAACGAGAAAAACCTTTCGACGAGGTTAACTCACCCTTATGCGAGCCTTCTAGGTCTCGTGTCGCAAGCGCTATAGGCCGGATGCATTAGCGCGCATGAGATCGAATGTCGCGGCGCCCCCGTTCGCGAGAGTTTCACGGAATTTTCTGCCCTCCGGCGTTGGCGACAACGCCGTTGTTACGAGTTCATGAAGATCGGTGCCGTTCGCTTCCGGCGCGCGCGCGCGCCACAACATCTCGATGATCTTCGCTCTGATCGCATACGCGTCGACTTCTTCGTCGCCGATCACGATCGGCGGTGCGAACGCGCGCATCGCGGTCAGCAATTCGGCGACGGGCGCGGGGACCAAGCCCGCGGGCTCGGCGCCGGCACGCAACAGGCCGCGCACGCGCGTCGAGGACAGATCGCTAACCGCGGGATGAAGCCGGAGCACCGACACGCGGTCGGCGAAACGGCGGTTCTGCTCGAGCACTGTACGCAGTAGCTCGCCTTGATCGGCGCGCGGGGCGACCACGAGACGCGCCGAACCGAACAGCCGCTCGAGCGCGCCGTTGCGATCGTCGTACCAACGGGGGTCGAAGATCTGCTCGATCTTATCGGAACCAACCAAGAACGTTATCTCCGCGTCCGGATAGACGCGCTGGGCCGCTTCCGCCTGGTCGGCGTACAGGCCGTGCGAGCTGGCGCCGACGCCGAATGCGCCACCGGTCAGCGCGCGCATGGCGAGCAGCCGGTCCTCCGGGATCAGCCCGGACGGCTGTTTGCCGACGGTGTTGTGCGCGAGTAGCAGCACGACGCAGTCGAAGCCTTCCTGCAGCGCGCGCTCGGCGAGCAGCATGTGCGCGGCCGTCGGCGGGTTGAAGGAACCGGGCAGCAACGCAACGTTGCGCCTCGCGCCGGGAGGCTTCAAGGTCGCGAGCGACGGCGTTGCCGCGGGGTCGAGCTTTTCCCACAGCGCGCGCATCGCGAAGATCGCTTGGAGGTTGTGCGCATCCACGCTCATGTGCCCTTGTGCATCGTACTCGCCCCCCTCAAGGGCCGCCCACCTATCGTTTGGCGCCGTCACACGAAGCGGCGAGGATGATGCGCATGGATCCGTGGGACCACATCCGCAAGGCGGTCGCCGACACGCGATCCGGGTCGGTGGAGGTCGCCCAGCGCGCGGCTCAGGGCTTCGAAGCGCTGACGACGCGTCGGGACGTGATGCGTGCCGCGCGCGCGTTGCTGCGCGCGCATCCGGCGATGGCGGCCCTGTGGCGGCTCTGCGCCGCGGCGCTGGAGGGACAGGAGGAAGCGGCCGCCTATGCCGAGCAGCTTGCATCGGCCACCACGGCCGCCGCGGACGCAACCCGGTGGGTCATCACGAAGCGGAAAACGGTCGTCCTGACGCACTCGTCGTCCGGCAGCGTGGTGCGCGCGCTCGAGCGGGTTCGGGGGAAGGTTTCCCACGTGATGTGCACAGCGTCGATCCCGGGCGGCGAAGGACGGGCGCTCGCCCGGCGTCTGGAGACGGCCGGGTTCGAGACGTCGGTTATCCCGGACGCCGGCATCGCGCGAGCATGCGAGAAGGCCGACATCGCGCTCGTCGGCGCGGACGCGGTGACCGACGAGGGCGTGGTGAACAAGGTGGGAACGGCCGTCGTCGCGCTGGGCGCGCGCGAGGCGGAGATCGGCTGCTACGCGATCGCGGCGACGGGGAAGCTCGTGCCGTCCGAGTTCTGGCGCCCGGACGCGTCGCCGGCCTACGAATCCACGCCGCTCGAGCTGTTCGACGCCGTCATCACCGAGCGGGGCGCGAAGCGGCCCGGGTACGTGCGGCGCGCCGCTGCGCGCGTCGAGCTGCCCGAGCAGCTGATCGGGATCTCGATATGAAGACCGTGGAGATCCTGTCGATCGGCGACGAGCTGCTGCGCGGCATCGTGCAGGAGTCGAACTCGTACTGGCTGGCCCAACGGATCGCCGCGCGCGGTGCGGCTTTGCGCAGAGTGCAGGTGCTGCCCGACGAGCCGCCGGTGGTTGCCGGCGAGATCGGTGCGGCGCTGTCTCGACGCCCCAGGCTGTTGATCACCCATGGCGGCCTCGGGCCGACCGACGACGACCGCACGCGCGAGGCGATCTCCCTGGGAACGGACCAACCCATCGAGCTGAACGAGGAGGCGGAGACGATCGTGCGGCGACGGTATCGAGAGCTGGCCGAGGCGGGAGCCGTCGCGGACGACGAGATGACCGAGGAACGTTTGCGCATGGCGAGGCTGCCTCGGGGGTCGACCGCGCTCGATAACCAGGTGGGCGGTGCACCTGCGTTCTTGATGACGCTCGGCGAGACGACGCTCGTCGCGCTGCCGGGCGTCCCGCCGGAGCTCTTCTGGATCTGGGAGCACCCTCTTGTTCCGTACCTCGACGACCTGCTCGGCCCCGGTGGTTTCGCGGAGACGACGTTCCAGATCGAGCACCGAGACGAGTCGTCGATCGCGGCGATGCTCCAAGAGATCCAGGAGAAGCACGCCGGCGTCTACATCAAGTCGCGCGCGCACGGCTTCGGCGAGGAGGATCTCCTGCGTATCACCGTGCACGCGACGGGCGAGAGCGATACTGCCGCGCGGGCGCTTGCCGACGCCGCCTTGGCAGATCTTCGTGAACGGTTCGGTGCGTTACAGATCTCGATCACCGAGAGCGACGCCCGATAGCGATCGCGGGAATGGCGCGATGTGCCCAGTGACCGGACAAAGAGGGCGAGAGTAATATGGCGCCCGTTCCGGGCGGAGCCGCCCGCTGTTCCGGGGGTTTGGACATGAAGAAGAAGATCGTCGTCGGCATCGCTGCTCTGGCGGGAGCGATCGCGATGCTCATTCCGGTCTCGTCGCGCGCGGCAACGCCGACATGCCTCGTCATCAACGGGCCGGGCGGGTTCCACCTGCAGATCGGCTACGCGCCGCACGGCCCGAGCGACTGCACGCACATCCCGTAGAGCGCGCAGCAGAGACAAACGACCGGCGCGTCGCGCCGGTCGTTTCGTTTAGCGACCTATGCTTTTCAGGAGGCTCGGAGAGGACGAAACGTGAACCTAACGAACGAGAGCTACGTCATCTTCATCGGCACCAAGAACTTCGTCGAGCGCTACTACCGAGAGGAGAAAGGCTGGGTGAAGGTGAGCGCGCGCGGCCGCACGTTCCGCGCGACAGCGGAGCAAGTTCTGAATCACGTGATGCCGGCGATCGCCGGCATCAAGCCGAACGTGACGATCAGGGTCGAGCGCCAGGACAGTTAGCTTTCGCAAATGACACCTAAGTTGTTGAGCGTCTATATGTCAATGGATGGCGGTATGCGCGATCTAGTGACATCTGAACGCATCAACGCATGGCGGCCGCGGCTGCAAGGCAGCGTTGCGCTTTTTCGCTCGACCAAGGCTCAGGCTATGAGGTGTGAGGCGTCTCTCCAGGCCAGTGTTCGCAAAAGTCACCCGACCCAGCCCCAACTTCTGACTGTTGCCGCGGCTCTCTCGAATGGCCGGATAGGTAATCTGTCGCCTTGTATGCAGTCCCGGCGAAGCGACCGACTTGCCCGGGTTTCCCAAAAGGATCTACGCCTCGACGAGGATTACCAAGGTCTCGGGCAGCACGCCGTCCGATGCCATCGCTTCGGCCATCGCCTCGTTCTGCATCGCGCCCATGACGACATCCATGTCGGCAACGTCCATCAGCACCGCCACTCGAGTCGAGTTCTCCGGGTCGACGAACGTTCGGATGTTGGTGACGCCGAGGGGTCCGAAGACTTCTTCGCGCTTCGGCGAGGCTAGCCAATGCTTGGTGTCTTTCACGTCGTGATGAGCGATCACGGTTGGCATGGTGTCTCCTCTCGTTGAGGACCCAACGCCAGCGCCGGATCCGTCAGCAGATCGTATGCTCTCGAACTTCATGCCACAACGCCAGCGAGGCGACCGCCGGGAACGCCAGTGTTCGTCAATGTCACATGAGCCTTGTGAGTCTGCAATGTCACATGAGCCTTGTGAGTCTGCGCTCGTGAATGAGGAAGGTCAGGCAGCCAGTGAACACGAGGAGCGCCCCAATGAGGAGCCACGGCCAAGGGCTCATTTCAGATACGCAACTGCTCCCTGCTGTCGTTCGGGAGCAAATGTCCCCCGGGCCGCTGCGGTTGATGAAAGAGATGTATAGGGGGATGAGACCTAATCCTGAGCAGACGCCACCTACCCCGCGCATCGAGGACAGGCGTCGCGCCAAGAAGACAGTACCGATGATTGCAAAAAACAAGAACGGAAGACCGATCAAACCCTCGATCAGACCAAAGGCGTAACCCGCGCCAACAACTACCCAGGCGGCGAACCACGTCCAGGATCGGGTTTTCCGGCGACCCTCGACGCCGGCTTCTGGCACCTTCACGGCATCCAGAGTACGCCCAACTCAACACTTCGAATCAGAGGATGTTCGGACACGCCGGTGTTCGTCATGACACATGAGCTGGGACGGCTTACCGCCTTCGCCTCCTCTAGAGAGCGAGCGTCTCTGGCGATCAGAACATCAGAGCGCAACACCTGGAGGCTGAGCGGCTGAGCGTCCGGTGCCGTACACAACAAGGGCAATAGGACGCACTTGCTTCGGGCGATCGCGAAGGTGTTGACTTGCCTCATCCGGAGCAGCAGAGCGAAAGGGGAACCGCGTGGGGGACACAGGCAAGATCGCGCGCAAGCTGTTCGACGCCGTTGTATCGGGCGACGTTGCAACTATCCAATCACTCCAAGCCGAAGACATCGTCGTGCACGCCCCCGGCAAGAACCAGTTGTCCGGGACCCGCAAAGGCATGGCCGAGGTTGGGGCCAATCTCGCCAAGATGGACAGCTTGACGGGCGGGACACTCAAGCGCGAACTGCACGACATCACGACCAGCGACACGCACGCAGTCGTGTTAGCCCGGATAACGGCGCAGCGCGGCGGCAAGTCCTTCTCATACAACTCGGCGGTGCTGCTTGATATCCGCGACGGCAAGGT
>VAWS01000079.1 GCA_005884515.1 Actinomycetota bacterium
GAGAGTAGTACCTGCTTACCCCCATGACCCATGGGACGTCGGTCCTTCATGCGATGACAGACCCATGCCAAAGAAGTGCCCCGCCGATCGGATCACGGTTGGACCTCGAGGAGATAGTCGGGCTGCTCGACGCCTTCGAGGGCCGCCAGAAGAAAGTTTCTTCAAAATGACCCACTACCAATCTCGCGAATTCCTTGCAGGGCCTTTCTCGCGTGTGTTATGTTGTTTGAGTACTCCCGAGAAGTGAGTAGGGGCGACCCGAAGGCTACTCGGGAGTACATCTTTTGGTCATCAGTGGGCGCGCGCCCCGCGCGCGGCCGCTCGAACGTTGATAGCAGCGCAGGTAAGAGGCCATCCGAGCGGTGGTCTCTTTGTTTTGGTGTTCGCTCTTCGGGGCCGATCCGGTCCGACCGGATCTGGGTCTTGACTGCAGTTGAAAATCAAAACTGCCTTAGGTAACAAATCTGTCGGGTAAGACGGGAGATGCGGCTGGTCGGTGGCGACGGATCCGCTCCAGGACGCTTGAAAAGGCGTACCTCCTCTCGTATCGTTCGCGCCGTGGCCGGCAAGGGCAACAACGACGTTCGGCGATGCTCTCGGAACGGCTGTCGCTGGCCTGCTTCCGCGTCGTTGACCTACGCGTATGCCCAGAAGGTCGTCTGGATCGAAGATCTCACCCCCCAGCCGCATCCGGCCGCGTACGACCTTTGCGCTGCTCATGCCGAGCGGCTTGCCGTTCCCCTGGGATGGCTGAAGGAAGACCTCCGAGTGGTTCCGCCGACCGTCACGCCCATCCGGCCCGAGGTCGGCAGCTGGGAAACGGCTGCCGACGCGTCGGCCAGCGGGGCCTAACAGCCCGACAACCAACCCCTTGACCGGCGACCCGATACCTGCTGGAGTCTCTTAGGTAATCCGCTACCTAAGAGGCCAACCGGTGCCCATCGATCGATCCCTCATCCGATCCATCCGCCGAATGGACGAATACGACCTGCGGCGGCTCATGATCTTCATCCGAGGCTTGCTGCTCCACCGGGACGGCCCCGATTTCAAGGAAGAACGCCCGGAAGAGCACGCGAAGGTCACCTACCGGCTCGAGCAGGTCCGGTGCGGGAAGGACGGGTGCACGCGTTGTCCCCACGGGCCGTACTGGTACGCCTACTGGCGCGAGGAGGGCCGGCTTCGCTCGCGTTACATCGGCAAACAGCTGCCGGAGGGGGCCGAGGTCACCTGAATGGGTGGTTTGCCTCCATTGGGAAGACCCCCCGGTTGGATCATGTTGACGTCCCGCGCAAACAGGTATGTTTGGGGCAGGGTTCCGGGCGCCTGAGCCCGGCGGAGAAGGGAGCTGGGATGGCGGCGCTCGAGTGTCCGCAATGCGGTTCCCGCAACGTGATCAACATCAACCTCACGATGGAAGACGGGGAACCAGTCTCCTTCTACTCGTGCCATGCATGCGACAAGCGCTGGTGGAACAAAGACGGCGAGCCGATCGATCTCCCGAACGTCCTCGAGCTCGCGAAGCGGGCGCCGAAGCGCTCCGCGAAGCCGAAAGCCTGATTCCACTCCATGCCCGCGTCCCGCCGGGCGGTAGCGCGCGCAACCGAGCTGGCCTTCGGAGGCCGGTTCACCGAAGCGCTGGAGACGCTGGGGTCCGCCACATCCGAGCATGCCCAATGGGTACGGGCATACGTCGCGTCGTCGCGCGGCGAGTTCGCCCGGGCGCGCGCGCTGGCAGCACCCCTTGCCGAGTTGGCACATGCGCGCGCGGTGCGCGTCGCAGCCGGGATCACGCTCGGATCCGTCCTCCGGCAGACCGCGCGACATGCGCGCGCAGAGGCGTGGGATCAATGGGCTCTGGATCAGGCGCGAACGGACGCCGAGCGCGCGCACGCGCTGATCGGCCTCGCGGCCGACGCGATCGGACGCCACCGGGTCTCGTCCTGTGACGCGCGTCTCGCAGAAGCCGATGCGATCGGTGTCGCCGCCGACTGGCGCGCTCAGGTGCGGCTCGACTGGGTTCGGGTGGAGCGCGCGCTCACGATCGGACGCCCGCGCGACGGTCTGAGACCGGGAAAACGGGGGGTACGTATCGCGCGCGGCGCAGACGCGCGCCGGCACGTCGCGAAGTCGCGGTTGTTCTACGGAGTCGCGCTGGTCGATGCCGGTTTCCTTGCCGCAGCACGACGAGAGTTAACCGCGGCGTTACGCGGCGCGCAGGCGTGCGGCGCCGGCCGTGTTGCGCGCGTCGCCCACACGGTGCTCGAGCAGAAAGCGATCCAGGCCGCTGGGTAGGATGGCCGTCGTGGACCTCGACGCAATCTTCAAGGCGTACGACATCCGCGGCCTGTATCCGGATCAGCTCGACGAAGAAGTGGCGCACCGAGCCGGCCGCGCGTTCGTGTCGCTGCTCGACGCGCGCTCGATCGTCGTCGCACACGACATGCGTTCCTCGAGCGAGCCGTTGTCCGCGGCCTTCATCTCCGGAGCGGCGACCCAAGGTTCGGACGTCATCGACATGGGGCTCGCTACCACCGACATGCTGTACTACGCGTCCGGCTCGCTCGATATGCCGGGCGTCGTGTTCACGGCGTCGCACAACCCGTCCAAGTACAACGGTATGAAGATGGTGCGCGCCGGCGCCCTTCCGGTCGGCAGCGAGAGCGGAATGAACGACATCAAGGAGATGGTCGCGAGCGGGGAGTTCCCGCGGCCCCCACGGCTTGGACAGATCACGCGACGCAACCTCATGCCGGAGTTCGTGAAGCACGTGCTGTCTTTCGTCGACGTGAAGGCGCTGCGGCCGTTGAAGGTTGTGATCGACGCTGGGAACGGCATGGCAGGCTTGTCGGTCCCGCGCGTGTTCGAGCGCCTTCCCTTCGAGGTCGTCCCGCTTTACTTCGAGCTCGACGGAACGTTCCCGAACCACCCGGCCGATCCCATCCAGCCGGAGAACCTCGCGGCGCTGCGCGCGGCCGTGCTCGAACACAAGGCCGTGGCCGGCATTGCGTTCGACGGCGACGCGGACCGCGTGTTCTTCGTCGACGAGAAGGCGGAGCCGGTTTCGGCGTCGCTCCTCGGCGCCATGATCGCCAAGGTGATGCTCGAGCAGCATCCCGGTGAGAAGATCGTGTACTCACTGACGTGCTCGCGCGTCGTGCCGGAGACGATCATCGAGAACGGGGGCGAACCGATACGCACGCGCGTCGGTCACTCGTTCATCAAGCAGGTCATGGCCGAGACCGGCGCCGTGTTCGGCACTGAGCACTCCGGCCACTTCTACCTTCGCGACCACTACCGCGCCGAGTGTGGCGTGATCACCGCGTTGCAGACGCTCGAGGTGATCTCCCGGTCGGGCGGGAGCTTCAGCGACGCGTTGGCGCCCTACCGACGCTACTGGAACTCGGGCGAGATCAACTCGGAGGTGGCCGACAAAGAGGGCGCGATGCGCCGGGTCGAGCAGGCCTTCCCGGACGGCAGCCACGACCACACCGACGGCTTGCTGATCGACTACGACGAGTGGTGGTTCAGCTTGCGGCCGTCGAACACCGAACCCTTGCTTCGGCTGAACGTCGAGGCACGCGACGCATCGGTGGGCGAAGCCCACCGCGATCAGATCCTGTCGATCATTCGAGGCTGAGCGCGCCGGTTCGCGCTCGCGGGAGCAGGCCGTAGAATCCCGGGCGAACCTTGGAGGAGACGATGGCCGTTAGCAAAGAACTGATCGACATCCTCATCTGTCCGAACTGTCACGGCGCGATCGTGTACGACGAAGCCGCGCAAACGATCACGTGCCAAGGGACCTGCAAGTACGTGTACCCGGTCCGCGACGACATCCCGATCATGCTCATCGACGAAGCGGAGAAGCCGGCTTCGTGAACGACCTCGACGACCCCGGCTCGCTCGCTGCGGTCGACTCGCACGATGCGCTGGGAATCGTCGAGAGCACGCCCGAGCAATGGCGTGAAGCGATAACGCGCGCGCGCTCGTGCGACGGATTGCCAACACGGCACGGGATCAACGGCATCGTCTACTGCGGGATGGGCGGAAGCGGGATCGCAGGCGACGTGCTCGCCGCGATCGCGGCCGAAGAGGGGACCGTTCCGGTCACGGTAGTGAAGGGGTACAAGCTCCCCGCGTGGACGGGTCCGAACACGCTGGTCTTTTGTGCGAGCTACTCCGGGAACACAGAGGAGACGCTCGCGTGCTTCGACGACGCCTTGGAACGCAAGGCTCGGATCGTCGCGATCGCAACGGGCGGTGCGCTCGCAGATCGCGCGCGCGCTCATTCCGTCGCGATGATCTCGCCTGTTGAGGAGCTACAGCCGCGCCAAGCTTTCGCATCGCTCGCCGCTCCTGCGCTCGTCCTTGCGGAGCAGCTGGGCTTGCTCGCCGACCTCACGCCGCATCTCACGGAGACGGGAGATGTTCTCGAGCGGCAAGTCACGGTGTACGGGAGAGACGTCACCACGGAGAAGAACGACGCGAAGAAGATCTCGGGGCAGCTCGTTGGAAGGATTCCACTGGTTTGGGGCCAAGAAGGCGCTCTGTCGGCGGCCGCAACGCGGTGGCGAACACAGCTCAACGAGAATGCGAAGGTCCCTGCGTTCTCGAGCGTCCTGCCCGAGCTCGACCACAACGAAGTCGTCGGCTACGAGCAGAGCTCTCCGGGGATCGCCGACCTTGCGATCGTGGTGTTACGGACGCCGAACGAGAACCCGCGCGTCACGCAGCGGATCGAGGCGACGCTCGAACGGATCGGCGGCTTGGTCGCCACCTCGGTCGAGGCGCGCGCCGTCGGGGAATCGCCGCTCGCCCGGCTGATGAGCGCCGTCCTGCTCGGCGACTTCGTCAGCGTGTATCTTGCAGTGCGCCGGGGCGTCGACCCGACCCCCGTGACCGCGATAGACCAGCTCAAGAGTCGCCTGGCCTGACCTTTCCGAGGAGGAAACGTGGATCACGATGTGAAAGACCTCGCGCTTGCGGGGCGCGGGCGCGTGCGGATCGAGTGGGCCGGCCAGCACATGCCGGTCCTCCAAGCGATCCGCGAGCGCTTC
>VAWS01000080.1 GCA_005884515.1 Actinomycetota bacterium
GGACTGACGGTCGCGGCCGGAACGTCCGAGATCCAGAAGAACCTGCTCGCCGAGCGCGCGCTGGGATTGCCGCGCGAACCGAAGGCGCAGTGACCGCGGAACCGAAAACAGTCGCCGACCTCATAACCAGCCGCGCGCGCGAGCATCCAGACAAGCCGTTCCTGCTGTTCGGCTCGGGACGCGTCACGTACGGGGAGTATCTCGAGCGGTGCGCGCGCGTCGCCGGGATGATGCGCGCGCGTCTCCCCGAAGGGAAGCCGCCGCACGTGGGCGTGCTGATGGGGAACAGCCCGGAGTTCCTGTACCTGATCGGCGGAGCAGCCCTAGCCGGGGCCGTGATCGTCGGCGTCAACGCCACCCGGCGCGGCGCCGAGATCGAGCGCGACGTCAACCACACCGACTGTGCGTTCGTCGTCGCCGACGGCTTGTACCGGCAGTTCCTGACCGACCTCGACGTCCCTCCGATGGTCGGCTCCGAGCAGATCTACGGCGAGCCGTACGAGGGTCCGGGCCCGGTCGCGGAGGATCTCTTCCTGTTGATCTTCACGAGCGGAACATCGGGCGCGCCGAAGGCGGTGCGCTGCTCGCACAAGCGGATGCTCGGAACCGGCACGATGATCGCCGAGACCGTCGGGCTGCTCGAAGACGACGTCGCTTACGTTTCCCTGCCGCTCTTCCACTCCAATCCGCTGATGTGTGGCTACGTGCCGACGCTGATCCGCGGCAGCACGATGGCGCTCGCGAGCAGGTTCAGCGTCCGGCGGTTCTTGCCGGACGTCCGCATGTACGGCGCGACCTACTTCCCGTACAGCGGCAAGCCGCTCTCGCACTTGCTGACCGCGCCCGAGAAACCGAACGACGCCGACAACCCGCTGCGCGTCGCGTACGGCAACGAGGGCTCGTGGCGGACGATCGAGCGGTTCGAGCGCCGATTCGGCTGCCGGGTGATCGACGGCTTCGGCCCGAGCGAAGGCGCGATGGGCTTCCCGCGCGCGCCGAGCGACCCGCCGGGAAGCGTCGGCCGTCCGCCGGCGCACATCAAGGTGCTCGACGAGAACGGCCGCGAATGTCCCGTCGCGAAGTTCGATCAGGACGGGCGGATCCTCAACGCCGACGAGTGCGTCGGCGAGATCGCCAACGTGGACGGCGTGGGCCGCTTCGAGGGCTACTACAACAATCCCGAGGCCGAGGCGCGCCGCGTGCGCGACGGCATGTACTGGTCGGGCGACCTCGGCTACATGGACGAGCGCGGCTTCCTCTACTTCGCCGGCCGCACCCAGGACTGGATCCGCGTGGACGGCGAGAACTTCCCACCGCATCCGATCGAGGACCTCGTCGAGCGACATCCCGCGGTCTTCGCGTGCGCGGCGTACGCGGTGCCCGACGAATCCGCGTCCGACCGCGTGATGATCGCGGTGCAGACGCAGCCGGGCCGTTCGATCGATCCCGGTGACCTGTTCACGTTCCTCTCCTCACAGCCAGATCTGTCGCCGAAATGGCTCCCGACCTACGTCGTGATCACGTCCGAGCTTCCCCGCGGCGTCACCGGAAAGGTGCTCGTCCGCGAGCTCCGTCGCGAGAAGTTCTTCACCCAGCGGGGCGAGGTGTACTGGCGGGAGCGCGGCGAAAGCGGCTTCAAGCCGTTCACGCCCGGCGACGAGAAGCGGCTGCGCGCGGCGTTCGAGGCCGCGGGGCGCGCGCACCTGCTGGACCTCTAGCACCGACGGCACCACGTTCAGGTACTCGATCGTCGTCCAGTTCGCTCCATAGCCGTCCGCGATGGCATACGGTGCCGGGCGATGACCAAGACTCCGTACTACACGGCCGCCGGCGGCGTCGTAACCGACGGCGCGCGCGTGCTGGTTCTCTTGCGCCCGTCGCGCAACGAGGTCCGTCTTCCGAAGGGTCACGTGGAGGGCTTCGAGACCGTCGAAGAGGGCGCGGTCCGGGAGACCATCGAGGAGACCGGCTATCCCGAGATCGAGATCCTCGGCGACCTCGGCTCGCAGACCGTCGAGTTCGTGAACCGCTGGTTCGGCAACGACAAGCGCGTGCGCGAGGAGCGCTTCTTCCTCATGAGGCTGCTCGACGATGTGACGATCCAGCGCCCCGCCGAGGACTGGCAGTTCGACCCGAAATGGGTCTCATGGGACGAAGCCGAGGAGATGCTGACGTTCGAAGCAGAGCGCGAATGGGTGCGCAGGGCGCGGGCCCTCTGGCGCGCGCAGGCGTCCCGGGGCTAGCGTTACCGCATGCCAACTGACGACGCCGTCATCCTCACCGCGGTCCGCACACCGGTCGGCCGCATACGCGGCCAATTCGCCTCCGTACCGGCCTGGACGCTTGGAGAAGCGGCCGTCCGCGAAGCGGTGAAGCGCGCCGGCGTCGACCCCGCCGACTACGACGACGTGATCTTCGGCGAGACGATCGGCGGCGGCGGTAACGCCGGCCGGTACATCGGGCTGAGCGCGGGGATCCCACGCGAGGTACCCGGGTTCACGGTGATCCGCGCGTGCGCAACCGGCCTCGAAGCGGTCACGCAAGCGGCGCTCAACATCTGGGCGGGCGTCGGCGACGCGTACGTTACCGGCGGCTGCGAGTCGATGTCGCAGCAGCCGTGGCTCATGCGCAAGCCGTCCGAGCCGTACCCGCGCAAGCCGCCGGAGACGTTCATACCGCTGACGCACCCGCTCGAGATGGGGCCGTTCAGCGTCGGCCTAAACACCGGCGAGAACGTCGCCGAGAAGTACGGCGTCACGCGCGAAGACCAGGACCGCTGGGCGTACCGCAGTCACATGCGCGCGATCAACGCGATCGACGAAGGCTACTTCAAGCGCGAGATCGTCCCCGTCGATGTGAACGGCACGCTTGTCGACACCGACGAGCATCCCCGCCGCGACACCACGTTGGAGAAGCTGGCGAAATTGCCGCCCGTCTACAAGCAAGGCGGCACGGTGACCGCCGGCAACGCGAGCGGCATGAACGACGCCGGCGCCGCCGTCATCGTGACGAGCGCGCGCAAGGCTTCGACACTGGGACTGAAACCGCGCGCGCGCATCGCGGCATGGTGCTCGGTCGGGGTGGACCCGAACTACACGGGGAGCGCACCGATCGAAGCGGTGCCGAAGGTCCTGAAGCGCGCGGGCCTGACCCTCGACGACATCGACCTGATCGAGATCAACGAAGCTTTTGCCGCAATGACCGTGGCCTGCGTGCGGGAACTCGGCTTGGACGAAGAGAAGACGAACGTGAACGGCGGTGCGATCGCGCTCGGCCACCCGGTCGGTGCGACGGGCGCGCGGTTGCTCACATCGTTGCTGCACGAGCTCGAGCGGCGGGACGGCCGCTACGGGATCGTGACGATGTGCGCGGGGGGCGGCCTCGGTTCGGCAGCAGTCATCGAAAGGATCTGAGGATGGGGTATCGGATCGGAATCGACGTCGGCGGAACGTTCACCGACTTCCTCGTCGTCGACTCGAAGGGCGGGTTCACGCTCTGGAAGCACCGCACGACGCCCGAAGATCAGTCGGTCGGTGTGATGGAAGGGCTGCGCGAGCTCGCCGAGCAGCGTGGGATGAAGACGCGCGATTTCCTCGAGCAAGCCGACCTGATCATTCACGGCACCACCACCGCCGACAACACGATGATCGAGCAGACGGGCGCCAAGACGGGGCTGCTCGTCACGAAAGGACGACGCGACGAGATCGAGCTGCGCCGCGGCTACAAGGAGAACATCTGGGACCCGTCTGCGCCGGGGCCGTTCAAGATCACCCCACGGCGATACCGCCTGACGCTGGAAGAGCGCCTCGACTACCAAGGCAACGTGCTGAAGGACCTCGACGAGGACGAGGTGCGCAGGCAGGTCCGGCGCCTGAAGAAGGGCGGCGTGTCCTCGATCGCCGTCGTGCTGCTGTTCAGCTTCGTCAATCCCGCGCACGAGCAGCGTGTGGGCGAGATCATCAAAGAAGAGTACCCCGAGGTAGAGATGGTTTCGCTGTCGTACGACGTGAACCCGTCGGCGCCGGAGTTCGAGCGAACCTCGACGACGTTGGTGAACGCGTACATCGGTCCGCGCGTGAATCGGTACCTGACGCACCTGATCGAGAAGCTGAAGGACAACGGGTTCAAGCACCCGCTGCTGGTGATGCAGTCGAGCGGCGGGATCGCGGCGGCACCGTCGGTCGCGGCGCGGCCGATCGCGACGCTGGCGAGCGGCCCCGCCGGCGGCGTGATGGGCGCGTGCGAGACCGCCGGCCTGGCCGGAGTGAAGGACTTCATCTCCGTCGACATGGGCGGGACGTCGTACGACGTGTGCTTGATCCGTGACGGAGAGCCCACGATCAAGTCGTTCTGGAACTGGTTCCACCGCTACCTGATCGCTCTGCCGATGGTCGACGTCGTCTCGATCGGCGCCGGCGGCGGCTCGATCGCGAAGGTGGCCGCGGGCGGGTTGCAAGTCGGTCCGGAGTCGGCCGGCGGGGAGCCCGGACCGATCTGTTACGGGCGCGGGGGAACGCGCCCGACCGTGACCGACGCCAACCTGGTGCTGGGGTACTTGAACCCCGACGGGTTCGCCGGGGGAACGCTCGTCCTGAAGACGGACGGCGTCTCGGAGGCGATAGAGAAGGAGATCGGCGAACCGCTCGGGCTCAACGCCGTCGAGGCCGCGTGGGGGATCCACCGGCTGACCAACGCGCAGATGAATCAAGCGATCGTGCGCGTGTCGGCGGAGCGCGGCTTCGACCCGCGTACGTTCGCGCTCGTGGTGTTCGGCGGCAACGGCGCGGTGCACGCGCTCGCACAGGCCGACGACCTCGGCATCTCACGCGTGCTGATCCCGAAGACGGCGCCGGCGTTC
>VAWS01000248.1 GCA_005884515.1 Actinomycetota bacterium
GATCGTATCGACGAGCTGGAGAACCAGATCTTCTTGAACGCGAACGACGCGCAGCTGCAGGAGATCTTCAAGATGAAGCGGCTGCTTGTCGGGATGCGCCAGGTCGTGACGCCGCAGCGCGATCTCTTCGCGAGCCTCGTGGGAGGAGTAGCCGAGCTACCCGGGATGAGCGAGAAGGAAGAGCGCTACTTCCGTGACGTCTACGACCATCTGATCCGGATTAGCGACCTCATCGACACTTATCGGGACTTGCTGACCGGCGCGATGGACGTCTACTTGTCCACCGTTTCCAACCGGCTCAACGTGGTGATGAAGCAGCTCGCCATCATCGCGACGATCTTCTTACCTCTTGCGTGGCTCACCGGATTCTTCGGACAGAACTTTGGGTTCCTCGTACGCGAGATCGGCAGCTGGCAGACGTTCGTCGTGCTGGGCCTCGGCACCGAATTGATCGCGGTCGTCGCCCTGTACGTCATGTTCCGACGCCGTGGCTGGTTCTAGGTGCAGCTCGCGCTCAGGCTTCGTCGAGGTATCGCTCGATCTCCCAGCCGGTGACCTGGTTGCGATAGGCGGCCGCTTCCGCGCGCCGGCCGTCGATCAGCCGCGACAGCAGCTGGCGGTCGAACGCGTCGACCATCACGTCATCGGAGAGCAGCGCGTCGAGCGCATCGTCGAGGTCGCGCGGTAGCGCGTCGAAGCGGACGGAGTCGCTGCCCGCCGGATCGAAGCCGCCGAGGTCCTCTTCCACGGCGGGCGCGAGTGCCATCTCGCGCTCGATCCCGTCGGCGCCGGCGACGAGCATCCCGGCCAGCAACAGGTGCGGGTTCGCCGACGGGTCGGCGCCGCGGAACTCGATCGACGCGTCGCGTCCCATGTACGAGCTCACCCGGATCAGGGCCCCGCGGTTCACGTGCGCCCACACCGCGGCGCTCGGCGCTTCGGCCCCTGAGTGCAGCCTCTTGTACGAGTTCACCGTCGGCGCGGCCAGAGCAGACAGCGCGCGCGCGTGCACGAGCTGCCCGGCGACGAAGCTCCGCCCCATCTGGTCGAGGCTCCCGTCCTCGGCGAAGAAGCGGCCGCTGACGCGCTGCAGGAAGTGCAACCCGGACCCCGGCTCGTCTGCGAACGGCCTCGGCATGAACGTCGCGCGCATGCGTGCGTCGGCCGCGACCTCGCGGATCACTTGCTTCGTCAGCACGATCGCGTCGGCGAGCGCGATCGGGCCGATTGCGGCGAGATCGATCTCGTACTGCCCGGGTCCGGCTTCGTGGTGGCACGCGTCGACGTCGACGCCGTACGACGACGTGTATTCCTGCGCGAGCTCGCCGAGGTCTTCGACGACCGACACAAGCGCCGTGCGCGGGTCGCCCGGCCACCGGCGTCCGTCGAACGTCAGCACGTTGCACACCGCGCGAGCCAAGCCGTCGCCGATCTCGACGAGCGTCGACGGATCGGGTTGCAAGCGCATATCCGTTTCGAGCAGCCGCGCGCGGCCTTCCAGCGCCGAGCCGTCGAACGGCTCGCCTTCCTTCACCGCGCCGTCGAAGCGCGACGCCGGTATCTGCATCGAGTGACCGACGCCGAACACGTCGACGAAGCTGAGGCGGACCCAGTTGATGCCTTCGAGTGAGCTCATTTCAACACCACCGTTAGCGTAACGATAAGAGCGACCAAAGCGATGAAACCAGCAGCGATCAACGCCATGTACCCCCACAGGCGCCTGGCCGACCCAGCGGCGGCCATGCCGCCGAGCGGCGGCTCGGGGGAGAGGTCGAACGACGCGGGGTCGAGTGTCTCCAGCTTCTCGAGATCGTTCACCAGATCGTCGGCCGACTGGTAGCGGTTCTCCGGCATCCGGCGCATGGCCTTCAGCACGACCGCCTCCAACGCCGGCGGCACGTCGTGCCGCAGCGCGCGGATCGGCCTCGGGTTTCGTTGCATGTGCCCGGCCATGACGGCGAGCCAGTTGTCGCCTTCGAACGGCACCCTCCCCGTCAGCAGCTCGTACATCATCACGCCCCACGCGTAGACGTCGCTGCGCGCATCGCCGCGATCGCCTTGGATCTGCTCGGGCGCCATGTAGTCCGGGGTTCCGGTGTTCTCGCTGAGGTGCCGACATGTCAGTCTGCGCGCGCCTTGCAGCATTGCCGAGCCGAAGTCGACGATCTTCAGCTTACTCGCGGATGCGACGCCGCAGGTTCTGGCCTTCGACGTATTCGAGCACCATGTACGGCTCGCTGCGGTTGTGCCCGAGGTCGAGGCTGTGCTGGACGAGCGGGTGATCCAGGTGGCGCGCGATCTCTGCTTCGCGCATGAAACGCTGGTACAGCTTCGGGTCTGCGAACAGCAGCGGGTTCGGGCACTTCAACATGACGGTCTTGCCCGTCTTCGTGTCGCGCGCCTTGTAGACCTCGGCGTATGCGCCGGCCCCGATCTGCTCGATGATCTCGTATTGATCCAGCATCTGTCCCGGCTGCATGCGCACGTCATCCACCCCCACGGCGGAAGAAGGAGCGGCGGGTGGGAGCGGGAGGGAACGGAAGCGGTGACGTGATCCGGATCACCAGAACAGTGATGTTATCAGGGGCTCCGCGCTTCAACGCGAGGTCTACGAGGTGGGCGGCGGCCTCGTTCGGCGTCGGGAATCCCGGGCTGCCGACCGCGCCGCAGACCTCGGCGATCTCCGCGCGCGACACGAGGTCCCACAAACCATCCGAGCACAACACCACCACGTCGTCGTTGTCGATCGGCTGCTTGATGATGTCGATCTGAACGGCCGGCTCCCCTCCCAAGCTGCGCGTCAGCATCGAGCGCGCCGGATGGTTCGCGGCTTGCTCGGGGGTGATCAGCTTCATCCGGACCATCTCGGCCGCGCGCGAGTGATCGGACGTGAGCTGCGTGCAATGGCCGCCGCGCACCAGGTAGGCGCGACTGTCGCCGACGTGCGCGATGATCGCTTCGCGCGCGCACAGCGTCAGTGCGGTCAGCGTCGTGCCCATCCCGCGACGGCCGTGCTCCATCGCGGCGTCGAACACGGCCGCGTTCGCGTCCCGGACGGCCGCTCGCAAGCTCTGGTGCGGCTGACCGCCGGAGCCTTCCGTCCAGCGCTGCAGGATCGT
>VAWS01000021.1 GCA_005884515.1 Actinomycetota bacterium
ACAAGATCGACTTCGACCTCGGATCCGTCGAGCCGGCCGTCGCCGGACCGAAGCGGCCGCAGGATCGCGTCACCCTGGGCAACGTGCAAAACACGTTCCGCGAGGTGTTGCCGACGATGAAGGGCGGCGGCGATACCGCGGAGATGACGAAGACTCGCATCAAGATCGATGCGCGCGAGGACGAGGTCGGCGACGGGTCGGTCGTGATCGCGGCGATCACCTCGTGCACGAACACGTCGAACCCGTCCGTGATGATCGGGGCAGGGCTGCTCGCCAGGAACGCGATCGCGCGCGGGCTGACCGTGGCGCCCCACGTGAAAACGTCGCTCGCGCCTGGATCGCCGGTCGTTGTGGACTATCTCGAGCGCGCCGGGCTGATCGGGCCGCTGGAGGAGCTGGGCTTCTACCTGGTCGGCTTCGGGTGCACGACCTGCATCGGGAACTCCGGGCCGCTGCCGGATCCGGTCGCTCGCGCGATCGACTCCGAATCGTTGACGGTGGCCGCTGTTCTGAGTGGGAACCGCAACTTCGAAGGGCGCATCCACCCGCAGGTGAAGATGTCGTTCCTGGCGTCGCCGCCGCTGGTGGTCGCGTACGGGCTCGCGGGGACGGTCGACATCGATCTCACGACCGACCCTGTCGGCACCGACCGGGACGGCACGCCGGTCATGCTGGCGGACATCTGGCCGTCGGCGGACGAGGTCGCGCGCATCACGGCCGACGCGATGAGCCCCGAGTTCTTCAAGAAGCGGTTCGCGAAGATCTTCGAGGGGGACTCGCGGTGGCGCTCGCTCGAGGTGGCGACCGGCGACCTCTACGAATGGGATCCCTCGTCCACCTACATCCAAGAGCCGCCGTTCCTGTTGGGCGTCACGCCCGAGCCTGCGCCTCTGCAACCGATCGCCGGCGCGCGCGTGCTGGTCTGGGTCGGAGACTCGGTGACGACCGATCACATCTCGCCGGCAGGCGCGATCGCGAAGGACTCGCCGGCGGCGCGGTACCTGATGGAGTACGGCGTGAAGCCGGAGGAGTTCAATAGCTACGGCTCCCGGCGGGGGAACCACGAGGTGATGGTGCGGGGGACGTTCGCGAACATCCGGCTGCGGAACAAGCTGGTCCCGGGGTCCGAAGGGGGCGTGAGTGTGCACCTGCCCGACGGCACCGACGGAAGCGTGTTCGAGGTCTCTGCGCGGTACCTATCCGAAGGCGTGCCTTTGATCGTTTTGGCGGGGGCCGAGTACGGCTCGGGGTCGTCGCGCGACTGGGCGGCGAAGGGGACGGCGTTGCTCGGTGTGCGCGCAGTGATCGCGAAGTCGTTCGAGCGCATCCACCGCTCGAACCTCGTGCAGATGGGCGTCATCCCGCTGGAGTTCGCCCCGGGGGAAGACGCAGACTCGCTTGGGCTGACCGGGCGCGAGTCGTTCGAGCTCCTGAACGTGGTCGATCCGAAGCCGCACATGGAAGTCGAGGTGATCGCGCGCGCAGACGACGGCTCCGAGAAACGCTTCAAGACGCGCGCGCGGCTGGACACGGCGACCGACGTTACGTACATCAAGCAAGGCGGGATCTTGCCGGCGGTGCTGCGCCGACTCGCGGGATGAGCGCGCGCGCAGGCGAAACGCCTCACCCGCCGTCCACGCCGGAGTTCGGGTACGTCACGCCCGGTGGCACGACGCATGAGTATCCGGCCTCCGACGGGGTCGCCGTCACGAAGTTCTCCGTCGGTCCGTTCGACAACAACGTGTACGTGGTTCGCGACACCGGTTCGGGCGACGCGCTGATCATCGACGGGGCAACCGACGCAGCGCGGATCCTCCGCGAGGTTGAGGGGTTGCGGGTGTTGGCCATCGTCGAGACCCACGGGCACCCGGACCACGTGCAAGCGCTACCCGACCTGGTCTCGGCCCTGGGCGTGCCGGTCTACGCGCATCCGGGCGACGCCGCTCGGATGCCGGTCGAGACGAAGCCGCTTCGCGACGGGCAGACGATCGTCGTCGGCGGCACAGAGATCGACGTGATGCACACACCGGGTCACACGCCCGGCAGCACTTCGTTCCGGGCAGGGCCGTTCCTGTTCAGCGGCGACACGCTGTTCCCCGCGGGGCCCGGCGGGACGGACGGCACGGCGCAGTTCCGGCAAGTGATGCAAAGCCTCGACCGGTTGTTCGGTCTGTCCGACGAGACGCGCATCTGTCCGGGCCACGGGTTGGACTCGACGCTCGGCCGGGAACGGCCCTACGTCGAGACGTGGCGCGCGCGCGGCTGGTGACGGCGTGGCTCCGCTCCGCGAAGGAACCGTCCGCTTAGGCGACGGGCGCGCGCTGGCGTACGCGGAGTGGGGCGACCCTCACGGGATGCCGGTGCTGCACTTCCACGGGATCCCCGGGTCGCGCCTGGAGAGGCACACCGATGATCGGATGTACGCGCGCCTCGGGGTGCGCTACATCACGATCGACCGGCCCGGGTATGGGCGGTCGGACCCGTTGGAAGGGCGTTCGTTCCTGGACTGGGCGTCGGACGTCTCCTCCCTGGTCGCCGACCTCGGCATCGATCGGTTCCGCCTCTTCGCCGTGTCGGGAGGTGCGCCGTTCGCGCTGGCGGTCGGCGCTGCGATGGGTGCGAGCGTGGAACGGATCACGATCGTCAGCGGCGTCGGACCGAGCGACCGCCCCGGCGCGTTCCGCGGCATGGATCTCTCCGAGCGCGCGACCTACTGGGCGGCGCCGCGGTACCCGCGGGCGACGGCAACGATGACGCACGTGTTCCTGGGTAGCGCGGCGCGCGCGAGCGATCTGGTTGCGCGGGCGGCATCCCACGCGGGGAAGACGGTTGCCGCGCGCGCTGGGGAAGCACGCGCATTGTCCGAGCAGCTTCGCGAGGCGTTGCGACAAGGTGCTCGGACGACGGTGTGGGAGAACGCGTTATGCGCGCGGCCGTGGGGGTTTTCATTGGCGTCCATTGCTTCCCCGGTCCAGCTGTGGCACGGGGAGCGCGACCGCGTCTGTCCGCTTCATCACGCCGAGTATGTGGCGTCGGCGTTGCCACACGCGACGTTGACCGTGCGGCGCGGCGGGCACTTCCTGGTGTTGCGGTGCGCTGAAGAAGCCGTGCGCGCGCTGATCGCCTGAGCGTTCTTTCGATCGAGAAGTTTCTCTCGAATCGTTCACGAACACGTGTTCTTGTCACATGCGCGTGCTTACATCACGTCATGAATCTGAATGAGTTGCTCGACGGATTGCGTTCGCTGGTGCGCGGGCTCGACGGATCGACGATCGCTGCCGCAGATGCGGCGCGCTTGGTCGATCAGTTCTCAGAGATCGAAAGGCTGGCCGTCGCCGGGCGCACGCTCGCGACGCGGCGGGTGCAGGAAACGAAAGCGTGGCGCTCGTCTGGATCCCCTTCGATCGTCGCGTGGGTGGCAGAGCACAGCCGCGCGTCGTTCCGGCACGCAGCCGCGACGATCAACATGGCGATGCGGCTCGAGCAGCTTCCGGCGACGAAGGAGGCGCTTGTTTCCGGGAACCTCTCGGAGCGCCAAGCCTCCGAGATCTCGGCGGCGGCGGAGCTCGATCCGGCCGCCGAGCACGATCTGCTCCGGATGGCCGAGCGCGAGTCGATCGCTGCGCTTCGCGAGAAGTGCCGGGACGTTGCGGCGGCAGCGGCCGGCGACGAGAACGCGCGGGAGCGGATCCGGCGAAGCAGGTACTTCCGGCACTGGCTAGAGACGGACGGCGCGTTGCGTCTGGACGCGCGGCTGACGGCCGACGAGGGGGCGCCGTTGCTCGCATCGATCCGGCACCGGGCAGACGTGCTGGAGGCGGAGGCGCATCGCGCCGGTCAAGTCGAGTCCGCCGAGGCGTACGCCGCTGACGCGTTGGTGTCGCTCGCCGACGGCGCCGGAGCGCCCAAAGCGGTCGTGCACGTGCACGTGTCGCAGAGCGCGCTGGCGCGTGGCCGTACGGAGGCGGGCGAGACGTGCCATATCCCCGGCGTCGGCCCGATCTCGGTGGCCGCGGCGAGGCGGCTTGCCGCGGGTGGATCGGTCAAGCTGCTCGAGATGGGAGGCGTCGACGTCCAACGCGTCGTGCACGCGGGCAGGACCATCCCGGCCGCGTTGCGCACGGCGCTCGAGACGCGCGACGTGGCGTGCGCGGTTCCAGGATGCAACAAGCGGCGCGACCTCGAGATCGACCACATCGTTCCCGTTGCGGACGGCGGCGAGACGTCGCTGGACAACCTCGCGCGGCTCTGCCGCTGGCATCACGCGCAGAAGACGCACCACGGCTGGCGACTCGAGGGGCCACCGGGCGAACGGCAATGGGTTCGGGCGCGCGCGCCGGCACGTTTGGGCGGGTAGCCGCTACCCGACTTCGCGCAGCGGCGGGTGCCCCAGGGTCGCCGACTCGAAGGCTCAGAGGGGCCCCGCTTGCGCGACCGAAGGAAGCGCGCGGGGGGTTGCTGAGGGAGCGGCGCAACAAGCGCTGCGACCGCAGCCTTCGAGGGGGCGCACCCGGAGAGCACCCGCCGCTGTCGCTCAAGCCGGACTAGCCGACTTCGCGGAGCTCGCGTTTCAGCTCATTCACTTCGTCGCGCAGGCGCGCGGCGTATTCGAAGCGCAGCTCGCGCGCTGCTTCGCGCATCTCTTCCTCGAGGGCTTGGATCAGACGCGGCAGCTCGTCCTTCGGCAAGCCGGTGAGGTCGCGCGCGATCTTCCTCTTCTTCCGGTCCGGGTAGGGCGCGCTCGACTCGGAGTCGGTTATCTCGTCTGCGTACATGATCACCCGGCCGCTCACGTTGCGCGCGGCGCGCCCGATCGTCTGGATCAACGAAGTCTCCGACCGGAGGAAGCCTTCCTTGTCTGCGTCGAGGATCGCGACCAGCGACACCTCGGGCAGGTCGAGCCCCTCGCGGAGGAGGTTGATACCGATCAGGGTGTCGAACTCGCCGAGGCGAAGGTCGCGCAGCAGCTCGATCCGTTGGATCGTGTCGGTCTCGGAGTGCATGTAGCGGACGCGGAGCCCGGACTCGACGAGGTACTCGGTCAAGTCTTCGGCCATCTTCTTCGTCAGCGTCGTCACGAGCGTCCGCTCGCCGGCCTCGGCGCGCGCGCGTATCTCTTCGATGAGGTCGTCGATCTGGCCCTTGGTCGGCCGGATGAGGACCTCCGGGTCGACGAGGCCGGTCGGGCGCACCACCTGTTCGGCAACCTGCTTCGAGACGCGGAGCTCGTAGGAACCCGGCGTCGCCGAGAGGAACACGACCTGGTTGACCTTCTCCAGCCACTCCTCGAACTTCAGCGGCCGGTTGTCCATCGCGCTCGGCAAGCGGAACCCATGCTCGACGAGCGTGCGCTTCCGCGTCATGTCGCCTTCGTACATGCCGTTGATCTGCGGCACGGTGACGTGCGATTCGTCGACGACGCAGAGGAAGTCGTCGGGGAAGTAATCCAGCAAGGTGTACGGCGCCTCCCCCGGCGCGCGCCCGTCGATGTGGCGCGAGTAGTTCTCGATCCCGGAACAGAAGCCCATCTCGCGCATCATCTCGAGGTCGAACGTCGTGCGCATCCGAAGCCGTTGTGCTTCGAGCAGCTTGTTCTGCGACTCGAGCTCCTTCAGGCGATGCCCCAGCTCCTCCTCGATCGATTCCATCGCGTGGCCCATCCGCTCCTGGCTTGCAACGTAATGGCTCGCGGCGAAGACGGTCGTGTCGCCGACGTCGCCCACGATCTCGCCCGAGGCGGGCTCGATCAGCGTCATCCGCTCGATCGTGTCGCCGAACAGCTCGATGCGAAGGATCGTCTCTTCGTACGCGGGATGGATCTCGATCGTGTCGCCGCGCACGCGGAATGTGCCGCGCGCGAGGGAGAAGTCGTTCCGGCTGTACTGCATGCTGACGAGGCGCCGCTTGATGAAGTCCATCGGAACGTCTACTCCGCGCACGAGCCGCAAGAGGTGGCCTTCGTACTGCTCGGGCGACCCCAGGCCGTAGATGCAGGACACGCTCGCGACGATCAGTACATCTTTGCGTTGCAGGAGCGCCGAGGTCGCCGAGTGCCGCAGCCGGTCGATCTCGTCATTCACCGAGGAGTCTTTCTCGATGTAGGTATCCGACGACGGGACGTACGCCTCCGGCTGGTAGTAGTCGTAGTAGCTGACGAAGTACTCGACGGCGTTCTCCGGGAAGAACTCCCGGAACTCGTTCGCGAGCTGGGCGGCAAGGGACTTGTTCGGCGAGATGACGAGCGTCGGCCGCTGGATGCGCTCGACCAGCCACGCGACCGTCGCCGTCTTTCCCGAGCCCGTGACGCCGAGCAGCGTCTGGAAATCGAGGCTCTTCTCTACCCCGTGCGCGAGCGTGTCGATCGCCCCCGGCTGGTCGCCGGCAGGACGGAACTCCGACGCGATGCGGAAGGGAGGCATGCGTTCATCCTAACGGTCGCGTAGGACGGATTCTGCCCGATCCCCGCGCGCGCTACAGGGGCTGTCGCCCGGCGAAACCGGTCTCCGGCGGGTGGAACCATGCGACGGAGGGCTCACCGAGCCGCCAACAGAGGAACACCTCTTGTCCTTCGCGGACCGCTGGGAAGTCGACCAGGCCGCTCGACGGATCACGGACGACGAGGCCCAGCTCCTCCAGCGCGCCGAGCGCCTTCGCCGCGCGCGCCGTCGCCTCGAGAAACTCGCGGTGAACGGCGCCGCCGCCGTTCGTCGGGATCGACTCGGTCACCTCGTCCTGCCGCTCTTCCATGACGGCCTGCGCGTCCCGGAGCGCTTCGACCAAAGGCGCCACCGAGGGGAGCAGCGCGTTCGCCTCCTCCGCCGAGAAGTGACGAACCGGTTTCTCTTCTTCCTCGCTCATGCGCTCGCGCCCAGCCGCGCGCGCAGTTGCTCCCACACGTCGGCGACCTGCGCCTCCAGGTCCTCGACCGCCCCGTTGTTCCGGATGACGACGTCGGCAAGCGCTTCCCGCTGCTCGGACGACGCTTGGGCGGCCATGCGCGCGCGCACGTCTTCGGGGTCCAGCCCGCGCTCCGCGACCACGCGCGCAACTCGCATGTCTTCGTCCGCTTCGACGACGACCACCGCGTCCATACCACCGCTCCCACCGGCTTCGGCAAGCAGCGGGATATCGAGGACGACGACCCGGTCCTCGTCCTTCACTGCGGCGATCCGCTCGGACATCACGGCATAGACGGCAGGATGAACGATCCCGTTAAGCGCGGAGCGCGCGTCGTCGTTCCGGAAGACGATGTCGGCCAGGCGCACGCGATCGAGCGTGCCGTCCGCCGCCACGACGTGCGACCCGAAGCGGTCGACGATCGCCCGGAAGACGTTGGTGCCGGGTTGCTGCAGCTCGCGCACGATCGAGTCGGCGTCGATCACGACGGCTCCGTGCTCGGCCAGAAGCCGGGCGACCGTGCTCTTTCCGGCCCCGATGCCGCCCGTCAATCCGACGAGCAGCATCCCTCTATTCCTTCTGTTCGGTTCGGCGCTTCAGGTCGGCGATGATCGACTCGATCGTCTCTTCGCCGAGCGGCTTCGCTTCGCTCTCCTCGTCGCCCGGGGCGGGCTCGGCGGCGGCCGCGGGTTCGACCTCGGGCGCCATGGCGGCTTCGAGCACGTCTTTCCCGGTCGCCGCTCCGTTCGCGCTCGCGTCGGCCGCGACCGGCTCTTCGGCGGGCGCTTCTTTCGCCGGTGTGATCTCGTCGTCCGGAAGCGGCTCGGCGCCACCCCCCGGGAGGGCCTGGCGGATCGAAAGCGAGATCCGCCGGCGGTCGCCGTCGATCTCGATGATTTTGACCGGCGTTTTCTGCCCCACCGCGACGACCTGTTCGGCCGTCTCGACGTGCTTGTCCGACAGCTCGGAGATGTGCACGAGGCCTTCGACCCCTTCTCCGACCCGAACGAACGCGCCGAACGGCACGAGCTTCGTGACTTCTCCGTCGAGGATCTCGTTCGGCGCGTGCTCGCGCGCGAACTGGTGCCACGGATCCTCCTGCGTCTTCTTGAGAGATAGCGAGATGCGCTCGCGCTCAAGGTCCACGTCCAGGACTTCGACGGTCACTTCCTGACCGACCTGCACGACCTCACTCGGGTGCTCGACGTGCTTCCACGAAAGCTCGCTGACGTGGATCAGCCCGTCGACGCCGCCGAGGTCGACGAACGCGCCGAAGTTCACGATCGAAGAGATCGTGCCCTTCTTGACCTCACCCTTCTTGAGGTTCTGGAGGAAGTCCTTGCGGCCTTCCGACTGCGCCTCTTCGAGGTACTTCCGGCGCGACAGCACGACGTTGTTGCGGTTGCGGTCGAGCTCGATGATCTTGCACTCGAGCTGCTTGCCGACGAACGGGTGGAGGTCGCGCACGCGTCGCAGGTCGACCAGCGACGCGGGGAGGAAGCCGCGCAGGCCGATGTCGAGGATCAGCCCGCCCTTCACGACTTCGATGACGGTGCCGGTGACGACCCCGTCCTCTTTCATGACCTTCTCGATCTGACCCCAGGCCCGCTCGTACTTGGCTTTCTTGACCGACAGGATCAGCCGGCCTTCTTTGTCTTCTTTCTGGGTGACGAGCGCCTCGATCTCCTGGCCGACTTCCACGATCTGGCGGGGGTCGACGTCGTGCTTGATCGAGAGCTCGCGCGCGGGGATCACGCCTTCGGACTTGTAGCCGATGTCGAGGAGGACTTCGTCCTTGTCGACCCGGACGACCTTCCCTTGCACGAGGTCGCCGTCGTCGAAGGCTTTGATGGTCGCTTCGTAGGCGGCAAGGAGCTCTTCCTTGCCTCCGATGTCGTTTTCGGTCACGCCGGTGGACGGCATGGCAGATGGAGTCGATGTGTCGGGCACGTTCTATTCAACCCTTCCCGGGGAGTTTCCCTTCCCCTGTTGTGAATTACCCGTCGTGCAGGGGGTGGGGCTCCTCGGGGGCTGCTCGAACGTGCTATCTAATGCGGCTTGAGCAGCCCGAAACGGCCTCTTAACCTGCTCTTACAGGCAGGCGAAGTGTATTCGCCGCCGAAAGAGAGTGTCAACGAGGGGCGTTTTCAAGCGTGTTGCCGTGAGTGATACTGCCTGTCGGAAGGAGAACCGGGTACCCATGGCATCGGACAACGGAACCCCCATACGGGTGTTGATCGCAGACGACACGCCGGACATCCGGCTGCTCCTGCGCGCCGCCCTGCGGATGTACCCGGGGTTCGAGATCGTCGCCGAGGCCGTGGACGGGGCCGAGGCGGTGAAGCTCACGACCGAGCACCAGCCGGACGCAGTGCTGCTCGACCTGGCGATGCCGGTGAAAGACGGCCTCCAGGCGATCCCCGAGATCCGGGCGTCGTCCCCGGACACCAAGATCCTTGTCCTATCCGGGTTCACGGCGACGGAGATGCGACCGGAGGCGTTCCGCCTGGGCGCACACGCGTACCTCGAAAAGGGCTCTCCCCCCGACCGGCTCATCACGACGCTCCGAAAGCTCTGCGATCGGACCGAGACGTTCACGCAACCACCGCTGATCGACACCGACGACACCGAGCCCCCCGACGAGATGCTGTCGTACATCACGCACGAGCTGAGCAGCCCGCTGGCGGTCATCCGCGGGTTCGCCGAGATCCTGTCGAAAGAAGTGCACCGGCTCAGCGAGCAGGACGCGATGGAGTCGGTCAACGCGATCCTGCGGGGCAGCAAGCAGATGCAGGCGCTGCTCGACAACTTCTCGGACGCGCGGCGGGTTGACACGGACGCCGTCGACCTCGTGCGCGAGGAGATCGACGTGGGCGAGATGATCTCGCAGACGGCGCAAGACATGCGCGCGGTGCTCGCGCCCCACGTCGTTCTCTTCGACGCGCCGAAGGGCCTGACGGTGAAGCTCGACCCCGTGCGCATCCGCCAGATCCTGACCAACCTCTTGTCGAACGCCGCGAAGTTGATTGTTCAAGAAATTCTCGCGCTTGCAGCGGTCCGTCGGCGGCATGGGCCTCGGCTTGTACATCTCGCGAGGGATCGCGCGCGCGCACGGCGGCGATCTCACGTTCGAGGCGCCCGATGAGGGCGGCTCGCGCTTCGTTCTGAGCTTGCCGCGCTAGGCGCGCGGCGCGCGCGCGCGGGGCTTCCGCTTCCCGCCGGCCGACTCGAGCACGTCGAGGATCTGGCTGCCGATCAGCTCGTCCCGATCGAGCAACGCATCGCGGAGCGCGATCACGAGGTGACGGTTCTTGTCGAGCAGCCCTTTCACGGCGCGCTTCTCGCGCTTCAACAGCGTGTCGACGCTGCGCTTCGCGTCGCCGTTCCCGAGCACGCGCCCGACCAAGCCGGGATCGAAGACACCATCGCTGACTGCGCGGAAGGAGACGAGGCTCCCACCGAGACCGAGCGATCCGATCATCTCGGCCGCCATCTGCGTCGCGTGGGCGAGGTCGCCGGCCGGCCCGGTTCCCGACTCGCCTTCGAAGATCTCCTCCGCGGCCATCCCCCCGAGCGAGATCTTGAGGAGCGCTTCGAGCTCGGTGCGCGTCTTCGTGAAGCGTTCTTCGGTTTCCGAGTGGCCGAGCAGCCCCAGCGCGTCGCGCCGCTTGATGATCGAGAGCACCTCGAGCGTGCGGCCTTCGCCGACGAGGTACGCCGCGACGGCGTGCCCCGCTTCGTGCGTCGCGATCGCGCGCCGCTCGTCCGCCGTGTAGGAGACCGGCGCCGGGAGGCCGATCTCGCCGGTCATCTTCGCGCGCGTGACGTCTTCCCAGTTCATCCCGTCGCGACCGCCGCGAAGCGCCCAGATCAGCGCTTCGTCGAAAAGGTGCTCGATCATGACCGGCGAGTAGCCGAAGGTCATGCCGGCGAGCTCATCGCGACGCTCGGGCGCGTCCATGGCAGCGTCGTGCTTCTTCTTCGCGAGGAAGTAATCGATCAAGTCGCGGCGCCCCTTACGTGACGGGACGTCGAAGAACAGCCGGCGGTCGAAGCGGCCTGGTCGCAATAGCGCAGGGTCGAGCATGTCACCGCGGTTGGTCGCAGCGATCACGAGGACGTTCGCATATTCGGCCGAGCGCTTCTTGAACTGGCGGTTCAGCGGCAGGAATGCGTTGACGAAATCTTTGATCTTGTTGAAAAACATCTGCGCGCCCGGCGGATCGTCGAAGGACTGCATCTGGATCAGCAGCTCGTTGACCGTGCCGCCGGTGCCACTGGCGATCGAACGTTCGGAACTGAACGGCGTGAGAGCAACCGGCGTGGAACCTTCGAGGCCTCCGCGCTTCGTCGCGAACGAGTCGATCTCTTCGATGAAACCGATGGCCCCACCTTCCTTGCGCGCGGTGGCCTTCAGGGCTTTGAAGTACTTGCGGATCTTGCGCGCCGTCATCCCGTACCACATCGACTGGAACGCAGGTCCCGACACGAACAGGAAGGGCACGCCGGCGTGCTTCGCCATAGCCTTCGCCAGGTGCGTCTTGCCGGTTCCCGGTGGGCCTTCGAAGAGAACGCCGCGGCGAGGGTTACCGCCGAGCTCTCGGCGGAAAGTCGCATAGCCCAAGAAAACGTTCAGGGTGCGGATGACTTCTTCGCGAACGGCCTCAAGACCCTTCACGTCATCGAGCGTGACGTCGATCTGCTCCGGGCGGTACATGACGTGCGGCGAGCGGCCCTGGGCCATGAACGGGACGACCATCAACGCCGCAACGAAGACGAAGATGATGATCATCGGCAGGAAGTAGACGGCCTCGCCGCTGATGTGCGGGAAGGCGAACGGATTGAACGGACGGCCGTCGGCGATGCGGTACCAGAGGAAGCCGATCGGTCCGGCAAGGATCGCCGCGAGCTTCAGCAGCCTACGTTTGCGACGACGCTCGCGAACGCCGAGCACATCGGCGGCTTGCGCCATCGTAAGGACGCTTTCTTGCCCCAAAAGCTTCGATACTTCGCCCACGAGGCCTCCGTCGATCTTCAGCCAACATAAACGTCCGCGCAATGGCCCCTACTGCGTGGACCGTTCATGCCGCCTTGGGACGATTTCAGCCTTTGGCGTCGGCCCAGTTCGCACCCGTCGCAACGTCCACCTTCAACGGAACGTCTAACGGATACGCCTGCTCCATCAACGAGCGAACAAGGTCTGCAGTCTCGTTCTCCTCGGACTTCGGGACTTCGAACAGCAGCTCATCGTGGACAGTTAGGACCATCCGGGCGTTTGAACTCCCTTCGAGGAGCCCTCGATGAACCTTCACCATCGCCAGCTTGAAGATGTCGGCCGCCGATCCTTGTATCGGCGCGTTCAACGCTTGGCGTTCGCCGAGCGCGCGCACGCGCGGGTTCGAGTGCTCGAGCTCTGGGATGTAGCGGCGCCGCCCGACGAGGGTGCTCGTGAAGCCGTCGCTGTACGCCTGCTTGACGACGCCGGCCATGAACTCCTTGACCATCGGGAAGCTCCGGAAGTAGCCGTCGATGTACTCCTGCGCCTCGTCGGGCGTGATGCCGAGCCGCTGCGCGAGGCCGAAACGGTTCATCCCGTACGCCAGGCCGAAGTTGATCGCTTTCGCGCGCGCGCGCAGGTCGCGTGGAACGTCTTCGACGGCGAAGCCCCACACCTTGGCCGCCGTCGCGGCGTGGACGTCCTCGTCGTTCGCGAACGCTTCGCGCAAACCCGGATCCCCGGTGATGTGGGCGAGCACACGCAGCTCGATCTGAGAATAGTCGGCCACAAGCAAGACGTCGGCCCGTCGCCACGGCCGTCTGCTTGAAGGTCGCGTGCACGCGGCCGGTCTTCGGGTCGACGAGCCGCGGCAACGGATCGAGATACGTCGCTTGGAGCTTGGAGAGCTCGCGGTACTCGAGGAGCGCTTCGACGATGTCGTGCTGGCCGCGCAGGCTCTCGAGCGTCGCGGCGTCGGTCGAGAATCCGGTCTTCGTCCGCCGCGTCGGCTTGAGTCCGAGCTTGTCGTACAGGATCGTGCGCAGCTGCGGCGGTGAGTTGAGGTTGAAGGGCCCGCCGCCGAGCACGTAGATCTCTTGCTCGAGCTCGGCGACGCGCTTGCCGAGCTCCGCCGACTGCGCGCGCAACAGGTCGGCGTCGATCGCGACGCCGGTCAGCTCCAGGTCGACGAGCACATCGACGAGCGGCATCTCGACCGTGCGGAACAGCTCCGTCATCCCGAGACGATCGAGGTCCGATTCCAGCCGGTCTGCAAGCGGAAGCAGCGCGGCGGCGTATGCAGACGCGACCTCCGCCGCGCTCGTCTCTTCCACGCCGAGCGTCATCTGGCCGTCGCCGTCGCCCTGCGTCACGAGCGGCAGGTCGCGGTTGAGGTATCGCGTGGAGAGGTCGCCCAGCTCGTACTTGCCCGGCGCAGGGTCGAGCAGGTACGCGGCGATCTGCGTGTCGAACGCGAAGCCATCCGGTTTGATCCCTGCGCGCGCGAGCCGAACGGCAAGCGTCTTGGCGTCGTGCGCAACCTTCGGGGTCTTCGGGTCCTCGAGCATCGCGCGCAACGCGCCGGGCTCGCTCACCCACGTCGCTTCCTCGCCGCCTTCGGCCACGGCGATCCCGTCCGAGTCTTCGGTCCACGCGAGCGCGACACGTCCACCACCGTCGCCGAACAGCGGTTCGGTCACCGCGCGCACCGTGACGGCCGGCGCCGGCTGCGCCGGCTTCAACAGCGGCCGCAGATCGGTGATGCGTTCGAGCAGCGTCTTGAACTGCAGCGCCGTGAAGAGTCGCCGGAGCTCGGGCTCGTCCCAGTCCCCCATCTGGATGTCGCGCGGTTCGATATCGATCTCGAGGTCGTCGACCAGGCGCGCGAGCCGCTTGTTCAGGAGGATCTGCTCTTTGTGCTCTTCGAGAGCAGGACGGAGCTTTTGCGCGCGTTTCGGCAGATCGTCAAGGTGCTCGAACAGTTCTTCGATCGAGCCGAACTGCTGGATCAGCTGCGCGGCCGTCTTCTCGCCGACGCCGGGAACGCCCGGAAGGTTGTCCGACGGGTCACCGCGCAGCGCCGCGTAGTCGAGCAGCTTCGTCGGCGGCAGTCCGAACCGGTCTTCGACCGCGGCCTCGTCGTACAGCGTGTAGTCGCTGACGCCCTTGCGGTTGAAGAGGACGCGGACGCCGGGGCGGACCAGCTGCAGGTAGTCGCGGTCGGCCGTGACGAGGATGACGTCAAAGCCTTCTTCTTGTGCGCGCTTCGCCAGGGTCGCGTTGATGTCGTCGGCTTCGTGGCCCGGCACGCCGAACTGCGGCACGTTCATGACGTCGAGGACCTCCTTGACGAGGTCCATCTGGCCCTTGAACTCGCCCGGTGTCTCGGATCGATTGGCCTTGTACTCGCTGTATTCAGCCAGACGCACGGTTGGGGCACCGATGTCGAACGCAACGCCGACGCGATCGGTCTTCTGTTCGCCGAGCAGCTTGAGCAGCATGCTCGTGAACCCGTAGACCGCATTCGTGATCTGACCGGTGCTTGTGACGATCGACGTTGGGAGCGCGAAGAAGGCCCGGTACGCCAGCGAGTTGCCGTCAAGCAGGAGGAGCGTGTCGGTCACTTCGCGCGCGCCTTGCGGATCGCCGGCCTGACCCAAAGGTTGTCGGTGAGCTTCGGACCGAGCGACGACTTGGTGTCGCCCACCGCGAGCGACATCGTTCCGTCCGGCCCGACGTCCACGATCGTAATGCGCGCGCCCGGCACGAGCGCGTGCTCTTCGAAGTACCGCATCGCGTCGGTGTCGAGCTCGACATCTTCCAAGAGACGCACAAGCTCAACCGTCTCGCCGGCGACGAAGTCCTTCAGCGGTTGCAGCGTCGGATCGATCGTCGCACCCGTCCCCGGGATCGGGTTCCCGTGCGGGCACGTCGCCGGCTCACCCAGCACGGAGAGCATCCGTCCTTCGATCTCGGCGGTGATGCCCGACTGGAAACGGTTCGCTTCTTGGTGTGCGAGGTGCCACGGCATCTTCAGGACGTCGGTGAGGAACCGCTCGGCGAGACGGTGCTTACGCACAGCATCCTCGGCGACGGCGAAGCCGTGCGGCGTTAGCGTGATCGCGCGCGCGTTGCTCTCGACGAGCCGCATCTTCTGCAAGCGCGCCACCTGCTCGGAGACGCTTGCGCGCGTCACGCCGAGCCGGCGCGAGATGCGCGCTTGGACGACCCGCTCTCCTTCTTCCTGGAGCTCGTAGATTGCTTCGAGGTAGTCCTCGACGCCGTGGGATTCGGGGTTGCTCAACGCGCCTCCTCAACCGAAGTATATCGGGGGCCTCAGACGGGTTTGATGCGTTCTTCGTAGCGGGCGACGAACCCCATACGCTCCCAAAAGGCGCGCCCTTCGATGTTGCCGGTGAACAGCTTGGCCGTGACGTAAGCAGCGCCGTGCTCCTTCCCGAACGCGGTTGCCGCCTCGATCAGCTCTTTGCCCAGACCCCGGCCGCGCGCGTCATCGCGGACCACGACCCGGCTCAGCTCGACGACGCGCGCGTTGCTCATGCTGTGGTGTCCCTGCTCGGTCACGCGCGCGATCGCCATGCCGAGCATGCCGTCCGGCCCGTCGATCACCAACGCCGTGGAGTCTTGGTCGG
>VAWS01000022.1 GCA_005884515.1 Actinomycetota bacterium
AGCGATCGCAGTCATAAGCCTGAACTTCGGGATCGGGTTCTGGCCTATCTGGCTGGCCTTGTTCGTCCTGGCAATGCCGCCGATGTTCACGAACACGGTGACCGGTATCCATGGTGTGCGCCCGGATGTAATCGAATCGGCGCGCGGCATGGGGATGAGACCGCGAAAGATCCTGCTCGAGGTCGAGTTGCCTCTCGCCGCCTCGTTGATCATCGCGGGTGTCCGTACCTCTGCAGTGCAAGTCATCGCAACAGCCCCTCTGGGAGCGCTCATTGCGTGGGGCGGGCTCGGCCGCTTCATCATCGACGGGCTCGCGATACAGGATTACGCGCAGGTTGCAGGCGGCGCCATCCTGGTTGCGCTGTTCTCGATCGCAGCAGAGCTCGGCTTTGGCCTCTTGGAGCAGCGGCTAACTCCGGGGGGAAGGCGCCGATCCTTCGCGCCGGGTGCAAGACGGCCGGATGTTGAATTGGAGCAGGTCATCAAGCCAAGTACTGTCGGAACCTGATTCCCGCGGAGGAGGCGCGGGCGGGGTAGCGTCGCCCCACCATCGGATAACAGACAAGGGGGAACGGAGATGCGGATCAGTCGTAATTGGAGCCGCTTCGCGGTTCTGCTCACATTGATGGCGCTCATCGGAGCGGCTTGCTCGAGCAAGACGAAGGCGCCCGCAGCGAGCAAGCCGACCATCACCGTGGGCTCAGCCAACTTTGCCGAGTCGATCACGCTCGCGGACATCTACGCGCAGGTCCTCGAGGCCAAGGGATACAAGGTCGTCCAGAAGGAGAATGTCGGTTCGCGGGAAATCTATGAGCCGGCGCTGGAAAGTGGAACGCTGAGCTTCGTCCCCGACTACTTGAACTCGATGCTCGAGTTCCTCAAGGGAACTGGGAGCGCGGATGTTCAGACAGACGTCACGGCGATCCAACCGCTGCTCGCCGCGAAGGGGCTGACGGCGCTCGACCCCGCCCCTGCTCAGGACAAGAACGAGTTCGCGGTAACGAAAGCCACGGCCGACAAGTATCACTTGACGAAGATCAGTGACTTGGCACCCGTGGCCAGCAAGCTGGTTCTCGGCGGACCTCCCGAGTGTCCGACGCGGCCGCTATGCGAGAAGGGGCTGGAAGACAAGTACGGGCTTCACTTTAAGAGCTTCAAGTCTCTCGATACAGGTGGTCCGCTGACGGTCGCCGCGCTGAAGAATGGCAAGATCGACGTTGGCCTCCTGTTTACGACCGACACGTCGTTCATCACCGAAGGCTTCGTTCGTCTGGAGGACGACAAGGGTCTCCAGGGCGCAGACAATGTCGTGCCGATCGTCCGCCAGAACGTCGTCACTGCCTACGGTGACTCGTTCAAGACGTTGATCAATTCGATCAGCGCGAAGCTCACGACGGATGAGGTCCTTCAACTCAACAAGGCGGTCATCGTCGACAAGAAGGATTCCAAAGACGTTGCGCGCGCCTGGCTTGTGAAGGAAGGATTCGTCTCCTAGAACACCGAGGATTCAACGGGCGCGCCGGCAGAGATGCCGGCGCGCTCTGCCGTTCCGGCTGGAACCTCTAACGCGGAATCCGCGGGAGGCGTCGTCGTGATCGGGCACGGATCCGCTTTGCACGGTGTCATCGTCGCCACGCCGACCACCGCGCGCCCACGGATCGAGATGAGGTCGAGCGGTATAAGCGTGTCCTTCATGTAGAACTCGCGCGGCGCGACGTCCTTCCACACGAACAGCATCCCGTGCTCCGCCGCGAGCTTCTTCACGCCCATCAGCCCGATGCACGTCGCCGTGACCGCAGTGGGGGCCGACCGTCCGGGGATCGTCGCCGCCGTCAGCCGCGTCCTCTTCGACGTCGGCGGCAACATCGAGGACTCACGCATGGCGATCCTCGGCGGGCACTTCGCCATGGTGCTCATCGTCGCGCTTCCGGACGGTGCCGACCCGGAGAACCTGCAGCGCGCGCTCGCCGAGCCGGCCGGCGCGCTCGAGCTCATCACAACCGTGCGACCGGTCGCCGACGCGCCGCCGCCGCACGCGGGCGGGACGCCGTACGTCGTCAGCGTGTACGGCGCCGACAAGCCCGGGATCGTGTGGCAGATCTCGGAGGCGCTCGCCGCGGCAGGGGTGAACATCTCCGACCTCGCGACGCACGTCGTCGGCGACCAGGAACCGGTCTACGTGATGATCCTCGAGGTTGACGTTCCCCCGGGTGGCGACCCCGAGATGATCGGCAGCGCGCTCAAGGTGATCGGGTCGGAGCTCGGCGTGGACGTGGCCTTCAACCCGATGGAAGCCGACACGCTGTAGTGGCCGTCCGGCCCGTCGTCCGTTACCCGGCGACCGTGCTGAAAGCACCCGCGGCATCTTTGGAGCCGGGTGATGAAGCAGTAGCGATCTGTAGCGACCTCGTAGACACGATGCGCGCGTCCCCCGCGTGCGTCGGCATCGCTGCACCGCAGATCGGCCTCGCCGCGCGCGCATTCTGCATGGACGTGACCGGCCACCGGAAAGCGCGTTCGTGCACCGGCCTCGTCGTCTTGATCAACCCCGAGATCGTTGCGCACGACGGCACCGAGGTCGCGCGCGAAGGGTGCATGAGCCTGCCCGACTTCACGGGCAACGTGCGGCGCGCGGTGAGGGTCACCGTTCGGGGGACGACGCCGGAGGGAGCCGAGCGGGAGATCGTCGCCGACGCCTTCGAGGCGCGCGCGCTGCAGCACGAGATCGATCACCTCGACGGGCTGCTCTTCCTGGATCGCGTGTCCTCCCTGACCGCCGACCTCTTCCCGCGCAAGCGATACCGGTAACCCGCGTAGTTTGGAGAGGGTATTCCCGCTCCCTATAATCCCGCGCGTACCCACACGGAAGGACGAGCAGCATGACGACGGGCGTCCGGATCGCCGCAGGCTTCGCCATCATGGGGATCGCGTTCGGCCTCGCAACGACCCGCGTCCGCTACTTGGTCGAGCTTCTGCTCCACGGCCGGCGTGATCCCGAACGGTTCGAGTACATCCGGAATCCGTCCAACATCAAGTACCACGCCGAGAAGATCCTCGGGCAGAAGAAGCTGTTCCAGTGGGAATTCCCCGGCACGCTGCACGCGCTGACGTTCTGGGGTTTTCTCATCGTTCAGGTCATGCTGATCGAGTCGGTCGGGGAGCTCTTCTCCCCCACGTTCGCGATCCCCGGCCCGTTCCGGTGGGGTTGGTGGGGCGCGCTCGGCGACACGTTCCTCTGCGCGGTCGCGCTCGCCTTGCTCGGCTTCACGATCATCCGCATCAAGAACACACCGCGGCGCGAGGGGCGCAAGTCGCGCTTCTTCGGCTCCCACCTGTGGCAGGCGTACCTGATCCTCTTCATGATCTTCGGCGTCGTCTCGACCGTCGCCGTGGTGCGCGGGGCGCGCTGGGCGTTGCATACGTTGCCCTATCCCAACGCGTACCTCTCCCACGGCATCGGCAAGCTGCTTACGAACGCCGGCTACAGCCACTCGACGCTGCGCTACATCGAGGACGGCGCCCTGCTCCTCCACCTCGCCGTGGTGTTCACGTTCTTGCTGATCGTCGTCAACTCGAAGCACATGCACATCTTCACGTCGCCGTTCAACGTTGCGTTCGGCCGGCAGCCGCTCGCGCTGGGTCCGCTCCGCCCTATCGAGATCGACATGGAGAACGTGACCGAGGACACCGTCTTCGGGGTCGGCAAGGTCGAGGACTTCACGTGGAAGCAGCTGCTCGACGGCTTTACGTGCACGGAGTGCGGCCGCTGCCAGTCGGTCTGTCCGGCGTGGAATACGGGCAAGACGCTGAACCCGAAATTCATCATCACGCAGACGCGCGACCACCTCTTCGAGAAAGCGCCGTATCTCCTCGGCGAGAAGGTTTGGGACATGAGCGCCCCGGGCGCCGACGACCCCGACAACCCGATGAACAAGAAGCTGGTCGGGGACGTGCACCTCGAAGAGTCGATCTGGGCGTGCGTCACGTGCGGCGCGTGCGTTTACGAGTGCCCGGTCGACATCGAACACGTCGATGCGATCGTCGATATGCGGCGCGCGCAAGTGATGATGGAGTCGAGCTTCCCGCAAGAGGCCGGCTTGATGCTCCGCAACCTCGAGAACTCCGGGAACCCCTGGGGCGAGGCGGCGCAGAAGCGCCTCGACTGGACGAAGGGCTTGGAGGAGCACATCGTCGTCGTGAACGGCCGTATCCCGGCCGACGCCGAATATCTGTACTGGGTGGGCTGCGCCGGCGCGTTCGACGACCGCGCGAAGAAAGCGGTGCGCGCGTTCGCCGAGCTGATGGTCGAAGCGGGTGTCGCGTTCGCGATCCTCGGCCCGCAGGAGTCGTGCACCGGCGATCCCGCGCGCCGCATCGGCAACGAGTACCTCTTCCAGGAGATGGCGAAGCAGAACATCGCGCTCCTGAAGTCCAAGGGCGTCCGCAAGATCGTCGCGAGCTGCCCGCACTGCTTCAACTCCATCGCGCGCGAGTACCCACAGTTCGGCGGGACGTTCGAGGTGATCCACCACACCGACTTGCTCGCGCGCCTCGTCAAGGACGGCAAGCTGAAGCCGACAGAAAACGTCGACAAGAAGGTCTCGTACCACGACCCGTGCTACCTCGCGCGGCACAACGATGTGATCGAGCAGCCTCGCAACGTCCTTCAGTCTGTGCCGGGTCTGCAGTCGCACGACCCGCACAACTGTAAGAAGCGGACGTTCTGCTGTGGCGCCGGCGGTTCCCGCCTTTGGATGGAAGAGACGGTCGGGACCCGCATCAACTCCGAGCGCTTCGACCAGATGATCGAGAACGATCCCGACATCGTCTCGGTCGCGTGCCCGTACTGCATGATCATGTTGGACGACGCAGCGAAAGACGCGGTCCAGAAAGGCAAAGTGTCCGAGGACCTGCGCGTGCTCGACGTCGCGCAGCTGCTAAGGCAGAGCGTGAACGGGGCGCCGAAGGTCGCGATCTCCGCCGCCCCGCCGGCCGCCGTCTCGGCCCCCGGCGATCAGCACCAGCCGGGAGAGCCGGGCGCGTAGCCTCTCGGGACCTTCCGTATGATGGTGCCGTGACCGCACCCGAAACCACGCTCCAAACCACGGACGAGCCCGAGGCCCCCGAAGAGCCGGAAGGTCTCCGCTTCGAAGACCCTTACTGGGACGACGCGTTCTGCGCGTGGTGGGATCCGGCCCTTCGGACCTGCTGCTCGTAGGAGGAGGACGATGGCCGGGATCGCGCGCTGGGGCGTCTCTGTTCCGGTTTGGCGTCTCGATCGAGGGATGCTGGCGCGCGCGTGGGATACCCCCGCGTTGCCGGGCGAGCGGGCCGCCGCGTCGGGCGACCAGGATGCGCTGACGCTGGGCGTCGAGGCCGCGCTGGAGTGCATGCGCGGCGGTGACACGTCGCAGATCGACGCGATCTACTTCGCCACAACGACCGCTCCGTACGCAGAGAAGCACGCGGCCGCCACCATCGCCGCCGTGCTCGACCTGCACGACGTCATGACGGTCGACGTCACCGGGACGATCCGCGCCGCGACGACGGCGATACGAACTGCGCTCGACGCGGTGCGCTCCGGCGGCGCGCGCGCTGCGCTCGTCGTGGCCGCCGACATGCGCCCTGCCGAGCCGTCCACGTCGATGGAGCAGCTGTTCGGCGACGCGGCCGCTGCCGTCCTGATAACCGCCGACGGCCCCGTCTCCGTGATCGGGGAAGCCAGCGTCGCGGAAGAGTTCACCGGCCCGTGGCGCCGGGCGGGCGATCACTACGTCCACTCGTTCGACGGCAAGATCGAAACCGAGAGCTACGCGCGCGCGGTCGAGCGCGCGGTAACGGCGGCGCTGGCCGATGCCGGCGTCTCGCCGGACGCGGTCTCCCGCTTCGCCGCCTATGCCCCCGACCCCCGCACGTTCGCCACCACTGCGAAGCGCATCGGGTTCGCCCAAGCGAAGGATCGGCTCTTCTCCACGATCGGGAACACGGGCGCCGCGCACGCGCTGGTCGCGCTCGCAGGCGCGCTCGACGAGACGAGCCCCGGTGAGCACGTCGTCGTCGCGGCGCAGGGCGAAGGCGCCGATGCGCTGGTCCTTGCCGCCGGTGCCGGCGTCGAGAGCGCGCGCCAGGTGTGGACGTTGCAGCGCGCGCTCGACGACAAGCGGATCCTCCCGAGCTACGAGCGCTATCTCCGGTTCCGCAGGCTGCTCCCCGTGGACGAAGAAAACGAGCCGCCGTCGTCGACGATCCGCACCTGGCGCGATCGCGCGCAGGCGTTCGCGCTCTACGGCGTGCGGTGCAACGAGTGCGGGACGGTCCAGTTCCCCGCGAACCGCGCGTGCATCAGCTGCTCCGCGCTCGACAACATGACGCGCGTGCGTCTGCAGCGGACCGGAACGGTCTTCACGTTTACGCTCGATCACCTGATCGCCGGCGAGTACCTCGAGACGCCGGTTCCGCGCGCGGTCGTCGACCTGGACGGCGGCGGCAGGATCTTCGTCGAGGTGACCGACTGCGAGGCGTCGGACGTGAAAGTCGGCATGCCGGTCGAGCTGACCTTCCGCTTGATGCACGAAGGTGCAGGCTTCAAGAACTACTGCCGTCGAGGAGGCGTGCACCGACGCCGGGATCGAACGGAAGGACATCCAAGCGATCTGGTGCGGCGTGTACTACCGCTTCACCGGGTTGAGCGGAACGACGGCCGCCGACGCCTTGCGCCTGTACGGCATCCCCTCCACGCGCGTCGAGAATTACTGCGCCAGCGGCATGGATGCGTTCCGCAACGCGTGCTTCGCCGTCGCGGCGGGCGTGTACGACATCGTGCTCGCGTGCGGCGTCGAGAAGATCACCGACCAGGGCTCGCGCGGGTTGCCGAACGTGCTCCGCGACTCGATCCCGCCCTTCATGCCGCCGGCGAGCGCCCCTGCGCTGTTCGCGATGGCCGCGACGCGCACGTTCGCCGAACGCGGCTGGACGCGCGAAGATCTTGCGCGCGTCGCGGTGAAGAACCACGCCAACGGCGCTAAGCACCCCAAGGCGCACTTCCGTCGCGAGATCACAATGGAGACGGCGCTCGAGGCGCCGATGATCGCGTGGCCGCTCGGACGGTTCGACTCCTGCGCGGTGTCCGACGGTGCGGCGGCCGTCATCATCACGACGCCCGAGATCGCGAAGAAGATGAATCACAAGGACGACTACGTCCTCGTGAAGGCCAACGGCCTCGCGGTGACGACGGCATCACCGATGCACAACCCGGGCTTCGACTACCTCGGGTTCCCGGCAACCAGAATGGCGGCGAAGCAAGCGTACGACGAAGCCGGCATATCGGACCCAGCCCGGCAGATCTCGCTGGCCGAAGTACACGACTGCTTCACCATCACCGAGATCCTGAACTACGAGGACCTGGGGTTCTGCGGGCCCGGCGAAGGCGCAGCGTTTATCCGGGACGGCCGCTCGGCCGCCGACGGCGACCTCCCCGTCAACCCGTCCGGAGGCCTTAAGTCGTTCGGTCACCCGATCGGAGCGACGGGGTGCCGCATGATCGGAGAGATCACGCGCCAGCTTCAGGGA
>VAWS01000172.1 GCA_005884515.1 Actinomycetota bacterium
AGCGCGCGCCCTCGCGCTCGAGCTGCCGGACGACCGGCTCGAAGATCTCTCGGACCGAGCGATCCACCACATCGGCCGGCATGTGCGGAACCGGGCTGTACGCGCCCATCCCGCCGGTGTTCGGGCCCTCGTCCCCGTCGAGCGCGCGCTTGAAGTCTTGCGCCGGCGCCAGAGGGAGCACGGCGCGCCCGTCCGTCAGGCAGAACAGCGACAGCTCTTCGCCGTTGAGGAACTCTTCGACGACGACCGTCGCTCCGGCCTCGCCGAAGCGTGCCGCGACGAGACACTCTTCCAAGGCGCGCACCGCCTCTCCCTCGTCGGCGCAGATGTAGACGCCCTTACCGGCTGCGAGCCCATCGGCCTTAACCACGTACGGAGGGTCCAGCTCGCCGAGGAAATCCGTCGCCGTCGCGACGTCGGTGAACGACCGCGCGCGCGCGGTCGGCACACCGGCTTTCTCCATAACGTCCTTCGCCCACGCCTTCGAGCCTTCGATGCGCGCGGCTGCCTTCGTCGGGCCGAACACGGGGAGGCCGCGCGAGGCAAGCTCGTCTGCAAGACCTGCGACGAGCGGCCCTTCCGGTCCGATCACCGTGAGGTCGATGCCGAGGTCCTCGGTCAGGTTCGCCATCGTCTCGGCGTCGGAAGGATCCGCCTGCAAGCACTCGGCGATCTCTGCGATGCCGGCGTTCCCGGGAACGGCGAACATCTTGTCGACCGTCGGGTTCTCCGCGAGCTTCCACGTGAGCGCGTGCTCGCGCCCCCCGCCGCCTGCGACCATGATCCTCATACGCTCACCGTTGCGGTCGAGACCAGCTGTTCGCGTTCCGGGCCGACCGAGATCCACGTCACGGGGACGTCGGCGATCTCTTCGACACGCCGAACGTAGCGCTGCGCGGCAGCCGGAAGATCGGCGAATGCGCGCGCGCCGGAGATGTCTTCCTCCCAGCCCTCAAGCTCCTCGTAGATCGGCTCGCATTTGTGGAAGATGGTCTGGTGCGGCGGGAACTCGTCGTAAACCTCGCCCTCGTAGCGGTACGCGGTCGCGATCTTCAGCTGCCCGACGCCGCTCAGCTTGTCGAACTTCGAAAGGAAGACATCGCTGAGCGAATTGAGCCTCGTCGCGTACCGCAGCAGCACGCCGTCGAGCCAACCCATGCGCCGCTGCCGTCCGGTCACCGTGCCGAACTCCGCGCCGAGCTCGCCGCGAACGCCGCGGAGGCGGTCGGCGATGTCGCCCTCGATCTCCGTTGGGAACGGACCGGTGCCGACGCGTGTGCAGTGCGCTTTCGTCGCGCCGACGACTCGATCCACGGCGCACGGCCCGACGCCGGCTCCGGCGAGGATGCCGGCCGCGATCGGCTGCGACGACGTAACGAACGGATAGGTGCCGTGATCGATGTCGAGCAGCGTCCCTTGCGCGCCTTCCAGCAGAACGTGCAGCCCGCCCTGCAGCGCGCGGCTGATAGCGAGCGACGTATCGGCGATGTACGGCGCGAGGCGTTCCGCGTAGCCCTCGTACTCGGCGATGATCTTCTTCGCGTCGAGCGGCAGCTGGTTGTAGACCTTCGCGAGAACGGCGTTCTTCTCTTTGAGGTTCACTTCTAGCTTCTGCCCGAAGATCTTCATGTCGAGCAGGTCCTGCACACGCAGGCCGATGCGCGCGGCCTTGTCCGCGTACGCAGGACCGATCCCTTTGCGCGTCGTGCCCAGTTGCGCGCGCCCGAGATGCCGCTCGATCACGCGGTCGAATACGCGGTGGTACGGCATGATCAGGTGCGCGTTCCCACTGACGAGCAGCCTGTCGCAATGGATGCCTTGCGCGCTCAGGGCGTCGATCTCGCCGAGCAGAACCTCAGGATCGATCACGACACCGTCGCCGATCACCGGCACGGCCGGACGCAGGATGCTGCTCGGGATCAAGCGCAGCTTCAGGATCGTCTCGCCGGCGATGACGGTGTGCCCGGCGTTCGTCCCGCCTTGGCAGCGCACGACCATGCCGGCGTCGGCGGAGAGAACGTCGACTGCTCTTCCTTTGCCCTCATCGCCCCACTGGGTGCCGACGAGAACCGTCAGTGGCATCGCAGCATCACCAACCGGGGAGGCGCCGGGTAGCGGCGCGGAGCCCAGACGCGCTGGCCCAGGCACGAGGCCGCAAGAGAAGCGAGGTCACGTCGTAACTGCAAGGCGCCGCTCGGCGCAGGAGTCGATGCCGCGCAGCGTCTTCGCCGCCTCTTGGAGCGCCGCCTGGGCCGCTTCGCGCCACGACTGCGTCGACACGCCTACCAGATCGATGGTCTTGATGACCGACATCCGAACCCCCTGCGCTCCCGATTACCTGCGCGATTGTAGAGGTCACGGCCGCAGGGGTGCCAAAAGAGGAAGGGGGAGACAGCGGGTATCACTTGGGTACATGATTTCGTTAAACCGATGATGGTGAAGCGCGGGCGCTGGACCGGGTGGCGGCTCGCGGCCCTTGCGGCGGGGCTGCCCATGATCGAGGCCGTCCTCATCGACGTCTTCGCACCGTCCGCGCGCGCACTTGCTCCCCAGGCGTCTGCCCTCGGACCCTTCGGCGTGTTCCACGATCTCCGGTGGTTGCTCGTGTACCACCGGTCGTGGAGCTTGTTCATCGTCGAGCTGACCGTTGCGATCGTCATACGCGGCGTCCTGATCGGCCTCTTCGTGCGCGAAGCGTGGCCCGAGGATCAACCGAAACCTGCCGCGCGCGCAGCGATCGCACGCGGGATCCTGTTCACGCTGGGTGCGACCGTCGTGCTTGGACCGTGGGCGATCATCATGTTCGCCCAAGCAGTGATCCCGGTGTCGTGGTTCTTCTTCGCTGCGATCCCACCGTTCCTGATTATCGCCGTTCTGATCGATCACGCTTCCGTGTCGAGTTGGCTGCGCCGGCCGCCGATGCGCGTGTTCGGCCTCGTCCTCTTGTCGTTCTTCGTCCTTTCGATCGGCGGCGCGCTCATGACGTTGTCGACGCGTCCGGCCGGCGTTCTGGTCGCGGGCGCCGTCGGCTTGTTCAACGCGTACGCGTGGCGCGCAACCGTTTCCGGAGTCGTTTCACGACGCGCGGCCCGACGCACCGCGGTCGTGCCAGCGGCACTGGTCGTTTTCCTCGCAGTTGTGGTCGGGGGATCGGCGGTCGGCTTCGCGGCGAAAGCGCCGCGCGCGACGGACACGAAGCCGCTTCCCGACAACACGACGACCGGAAGACCGGTGCTGATCGTCAAGGGATTCGGCGGGAGCTACGCGGGGGGGCGGACGTACGACCTCGGCCGCGGATTCCTGACGCGGCGGTTCTCGTATGCAGGCTCCAGCGCCTCCGGACGCCCGTTGCCGTACAAGCCCGTGGACACCGCCTCGCCGATGAACGTTCTGATCACAAGGATGGATCAGCAAGTGCGCGTGCTCAATAATGCGACCAAGCTTCCCGTTTCGATCATCGCGGAGAGCGAAGGATCGCTGATCGCAGAGCGATATCTCGAGGCCGACCCTTCGGCGCCCGTCGATCGTTTGATCGTCCTCAGTCCGATCCTCGCGCCGGGATCCGTGTACTACCCGCCCCGCGGTCGAGACGGGTGGGGTGTCGCCGCCGGGTGGGGGCTTCGCGGGCTCGCTTCAGTTATGAGCGCCGTGTCACCTCTTCATTTCGAAGCAGACGCGCCGATCGTTCGTGACGTCGTCGATCAACCCTCCGCGTTCCACGACGCGTGCTTCACCGGACCGGTTGCCCGGGTCGAGTTCCTGCCGCTCGCCGACGCGGTTGCCTCCCGGGAAGAAGGCGAGCCGGCGGCGGGCGTCACAGTTGTGACGGCCTTCCACGGAGGGCTGCTCGGCGATCCCTCTGTGCGCGCGCACATCCGGAGCGTGCTCCTGAACGCGCCGGAACGCGCCGACCACTCGATGCAGACCCTCGATACCGTGGTCTGGGCCGGCGCGGGAGCCTGGCGCGTGCCCCCGCTCGAGCCGTCCCTCAACCCAGCCTGGCACTCGGCGGCGTGTCCCTGACGGAACTTTCCCCACCGAACGCCGCTTGACTACGATGAGTGCGCCGATACTCGGACGCGTTCGCAAGTGAGGAGTGGATCGGGATGAGCTACTCGGAGCAGTTGCGGCAGACGGCACGCGAGCTCGTCGCCCCAGGGAGGGGGATCCTCGCGGCCGACGAGAGCTCGGGCACGATCAAGAAGCGCTTCGACTCGATCAACATCGAGTCGACCGAAGAGAACCGGCGCGCGTACCGAGAACTCCTGTTCACCGCGCCCGGTGCGGAGGCCTACATCAGCGGCGTCATCATGTACGACGAGACGATCCGTCAGGGTCTTACCGACGGAACACCGTTCGCAGAAGTGCTCGCCAAGCGCGGCGTCATCCCGGGGATCAAGGTGGACAAGGGTGCCGTGCCGCTCACCTTCTCACCCGAAGAGAAGATGACCGAGGGGCTCGACGGCTTGCGCGCGCGGCTCGTCGAGTATCGAGAGATGGGCGCACGCTTCACGAAGTGGCGCGCCGTGATCGACATCATCGGCGACACGATCCCGAGCACCTACTGCCTCGATGTCAACGCGCACGCGCTCGCGCGGTACGCGGCACTGTGCCAGGAAGAAGGTCTCGTGCCGATCGTCGAGCCGGAAGTCTTGATGGATCGCGATCACACGATCGACCGGTGTTACTCAGTGACGATCGAAACGTTGGAGCGTGTTTTCGATGCGCTGCACGCGCAACGGGTTGAGCTCGAGGGCATGTTGCTGAAGCCCAACATGATCGTGCCGGGAAAGAAATGCCCGGCGCAGGTCGATCACCGGACAATCGCCGAGCAGACGGTCTCGGCGCTCCGCAGGACGGTGCCTGCGGCGGTCCCGGGGATCGTGTTCTTGAGCGGCGGTATGTCCGACGAAGACGCAACGGCACGCCTGAGCGAGATGAACAAGCTCGGCCCCCATCCGTGGGAGCTCTCGTTCTCGTACGGGCGCGCGCTGCAGGCGGCTGCGCTCAACGCGTGGAAAGGCGACCCATCCAACTTCGAGGCCGGCCAAAGCGCGTTCTTCCACCGCGCGAAGATGAACGGCCTGGCGCGCAGCGGCGGCTACGACGAATCGATGGAGAGCGCGGCCTAAGAACCCGGGTTACGCGCGGCGCTCGCGTACGGCGAGCGTGACCCGCCCGGCTGCGATCCGTTTCCCTGTTTCGACGGACGTCACGTCGACGTCCCACACATGTGTCGTGCGGCCCGTGTGAACGGGCGTGGCTACGCCGCGAACACGGCCGCTCGTCGCGGTCGAGATGAAATTGCAGGTCTGCTGCTGACCCATCACCACCCGCTCCGGCCAGCCGGCGACCAGGGCAGCACCGATGGACGCGAGCGACTCGATGAGCGACATCGTCGCGCCGCCGTGCAAGAAGCCGTCGGGCTGCGTGTTGCCTTCGACCGGCATCGAGGCGACGACACGCTCTTTGGTGGCTTCCTCCATCGTGATGCCGAGCTTGTCGGTGTACGCGAGTTGCTTCGCTTTGTCCAAGAGCTCGTCCACGACCGCGATGCTATCGGGCCAGGCGCGCGCGGGGCGATTCGCCGGTCGCCTCGCCGAGCCCGCGGTCGATGAGATCGCGCAGCGCATCGAAGATTCCCGGAGCGGAGGCGAGCAAGCCATCTCCGCTGGGACCGAGCGCAGGCATCACGTCGAGCCGGCCGCCGGCTTCGGCCACGAGCAATCGGCCGGCGGCGGAGTCCCAGGGTGCGAGGCCGGATTCGTAGAACGCGTCGAGCCGCCCGTCGGCGACCCACGCGAGGTCAAGCGAGGCAGCACCCGCGCGCCGGAGGTCCCGAACGCGCGGAAGGATGGTTGGGAGAAGCCGTGCGGCCGCGTGACGTTCCTCCCCGAGGTACGAGAAGCCCGTCCCGACGAGCGCGCGCGAAAGGTCTTTCGCATCGCTTGCCACGATCGGCGCCCCGTTCAGGGTGGCGCCTTCACCGCGCCTGGCTGCGAACAGCTCGTCGCGCAAGGGGTCGTACACCACGCCGACGAGCGCACTTTCCGCGTCCTCACACGCGATGCTCACAGCCCAATGCGGGATGCCGAACAAGAAGTTCGTCGTGCCATCGAGTGGATCGATCACCCATCGGCGCCCGCTCGAGCCGTGCGCTTCTCCGGTTTCTTCTCCCAGGATCGAGTCGTCCGGCTGCTCGGAGCGGATCCCTTCTTTGATCAGCCCTTCGGCGGCGCGGTCGGCATCGGTCACCATGTCGGTCGGCGTCGACTTCGTGTCGACCCCGGTGCGCGGGGTTCGGAACCGCTCGCGAAGCAACGTGCCGGCCGCGCGCGCGGCGGTCACGGCAAGATCAAGGAGATCGTCGCTCACGGCCGCAGCCTAGAGGTGACCCCCGTGTCCGACCAACTCGGATAACCTGCGCCTCCGATGCGCTTCCGACGCGGAACGAGCGCCCGCGACGACCCACTTCTTCGTGCCTTCGGAAACGTCGCTTCCATGATCGACCAGGCGCAAAGGAGCTTGATCGCAGCGGTTCCCACCTCGCGAGATCCCGGCGTTCCCCTGCGGGAAGCGCTCGACTCGTTCCTGCAGGAACTGACGGTCGCCGAGGCCGCGATGCCGACGTGGCACGATGAGCGCGTCGCTCACGAATGGACGAAGTGCTCGGCGGGGATCGCCGAGGCGCGCGCGGCGGCGGAACGGCTGATGGACCTCAACATCGAATTAACCTTCGAGCAGCTGAACGCCCAGATCGGCGACGTCTTGTACCCTCTGGAAGCTTTCGTAGACGCGGAACGCGGCCTGCGAGGCTGATGAGTCACCTGCACGTCGGGTATACGTCCGTTCGGGCATTGGCCCCGAATGGATAAGGGACATACAGTTTGAGTCCCGAGCCACCGACGGAGGAACGCCGAATGCAACAGGAAATCGAGGTGGGGCTGATCGCCACCCTCGCCACCGGAGAAGTCCAGACGGCGTCGGCAGATATCGCGATCGCAACCACATGCACCAGCGACGTGATCGACGTCACGGACCGCGTGGGTTCGATCGTCGGCGACACGGGGATCGTCGAGGGGTTCGCGCTCATTTCTGCGCCGCACACGACCTGCGCGATCATCGTCAACGAAGCGGAGCCCGGATTCCTCGAGGACTTCAAGCACGCACTCGAAGCGGTCGCGCCTCAGAACCGGGAGTACGCGCACAACGACGCGCCGCACGCGGAGGAATTCGAGGCTCCGAACGGGTACGCACACATCCGCGCGGCGTTCTTGTCATCCCACTCGGTGCTGCTGCCGGTCCGGAACGGCACGCTTTCGCTCGGACGCTGGCAGCGGATCTTCTTCGTCGAGCTCGACCGCGCACGCCCGCGCACCTGTCAGGTGACGCTGGTCGGCCGCGCGCGCTGACGCTTCAGGCGGACGCGACGCGGGCCTTGTAGGCCCTGTACTGCTCGAGCTCGTACTCTGTGCGCTCCGCGAAGCTCATGTTCGCCGTCGCCTTCCCGCACGAGCAGAGCTTGGCCGTCCCGACTGGGGAGCCGCAGCTCGAACACCGCGCGCCGGCCGGGATCTCATCGTTCTGTCGGTTGAACATGTCGCTCACTCCCTAGGGATCGGTAGCGTCATAGTCTCCCAACGGGGAGCGCGTGCCTACGCCCATAAGCACCGTTTTCGCCCATACGAATCGCCTACGACGAAGGTCCCGGTCTCATTCCTTCCGGAACACGAGCGCACCGTCGCCGGCGTCGGCCTCGATCCGGTCGCCGGCGGCGAACTCGCCGTTGAGCAGGCGAATCGCCAGCTGGTCCTGGATCTCCTTCTGGATGAGGCGCTTCAGCGGACGCGCGCCGTACGCGGGATCGAAGCCGCGCTCTGCCAGGAACTCCCTGGCCTTGTCGGTCAGCGTCAGCGTGATGTGCGGCTCGGCGAGCCGCGTCTGCAGCCCGCGCAGTTGGATGTCGACGATCGCGCGCAGATGATCCTGCGTCAGCCGGTGGAAGATCAGGATCTCGTCCACGCGGTTCAGGAACTCCGGCCGGAAGTGCTGGCGCATCTCTTCCATCACGCGCGCCCGGATCAGCTCGTCGCTCAACCCGGTGTCCATGATGATGTGGCTGCCGAGGTTCGACGTCATGATCACAACCGTGTTCCGGAAATCGACCGTCCGGCCTTGTCCGTCGGTCAGCCGCCCTTCGTCAAGCAGCTGGAGCAAGACGTTGAACACGTCGGGGTGGGCTTTCTCTATCTCGTCGAGCAGCAAGACGCTGTACGGGCGACGGCGGACGATCTCCGTCAGCTGACCGCCTTCGTCGTAGCCGACGTAGCCCGGCGGTGCGCCGATGAGGCGCGACACGGTGTGCCGCTCTTGATACTCGCTCATGTCGATGCGGACCAGGGCGCGCTCGTCGTCGAAGAGGAACTCGGCCAGTGCGCGCGCGAGCTCGGTCTTCCCCACGCCGGTCGGACCGAGGAAGATAAACGATCCGATGGGACGGTTCGGATCCGATAGACCACTGCGCGCGCGGCGGATCGCATTGGACACCGCTTCGATCGCGTCGTCCTGACCGACGACGCGGCCGTGGAGGTTCTCCTCCATGTGCACGAGCTTGGCGACCTCGCCTTCCATCAGCTTGGAGACGGGGATCCCGGTCCATTTGCTGACGACCTCGGCGACGTCCTCCTCGTCGACCTCTTCTTTGAGATACCGCTGTTCGGACTGGAGCGCATCCCACGCGCGCGTCGCCTCTTCGAGACTCTTCTCGAGCGCGACGAGTGTGCCGTAGCGCAGCTCGGCTGCGCGATCGAGGTTGCCTTCGCGCTCCGCCATCTCGGCCTGCAAGCGTGTGTCTTCGATCCGCTCCTTCAGCTCGCGGATGCGCGTGACGGCGGTCTTCTCCTGCAGCCAGTGCGCCTTCATCGCCGACGAGCGTTCCTGCAGCTCGGCAAGATCCGCTTCGAGCTTCGCGAGACGGTCCTTCGACGCGGCGTCGGTTTCTTTCTTGAGCGCGGCGCGCTCGATCTCCATCCGCTTCATCTCGCGGTCGACCTGATCGAGCTCGGTCGGCATCGAGTCGATCTCGATCCGCAAGCGGCTGGCGGCTTCGTCCACGAGGTCGATCGCCTTGTCGGGTAGGAAGCGGCCGGTGACGTACCGGTGTGAGAGCAATGCCGCTGAGACGAGGGCGGAGTCGGTGATCCGGACACCGTGATGCACCTCGTACCGTTCTTTCAGGCCGCGCAGGATCGCGATCGTGTCTTCGACGCTCGGCTCACCGACCAAGATCGGCTGGAACCGGCGCTCGAGGGCTGCGTCCTTTTCGATGTGCTTGCGGTACTCATCGAGCGTCGTCGCGCCGACCAGCCGGAGCTCGCCGCGCGCGAGCATCGGCTTGATCATGTTCCCGGCGTCCATTGCGCCTTCGGCGGCGCCGGCACCGACGACGGTGTGCAGCTCGTCGACGAAGGTGATGATCTCGCCTTCCGACTCGGTGATCTCCTGCAGGACGGCCTTGAGCCGCTCTTCGAACTCGCCGCGGAACCGCGTACCCGCGATCAGCGAGCCGAGGTCCAGCGCAACCACGCGCTTATTCTTCAAGCCTTCCGGCACGTCGCCGGCGACGATGCGCTGCGCCAATCCTTCGACGATCGCGGTCTTCCCTACGCCCGGCTCACCGATCAGAACGGGGTTGTTCTTCGTCCGGCGCGACAGCACCTGGATGACACGGCGAACCTCGTCGTCGCGTCCGATGACCGGATCGAGCTTCCCTTTTCGGGCCAGCTCCGTGAGGTCGCGCCCGTACTTTTCGAGCGCTTGGTACGTGCTTTCCGGCGACTGGTTGGTGACGCGCTGGGTGCCGCGCACTTCCTTCAGTACGCGCAACACAGCGTCGCGCGTGATGCCGTTCTCTTTCAGCAAGCTCGCGACGGGGCCGGCGACGTCCGTCAGCGCGAGCAGCAGGTGCTCGGTCGAGACGTACTCGTCGGTCAGCGTTCGCGACTCTTCGTGCGCGCGCTCGAATACGCGCACGAGCGCGGGCGATCCGAATCGCGTCTCTTCGGTTGCGTAGACCTTCGGAAGGCGATCGATCAGAGCCGCGACGCGAGCGCGAAGCGTGCCCGGCGTGATCCCGAGCTTCTGCACGACGGGAAAGACGACGCCGTCCGGGTCCGAGAGCAACGCATAGAGCAAGTGCTCGGGCTCGACGGCTTGATGAGACCGCTGCGCGGCAACTTGCTGTGCCGCCGCAACGGCTTCCTGTGATTTGAGGGTGAACTTTTCCAGATCCATCTATGCCTCTCCGAATGGTATTCGTAGGTCTCGCAGGCGTACGAGCGCCGTCTGTTCGCGCGCCGTTTCGATGCGGCTCCGCATCTCTTCGGCCTCCGCGCGCAGCTGCTCGAGCCGTTCTTGCATCTGCTCCATGAGCTCGGTGAGCTCGATGACCATCTCCACTCCGGCGAGGTTCATACCTTTCTCTTGCGTCAGCTCTTGAATGAGCAGGACGTGCTCGATGTCGCGATCGGAGTACCGGCGCGCACGCCCCTCGGTGCGCTTCGGCTGCAGCAACCCTTTGCGCTCGTACATCCGAAGCGTCTGTGGGTGGACCCCGGAGAGCTCGGCGGCGACCGATATGACGTACAGGGCGCGGTCGCGATCGTCCGTGACGCGCGCCGCCGTCTTCGGCGTCGCTTGCTTCTTCCTGCGGTCCATCCGATGCCCTCCTACGCCTGCGTGCGCGCGCGTTGGGCGGCCGCCTCGCCGTCCAGCTCCGCGAGCTTCTCGATCAGCGCGCGCTCTTCTTTCGAGATCTTCTTGGGTACGTGAACGCGGACCGTCGCGAGCAGGTCGCCGCGCCCGCCTTTCGGCCGCGGGATGCCGCGGCCGCGGACGCGGAACACCTTGCCCGACTCCGTGCCCGCCGGGATCTTGACCGTGACCGGCTCCTCGAGCGTCGGCACCGACACCTTGGTGCCGAGCACCGCTTCCGAGAACGACACCGGGACGTCGACGGTCAGGTCGGAGTCGCTGCGCCCGAACACGGGGTGCCGTTCGACGGAAACGACCACGTACAGGTCGCCGGTCTGTCCGCCGGCCACCGCACCGCCGCGGCCTCGAACGCGGATGCGCGCGCCGTCGCGAATCCCACCCGGGATCTTCACTTTCACCGTCTCGGTCTTGTGCTCGATCCCTGCGCCGTGGCAGACCGGGCACGGGTCTTGGATCTGCCGGCCGCTTCCGCCGCAGGTCGGGCACGCGCGCGCGAACGAGAACATGCCCTGGCTCTCTTGCACTGTGCCGGTGCCGCCGCACGTCGGACAGGGATGTGCCCACCCCGAGCGATCGCCGGAGCCACCACACGCCGTGCACGGCGCGTCCCGGGTGATGCGAACGGGAACGGTTACGCCGCGCGCGGCGTCTTCGAACGAGACGCGCACCGACGTTTCCAGGTCGGCGCCGCGTTGTGGTGCGCGCGCTCCGCCGCGCCGGCCGCCGCCTCCGAAGATCCCACCGAACAGGTCGCCCAGATCGAACGGGATCCCTTCTTCGAAGCGAACGTTCTGCTGCCAGCCACCGCCCGGCGGCGCGTACCCCGAGCGCGACATGCGCCGCACCTGGTCGTACTCCTCGCGCTTCTTCGGGTCGGAAAGAACGTCGTGCGCTTCGGAGATGTCTTTCATCTTCTCCTCGGCGTCCTTGTTCCCGGGGTTCTTGTCGGGGTGGTACTGCCGAGCAAGCTTCTTAAAGGCGCGCTTGATCTCGTCGGCGGATGCGTTCTCGCCGACGCCGAGCACCTTGTAGAAGTCCTTCTCGAACCACGCCCGAGATCCGTTCACTGCTGCTTCGCTCCTACCTTCACCATCGCGGGACGGATCACCCGTCCACCGAGCTTGTAGCCCGGGCGCATCTCGTCCAGCACCACGATCTCGTCGCCCTCGCCTTCTGCGTGCATCACCGCTTCATGCAGCTCGGGATCGAACGGCTTGTTGAGCGATTCGATGCGTTCCAGCCCTTCACGTTTCAACACTTCAAGCAGCTCGCCGTACACCATCTCGACACCGCGAACCATGGACTCGTAGTCCTTCGTCCGGTCGGCGGCCATCAGCGCAAGCTCGAAGTTGTCCAAGATCGGGAGCAGCCGCTCGACGACCGACGCAGACGCGCGCTCGATCATCCCGGTCTGCTCTCTCACCATACGTTTGCGGTAGTTCTCGAACTCCGCCTTCAGACGCTTCAGATCCTCGAGGTAGGACGCAGCCTGTGCGCGCGCCTCATCGAGTGCGCGCACAGGGTCCTCCTCCGGAACTTCGGGCGACGGCGGATCGGGCTCGCCTGCTTCCTCCGCCGTCAGCTTGCGCTTATCGACGACCCGGACCTCAGGTTTGTCGTGACCCGTATCGAACGGCTTCTCGTCGCTCACGACTGATCACCTTCGTCGACGATCTCGGCATCGACGACATCATCACCGCCCTGCGAGCCGGACGCCTCAGGACCGCCGCCGCCCGCAGCCGCTTGCTGCTGGCCCTGGGCGGCTTGGTGCATCGCCGTGCCCACCCGCTGCACCGTCTGGCTGAGCGACTCTGCCGCGTTCTTCACCGCGGCGATGTCCTGACCGTTCAGTGCTTCCTTGACCGCAGTGATCTGCTTCTCCAGCTCATCCTTGTCGGACTGCTGGATCCGGTCACCGGAGTCTTTGATCAGCTTCTCCGCCTGGTACGCGAGGTTGTCCGCCATGTTGCGCGCCTCCGCGTCTGCGCGGCGCTGCTTGTCCTCGTTCGCGAACTGCTCGGCGTCGCGCACCATGCGGTCGACGTCCTCACGCGGCAGCGCGGAGCCGCCGGTGATCGTCATCGCCTGCTGCTTGCCGGTCGCAAGGTCCTTCGCCGACACGTTCACGATGCCGTTCGCATCGATGTCGAACGTGACCTCGATCTGCGGCAAGCCGCGCGGCGCGGGCGGGATGCCCATCAGCTGGAACTTCCCGAGCGAGCGCACTGCGTGCGAGTTCGCCATCTCTCCCTCGCCTTGCAAAACGTGGACCTCCACCGACGTCTGGTTATCCGACGCCGTCGAGAAGATCTCGCTCTTGCGCGTAGGGATGGTCGTGTTCCGCTCGATCAATTTCGTGAAGATGCCACCCATCGTTTCGATGCCGAGCGTGAGCGGCGTCACGTCGAGCAGCAGCACGTCCTTCACTTCGCCCTTGAGCACGCCGGCCTGGATCGCCGCGCCGACCGCAACGACTTCGTCGGGGTTGACGCCCTTGTGCGGATCCTTGCCGCCCGTCAGCTTGCGGACGAGTTCCTGAATCATCGGCATGCGCGTCGAGCCACCGACGAGGATCACGTGGTCGATCTTCGAGAGTTCGATGCCCGCGTCCTTTATCGCCATCTCGAACGGGCCTTTGCACCGGTCGACGAGGTCGGCCGTCATGCGCTCGAAGTCCGCGCGCGTCAACTTCTCCTCGAGGTGCAACGGGCCTTCGGCGGTCGCGGTGATGAACGGAAGGTTGATCGTCGCTTCCGTCGTCTGCGACAGCTCGATCTTGGCCTTCTCGGCCGCTTCCTTCAGGCGCTGGAGCGCCATGCGGTCGTTCGCCAGGTCGACGCCGTGCTTGTTCTTGAACTGTGAGACGAGCCAGTCGATGACGCGCTGATCCCAGTCGTCACCGCCGAGCTGCGTGTCGCCATGCGTGGACTTGACGTCGAAGACGCCTTCGCCGATCTCGAGCAGGGACACGTCGAACGTGCCGCCGCCGAGGTCGAAGACGAGCACCGTCTGCTCTTTGTCTTTCTTGTCGAGCCCGTACGCGAGCGCGGCGGCCGTCGGCTCGTTGATGATGCGCAACACTTCGAGGCCGGCGATCTCACCGGCTTCCTTGGTTGCCTGGCGCTCGGCGTCGCCGAAGTACGCGGGGACGGTGATGACCGCCTGCGTGACTGTGTCGCCGAGGTACGACTCGGCGTCCCGCTTCAGCTTCGCCAGGATCTGCGCGCTGATCTCCTGCGGGACCCACTTCTTTCCATCGATGTCTACGGACCAGTCCTTGCCCATGTGCCGTTTGATCGAGCGGACCGTGCGGTCTGGGTTCGTGATCGCCTGGCGCTTCGCGACCTCGCCGACGAGGATCTCGCCGCCCTTGGAGAACGCGACGACCGAAGGGGTCGTGCGTGCGCCCTCCGAGTTGGCGATAACGGTGGGTTCTCCGCCTTCGAGGACCGCGACCACTGAGTTGGTGGTTCCGAGGTCGATGCCTACGACCTTGGCCATGATGTCTATCCCTCCGACTTCAGGCCGGGTGTCCGGCCGTGGCTTGAATTTGCCTCACTATAAAATCTTGAGTCTAGCGCTGGCAAGATTAAGAACGAATCGAGCCGGCCTCAGATTCCCACCTCGGAAGTTTTTCCTGGACGGTGGCAGTTTCGACCGTTTGGGGGGTAGGGTCCCCCCACCGGCAGGCCCCAGGGGGACATGAGCCCAATAGACCCGGCCCCGCTCGCACCCGTGGACTCTTCTGCAGACCGGGTCATGATCAGGCTCGACAAAGTCTCCAAGACCTTCCTCGGGGCCGCCGCGCCGGCGATCGGAGACCTTTCGCTCGAGTTCCTCCGTGGTGAGATCGTCACCCTCGTCGGCCCGTCTGGATGTGGGAAGACGACGACCCTCAAGCTTGTAAACCGCCTTATCGAGCCGACATCGGGACGGATCCAGGTCGACGGGAAGGATGCGCTCGAGATAGAGCCGTACATCCTCCGGCTCGGCATCGGGTACGTCATCCAACAGGTTGGCTTGTTCCCGCACCGCACCGTTCGCCAGAACATCGCCACCGTGCCCGGCTTGCTCGGGTGGGATCGCGCGCGGATCAACGAGCGGGTGGACGAGCTCGTGCAACTCGTCGGACTCGAGCCGGGCATGGCCGATCGATACCCCGCGGAGCTTTCCGGAGGACAACAGCAGCGCGTCGGCGTCGCCCGCGCGCTTGCGGCCGATCCTCCCGTCCTCTTGATGGACGAACCGTTCGGGGCCGTCGACCCGATCGTACGGAACCGACTGCAAGACGAGTTGCTCCGCTTGCAAGAACGACTTCGCAAGACCATTGTCCTCGTGACTCACGACATAGACGAAGCGATCAAGCTGGGCGACAAGATGGCTCTGCTGAACGTTGGCGGCGTCTTGGAGCAATTCGGCAAGCCAGAAGAGATCTTGCGCGAGCCGGCGAATGAGTTCGTCAACCGATTCATCGGAGGCGAGCGCGGACTGAAACGTCTCGCACTGATAACGCTCGCGGAGATCGAGCTGGACCCGGGACCGATCGTGAGCCCCCAGGCAGACGAGGCCGAGGCGCGCGCTGTCATGGAGAAACACGGGACCGATTGGGTGGGGGTCGTCGAAAAGGGAAACTTGCTCGGATGGGTGTGGGGGTCCGATCTAGGGAAGGACGAGCCGCTCGAATCGCGCGTTCAGTGGTTCAAGGTCAAGCTCTCCCCGAAGAACACACTCCGAGAGGCTCTTGATGAGATCATCACGTCTCGCACGCAGGTCGCCGTCGTCTGTGAGGGCGATCGGTACCTCGGGATGACGACGCTCGAGCAGATCCGCACGGCGGTCGCGCGATGACACTGATCGCCGACACGCTCGGCCAGCCACTCATCCAGTGGAGCTGGCTGAAGGCGCACGGAGGCGTGATCGTCAGCCTCGTATTGCAACACATCCTCTTGACGGGAATAGCCGTCGGCATCGGTTTCGCCATCTCGATGGTTTTGGCCATCTACTCGGTTCGCCATCGCCGCGCGTACGCACCTGTGACGTGGCTTACGGGGATCATGTACACGATCCCGAGCATCGCGTTGTTCGGTTTCCTCGTCCCCCTTACTGGATACACGATCCTTTCTGCGGAGATCGGTCTCGTTAGCTACACATTGCTCATCCTTATTCGAAACATCGTCGCGGGCATCGACAGCGTCCCGGCTGAGGTGCGAGAGGCGGCAATTGCGATGGGCTACAGACCGACCCGTTTGCTTCTGCAGATAGAGCTGCCGATCGCTTTACCGACCATCGTTGCCGGCCTTCGCATCGCGACCGTTACGACGATCGGCCTCGTCACGATCACTTCGCTCATCACGTACGGCGGCTTGGGTCTGCTGATCCTCCAGGGGCTTCAATCCTTCTTTCCAACCAAGGTCGTCGTCGGTTCGGTTCTTTCTATCCTGCTAGCCGCGTTGACCGATG
>VAWS01000121.1 GCA_005884515.1 Actinomycetota bacterium
AGAAACAAGGGACCGGTACCGAGCCTGCGTGAGCGGTCTCGTCAGCAGGAATCGGCGCGGAGCCGTCGAAGCGCTATCCGAGGGGTTTTAGACAGGCGACGAATCGGGCAATCCTTTCGTTGTGACTCGGAGAAAAGACATCAGCGCGAAACCGGACCACACGGGCGAGCTCTCGCAGGCAACCCAGAAGATCCACGGGCTGCTCGAAGAGCTGACGTCGACCGTCGAGTCGGCCGAACGGCTGACGCGCGCCGGCGAGCCCGAGCGCGCGCTCCGGATGGTGGAACAGCAGCGCGAGTCGCTCTACAACACGGTCGACACGATCTCGCGCGCGGTCAGCGTCCGCCGGTCCCGGTTCGAGAAGCTGCGCCGGCGTACACCGATCCTCGTCGCGGCGGCGCTCACCGCCGTGTCCGCGCTGGCCATCTCGGTCGGCGCGTTGACCTCGACGGGATCACCGACGCCGGCGCAAGCTCGTTTGCTGCAAGCAGAGCGCATCGCCGACCCGGCTAGCCGCCTTACGGCGATCTACGCCACCTACCGCGACGTCGCGTGAACCAATCCCGCCGCCGTCGCACCGGGAACGGCGCTCAACCAAGACGTGACGAAGGCTCTGACGAAGACGAAGACCGACATGCAGAGCGACCCGTCGAAGGCGCAGCTGGTGGACCAGGCCAAGACGCTCATCGACGCCGTGTCGCGCGGGCAGACACCGCCGCAGCCGCCGACTCCGCCTGCGCCGTCACAGGCCCCGCCGCCTCCGTCGCCGCCGACCCCCGGCGGCCTTCCTCCGGTCCTGCCGAAGTAACACCCGCACGGCTCGCGTTGCGCGCGCGGGGCGGCCGGTAGGCTGACGCAACGATGCGCCGCGCCGTTGCCTTCCTGTTGATCGTCCTTTCCGTCGGCATGGTCGCAGCGCGCACCGGGTCGGCTGCGCGCGCGGGGCCGGCGCCTCCACCGAAGCCGCGATTGATCTTGACGCCGCTGTCGTCGAAGACGTTGTTCACGTTCGAAGGCCTGTACCCGCAGAAGAAGAAGGTCTGCGATTTCAAGCAGCCGAAGCCGTTGCGGGCAAAATATCGCGGGCGGCTCGAGCTGGTCTTGCGGGACGACGGTTCGGTGGGCGTGATCGACGCGCTGTCGTTCTCGAACTATTTGCGCGGACTGGCGGAGGTTCCGCCGTCGTGGCCGATCGAAGCGCTGGAAGCGCAAGTGATCGCCGCGCGCAGCTACGCGCTGCAGTCGTTGCGCGCGACGCAAGCCTCCGCCGCATCCCGCGGGTACGACATCTGTTCGACCGATCAGTGTCAGGTGTATCGCGGCGCGTCGATCGAGCTCGGCGCGTTCGGCGAGCGCTGGGTGCAGGCGATCGAGAGCACGCGCGGCCGCGTGCTGACCTACAACGGTCACGTGCTCCCCGCGTACTACTTCTCCACATCGACGGGCACGACACGTTCGAGCTTCCCCGGCGGCACTCCACAACCGTGGCTGCCGAGCGTCTCCGGTAACGACTCGCAGGCACCGCTCGCGCATTGGACGGCGACGGTGACGCTGGGTGATCTCGCGAGGATCCTCCAAGCGAACGGCGACTGGCCGGGCGGCACGATCACCTCCGTCACACAGTCGGGCGATCGCGTCACCATGACCGGCAGCGGCCACTCGGTGAGCAAGCTTCGCTCGACCGTCGAGAACGACCTGAACAACGACGGACCGTGCTTCTACCCGAAGAAGTACCCGTCGCAGACCGGCTCGGCGAAGAAGGGGCCGCTCCCGCAGACGGTGCCGTCCTCGACGTACACGGTGTCGCAGAAAGCGAGCACGGTGACCTTCACCGGCCGCGGCTGGGGTCACGGCGTCGGGATGTCACAGTACGGCGCGAACTACATGGCCGCCGCCGGCTCCAGTGCCACGCAGATCCTCAAGCACTTTTACGGACCCGCGCAGATCACGACCGTGCGCGAGCCGGGCGAGATCCGCGTTCTTGCGGCCGATGGGTTGAACCTCGCGCGCATCCAGATCGACGGGCCGGTGAAGGTGACGACCGAGACCGGAAGCGTCCTCGCGACCGGCAACGTGTTCCAGGTCACCGGCGGGAAGTCGCTCAGCGTGATACGAGGGATCGGGCCGTCGCTGCAGCCCGTGCTTCAGATCACCTTGACGGACACGGCATTGACGGCGCTGCCGGGCGGCACGATCACGATCCCGTTCAACACCTCTCGATCTGCGCGCGTGTCGATCGAGCTGGCGAGCGCGAGCGGTGTCGTCCTGACGACGAACGAGACCTCGTACGTGTCGGGTCAGAACACCGTCAGCTTCCCGTTGAAAGACGCGAACAACCAAGATCTGCCCGCAGGTTCGTACAGGGCAACGGTGGTGGGCTTCGACGGACTCGATCACGTGCGGAGCACGCCGGTCGCGCTCACGATCGCGGCGCCGAGTCCGCCCCCGGTGGCTTCGAAGGAGACCAAGAAGACGTCGTCGTCTTTGCCCTACGTGCTCGGGGCGGCCGGCGCGCTCATCCTCATCGCCGGCTTGGGTCTCGTCATGCGACGGCGCGCGCGCGCTAGCCGAACGTGAACGTGTAGAGCTCGAACCCTTTCGAGACGGTCAGCGTCAAGCGATGGACCTCGGCACCTCCGAGGTGCAGCGCTTGGAATAGGTCGTCTCTGTTCACGACGATGATCCCCCCGGACGCGTCGGCGCCGAGGTATTGCTTCGGCACCGGTTTCCCGTCGAGCAGCATTGCGACCGTGGCCTTCGCGCCCGCAGGCGCCGCCACGAAGAAGACGTTGCGCGCGAAGAAGGGCAGCTCGACACGAGCGCCGTCTTGTGCGGCGCGCACGAACTCACCGCCGTTGAACCACTTCCCTTCGAGGAAGAAGCTCCCGTTGGGGCCCGCGTCGGTCACCGTCTGCGGCGACACTGCTCGGTAGTCGACGATCCGGCCGGGCTCGTAGCCTTCCGTGTTGGCGAGCGATTGCTCGAGCGCGCCGCGGTCGTAGCCGGCGTAGATCTCCGGCGTCTGGTGCGGGTTGAACGAGGACGCGGCGAAGTCGATCGGCGGCGGCAGGCGCGCGCCGGTTTCGTTCAGCAGCGCGCGCACCTGGGTCTGAAGGGCGTCGTCACCGCCCTCCCCCGCGTAGTTGAACGCGATGTTGCCGTTCCGATCGACCAGATAGACGTGCGGCCACGAGTCGTTGTGGTAGGCGTTCCACGTGCCCAGGACGTTGTCGACGGCGATCGGGTACGGCAGCCGGTAGCGCTTGATCGCGGCTTGGATGTTGCTGATGTTCTTCTCGAACGAGAACTCGGGAGAATGCACGCCGATGATGTCGAGGCCGGCCTGGTGATAGCGCGCGTAGAACGCGCGCACGTCGGGCAAGGTGCGGATGCAGTTGATGCAGCTGTAGGTCCAGAAGTCGATCCAGACGACCTTCCCGTGCAGCTGCTTGAGGGTCAGCGGCGGTGAGTTGAGCCACTTCGTGATGCCGATGAATTCGGGGGCCGGTTTGCCGCGCTGTTGAGTAGGCAGCGCTCCTTGAAGCGTGGAAAGGCGGACCGACGCGAAGGTGACGGTACCGGCGAGGACGAGCACCCCGGCCCCGATCCAAAGCTGGAGGCGCTTCTTCCGGGTCACGCGGCAAAGCGTAGGGGGTTCCGCGCGCGTTCGCTCAGGCCGGCGGCGGGATGGGCTCGCCGGTCGGGGCTTGCACGCGCCGAAGCGACACCGCGGCCATCAGCGCGATCACAGAGAAGAGCGACGTGGTGATCCGCGGACCGATGTGATCGGCGAGCGCGCCTTCCGCTAAGGCGGCGAACGCGCGAGGCGCGAGGAAGGCGAGCGTCCAGATCGCGCTGACGCGGCCGCGCAGCGCCTCGGGCACGTCCTGTTGGATCGTCGTCGTAAACGCCATGCTCGCGATGATGTATCCGACGCCGGCGAGCAGGCATGCGGGGATCGCCCAGCCGATGCTGGGCGCTGCGCCCAACCCGAACACGCCGAGGAACAGAAGGAAGAGGCCGACCCATCCCAAGCCGCGATGCGTCGTCTTTCGGATCAGCTCGCGTCCGAACACGATGACGAGCGCTGCTCCCCCGCCCCACGCGGCGACCATCCAGCCGGCTCCGCCGGTCTTCAACCCGTACCGATCGGACAACGCGGGCGACAAGGTGATGATCGGATCGAGCGCGATACCGATGGCGACGATCGACAGGAGCATCCATCGGGTGCGCAGGTGTCGCCACGCGTATGTCAAACCTTCGCTGATCGGTCCCGGAGGCTGCTCGGAGACACGGGGAAACGGAACGCGGTGGATCATCATCAGGCACGCGATCAAGACGAAGAACGAGGCGGCGTTCAGTCCGAAGGCGAACGTCGCACCGATCGTGGCGAGCGCGACGGCCGCGATCGCCGGTCCGACGACGCGCGCAAGGTTGAACGTGAGCGCGTTGAGGCCGATCGCGTCGCCGAGCTCTTCGTGCGGCACCATCAGCGGGATGAGCGCTTGCATCGTTGGGATCGCAAGCGCGACGCCGATGCCCAACCCGATCGCGATCAGCGTCACGACATAGCGATTCGCTTCGCCGGCGCCGACCAGGATCGTCAACACGATCGCGAGCGTCCCCATCACCCACTGCGAGCGCCGGAGCAGCTGGATACGGTCGACTCGATCGGCGAGCACGCCGGCCGGCAGTGCGAAGACGATGCTCGGGATGAGCAGACCGAACGTTGCGACGCCGACCCAAAACGACGAGTGCGTGATGTGTCGCATGTAGACGGCGAGGGCGACGTTGTTCAGCCAGTTGCCGACGTTCGAGACGAGGTTGCCGGTGAAGTACAGTTTGAACTCGCGGCGGTGAAGCGGAGAACGCGGGCGCGGCGGGGTGTCACCCCGGCGCATTGAGTCACGCGACCTCGACGACCTGCGGACGCGCCTCTTCCTTTCGGGGGCGCCCCCGTCCGCGCTTGCGGTCGATGACCCTGCCTCTGTCGAACAACTGGCCGCCCCAGACGCCCCAGGGCTCCCCGCGCTCGCTCGCTTGCTCGAGACACGGGAGTCGGAGCGGGCACGTCTGGCAGATCACCTTGGCCTCGGCGATCTCGTTCTCCGCCTCGGAGAAGAAGAGGTGCAGCAGGCGAGCATCACCGGTAGCGCACTTCGCGTCGGTCCAGTTGATCGTTCCGAGTGTTTCCACCTACTCCACCTCCTTCGGTACCTCCGGCCGGGCCCCCCGGCCGGTCTTTCTGACCCCTGAAAAGCAGAAGGGCCATCGGTTTTCCGATGGCCCGGTAACTCTGGTGTTGTGGTTCCCTAGCTGGAAACCTCCTGAGTACCGGGCCGACGCTTCGACGTTCCAACGAGCCACGGCATACGCGAATCGGCCGCCTGCGCGGCCTGGATGTTGATCGCGTAATGCCTGGTCATCGCCACTTACTCACTCCTTCGCCCGAGACCTTCTGCTCGGATGACGCAGTATGCCAGGTTGGTCAAGGAAGGGTCAACGTAATTTCGGGGTATTGCTATCGCCCGCCGTGGCAACACTTCGTGTTTGCCAAGACGGGCCATAGCCCTCCGGGCGAACTGGGAGCCGACCCTCACGCCCGGGGTTACCCGGTTTAACCCTGGGAAGGATTCCCTGGATCTTCCGCCGAATCTCCCGGTGGGTTATCGAGCCACGACCGAGGATGGGTTTATGACCTGCAGGAGGCGGCAACCCCATGAGCGTCGACCTTGAGACAGCCACCGGAAAACAGGTTGACGTAGGGACGAAACCAACGACCAACGGCTCGCTCCGGGTACTTGCCGCGGTGCTTGCTGTGCTTCTTCTCGGTACGGGCTACGTCATCGGGAACGCCTCAAAGACTCAAGCTCCACCAGTCAAGCGGGCGCGGGACCAAGCACATCCTTACTACAACGTGTCCACCGCGATCGCGTTGGTTGCTGGAATCACCCGCCCAGATGGTCTCGTGTTCGGGGAATGGGCCCGTTTGCACGCCTCGAAGATTTGCCCTTCCCTGGTTCCCGCTTCTCGTTGGGGGATCCAAGCTCAGAATCAGCCGTACGGTTGGTACATCTACATCAACGTCATCTCCGGGCCCTACAACTCGAAGAGTCCCTGCGCCAACGACTCTCGTCTTGATCACCCCCTATATCTGGCGATCGTTCGACACGAAAACGGCGGGATCGCGCGAATCGATCAACACTGGTCGGGAGAGTTTGTCATGACCGCCGACCGCCAACCCCTCCCTCCTGTCGTCCCGCGCGGCACTTCGTTGCTCGAGCAGTTTGAGAACGGGGCCGCTCCTTGACCTTCGCTGCAGACCTGAAGGTCGGACCTGGCGTCATCGAGGTAGTGGTTATTGCCCTTGTCTACCTGACGGGTGTTCTTTGGATCTTTTTGATCACTCGGGATGTGGTTCGAACGCGAAGAGAGTCTCCCAAACCAATAAGTGTTGTGTGGAACCTCGTGGCGGTCTGGTTCCCCATCGGTACTCTCATTTGGATCCTGTATCGCCGGGACATAATGACGCGACAGAAACCGTCCCAGAGTGCGTGAGAACCGGTTCCCGAGAGGATCGAGTGTCGCCACGCACACCTCTAGCGCGAGAATCGTCGGTTGCCTTCTTGCAGTCGCCTCCATCTGCTTGGTAGCTGTCGGCAGCGCATGCACTAATGGCCCTTCTCCACGACAGACAATCCAGTTCTTTGATGGGGTATCCGTTGCAGTTCCGGTAGATCGTAGCGGCGACCCCATGTTGGGAAAGGGTGCGGTCGCAACGATACGTATCACGAACCTCGGTACGAAGACGCAACGAATCATCTCTATCGAACCTCGGAGCGACGCTGGTGTGACCCTTCAGTATGTCGGGCACTCCAGTTGCAAGAAGGGTTGTCCTGGGGCCGAGATGTATACGCTGGATACTTCTCGGATGCTGGCCAGAACCATCGAAGGGAA
>VAWS01000122.1 GCA_005884515.1 Actinomycetota bacterium
TGTGGCGCGGCGCGCCGCCCGAGGTGCTCCACTACAAAGAGCTCGGATAGGCGGCGAGAGTCCTTTGGGGACCAGCTCCGCTAGCCGCGCCGGAGGGCCGGGTCCTTCGTTTCTGTCCGCTTGTAGACACCGTTCTTCGTTCGAATGAGCTTCTTCGCAGCGATGAGCTCTCGCCGGATCGTCGCAACGTCATCGTGGAAACGGCGCAGGATGGTGTTCACTTCGCGCTCGGTATAGATCCGTGCGGGCTCGAATTCCCCTGCGAGACGTTCGAGCACGACCGATCGTTTGGAGCGCTGCGCGGGGATGGAGCGGAGCCGGCCGTCCGGGCTGAAGAAAGTCTCGACGATGTGCGTCTCGGGTGTCCGCGCGCGCTGGTTCGAGTGCTGCTCGAGCCATGCGACGAGCTGCTCGTGCTCGACTCGCCACTCGCGCCCGATGCGGTAGCCGGGGATCGCTCCGGCCTGCAGCTTGCGCTGGACGACCTGGGGATGGAGCCGAAGCAGCTGAGCGACTTCGGCGGCGGTGTAGAAGGCGAGTGGGGCCACGCTCAGTACGATAACATAGTTGAACGTATTCGAGCGTATCTATTTCACGCGCCGACGCCTCTGAGCAGGTATCATCAAAGGCATGGCAGACGAGAAGAAGCACCCGAAGGATCGGGGTCAGACCGAAGCAGAATCCGCTGTGGTTCGTGAGTCGTTGTTCGCGGATCTGAAGCAAGCAGCGCAGCAAGGCCGCGAAGACCGCGGCGCACCCAAGCCCCGCTAGTCCTGGCGGAGAGTGACTGAACCGAGACCTCGGTTGGTCGCGACCTGCGCCCGGCGAGATTGACAATCATTCTCATCTGGCGCTACGGTCTCGGCCGTGACCAAGCTCGTCGCCTCCCTCATCCTCATCGCCGGCGTCGCGACCGCCTGCGCATCATCCCCCCAAGCGGCCGGGGGCAAGGTGTCGGTCACGGCGGCGTTCTACCCGCTGGCCTTCGTCGCGGAGCGGATCGGCGGATCCGCCGCCGTCGTCACCAACCTGACGCCGCCCGGCGCGGAGCCGCACGACCTCGAGCTCCGTCCGAGCGATGTCGTCTCGATCCGCAACGCGCGCCTCGTTCTGTACCTCCGCGGCTTGCAGCCTGCCGTCGACGACGCGGTGAAAACCCTTGGAGACCCGGCGCGCGCGTTCGATGCGCTCTCGTTGATCACGCCGCGCCACCTGGGCGACGGGTCGGTGGACCCGCACTTCTGGCTCGACCCGACGCTGCTCGTCACGGTTGCAGCCGCCGTCGAGCAACGCCTCGAGAGAGCAGAACCGACGAGCATTGGACTGTTCCAGCACAACCTTGCGCAGCTCGACTCGCAGCTGGCGCAGCTCGACCGTGACTTCCGAGCCGGCCTGGCGAACTGCGCGCGCCATGAGATATTCACCGGTCACACTGCGTTCGGTTATATGGCCGCTCGGTATGGTCTTCGGCAGATCGGGATAACGGGCCTCAATCCCGAAGCGGAGCCCTCGCCGAAACAGCTGACGCAGATCATCCAGCTCGCGCGCAAACTTCACCCCACCGTCGTCTACGCGGAGACGCTGGTCAGCTCGCGGAGCGTCGATACGGTCGCGCGCATGGTCGGAGCGAAGGTCGCCGTCCTCAATCCGCTCGAGGGGTTGCTGCCCGCGCAGCGCAACGCCGGCGACGACTATCTCTCGTTGATGCATCAGAACCTCCGGACGCTGCAGGAAGGGCTCTCGTGCCGGACCTGATCGAGCTGCGCTCGGTCTCCTTCTCGTACGAATCGGGACGGGTTCTTTCGGATGTCAGCTTGTCGATCAAGCCGAAGGATTACGTGGTCCTTCTCGGCGCGAACGGGTCGGGCAAGACGACGCTGCTGAAGGTTGCAATCGGCCTATTGCGTCCGACGAGCGGCACCGCGTTGCTCTTCGGACGGCAGGCGAGCGACCCTCGCGCGCGCGAGCTCGTCGGGTACGTGCCGCAGCGCGCAGTGATCTCGTCGCGGCTGCCGGCGACCGTTCTGGAGGTTGTGCTCGCGGGTCGCGCGGCCCGGAGGAAGTTCGGTGGCTTCTCGCGCGCCGAGCGCGAGCTTGCCGTGCGCGCGCTCGAACGCGTCGGTATGGCGGAGTTCGCGAACCGGCGCATCGGTGAGCTGTCCGGTGGGCAGCAGCAACGCGTCCTGATCGCGCGCGCCCTCGCGTCAGATCCCCAGCTGCTGATCCTCGACGCGCCGACGGCCGGGGTCGATCGCGACTCGCAGATCCGCTTCGCGCAAGTGTTGCGCGGGCTCAATCGGGACGGAGTTGCGATCGTCATCGTCGCGCACGATCTCGGCGCAGTGGGCCGTGATGTGCGGCGGGTGCTCGCGCTGCACCAAGGTCACATCGACGAGATCTCGCTCGAAGAAGCGAAGGAGCGGGTGGGGATGTTCGTGGAAGACCACCCGGGACACGAGGTGGCCGGATGACGTTCATCCGCTACTTCTGGCCTGCGTTGATCGCAGCCGCGGTCGTCGGCGCAGCGGCGCCGGCCATCGGCACGTTCCTCGTCCAGCGCCGCCTCTCGTTGATCGGCGACGGGGTCGGGCACATCGCCTTGGCCGGCGTCGCGATCGGCTTGTGGCTGAAGATCTCGCCCCTCGCCGCCGCCCTCGGCTTCTCGGTTCTCGGCGCCGTCGGCATCGACCGGCTGCGGCGGCGTGCGCCCGACGAGAGCGACATGGCGCTCGCGCTGTTCTTCTACGGCTCGATCGCCGTCGCCGTTGTGGTTGCCAGCCGGACCGGGAACTTCAACGTCAATCTCTTCGGGTTCCTGTTCGGGCAGGTGCTGACGGTTACCCGCGCCGAGCTGCTCACGATCGGGATTCTCGGCGCGTTCGTGATCGCAGGTCGTCGGCCTGCTGCTCGTCGCAGCGCTGCTCGTGCTTCCCGTCGGCATAGCGCGCAACCTAGTCCGCAGCTTCCGGGGCACGATGCTCGTCGCGTCGGGTGTCGGCGCCGCGTCCGCGCTGATCGGCTTGTTCGTGTCGAACGCGGCCAACACGGCGCCGAGCGGAACGATCGTGCTCGTCGTGTCAAGCCTTTTCGTCATCTCGGACGGCGTGCGACGGGCCCGCGTCATCTCTGCCCAGCGGGAGCTCGAGGAGCCGCAGCATGCGTGAGACCCGCCAGCGGATGGAGGTCCTAGGTGCCCTCGAAGGAGGAGAGGCTCTTCCGGCTCAGGATCTGCACGGGCGCCTGCGCGCGCGCGGCAGCAAGATCGGTTTGGCGACGGTGTACCGGACGCTGCACCTGCTGGAGGGCGAAGGTGCGATCGACGTGCTCCGCGAAGATCCGACCGAAGCGCGGTACCGGCGCTGCTCGCCGGTGCATCACCATCACCTCGTCTGCGAATCTTGCGGCACCGTCGTCGAGATCCCCGAGTGCGACGTCGACGAGTGGGCCGACAAGGTGGGACGGGCGCACGGCTTCCAGGTGCGCGCGCACCGGGCGGAGATCATCGGGCTGTGCGCGCGGTGCGCGAAGAAACAGTTGAAGCGCGCGCGCTAACCGAACGAGAGGCTCGAGAACAGGGCGTCGACCTCGCGCGAGCCGTCGGCCGAATGTGGCCCGTCCGGAACCATCGCGATCACATGGATCTCGACGCCGTCGACGACCGTCGCGATCGAGCAGTATTCGGTCGCCGGGTCCCGCTCGATACGCTGCATCCACCGACGTCCGGAGATCGTCACCGCCCTGCACGACACGAGCTTTACGTCGTCGGTCGACTTGCACGGTTCTGCGGCAAGCCGCTCGAACGTCAGGTGCGGATCCCTCGGCGCGACGTACATGTCGACCTTGAACCATTCGTTCGGCAGGCCGTCGCTGCCTTGTTCGAGCGGCCGGTGGTTGCTGATGATCACTTGCGCGTCGGCATACGGGTCGTCGTCGAACGTGCTGTTCTCCCACACGAACCATCCGGCCGGGCACGTGAAGCTCAGACCGGCGGAGCTGACTCGTCCGCGACACTCAGGAACGGAAGCCTCGGCACTCGGCTTGCTTGATCCTCGCGACGTCCGGCCGGCTTCACCGTTCGCTTTCGGCGAGCCGAGCGCCCCGAGCGCACCGACGCCGATCGTTGCGGCGATCACGATCGCCGCGATCAGGTTGGCCGGCCAGGAGCGTCGCATACCCGAAGTGTCGAGCAGGACAGGGACACGGGCCTATGCCCGTTCGGACGGACTTTCCAGTTTCAGGGACCCGGATAGCTGTTGGCTTGGCCGGGACCGAAGTGCCAATGTCCGCGGATCCATGGTGCGCCTTGGCAGCGAGGAGGGTTGCCCTGGGGACCGGTGCAAGCGTTGAAGTAGTGTCCGGGGATGTAATGAGGATCGGCGATCGCGTAGGCGACGAAGAGCATCCCCGCGATCAGGATCACGGTTGCTGCTAAGCGCAGCTTGCCCATCGATACCAGTGAACCATCTCGCGGACCAGAGTCCATAGGACCCAAGGCGCGGAACGCTCAGTCAGACAGTCGGAAGACTCCCTCTCGATATCGCGCCGCCAAGTCTCGGTAGGCCTGCGGGTTGTACTTCACCCAGATTTCCGAGGGCGTTCCCGGGATCGGTCCTTTCACCTTCGCCGGCACGCCGACCGCCAGCATGTCGTCGGGGATCTCCATCCCGGGCGGCACGACGGCGCCGGCGCCGACCATCGCGCGCGCGCCGACCTTCGCTCCGTCGAGCACCGTCGCCCCGTTCGCGATGAGCGCCACGACGAGCGGACCGTAGTCCGCGCGCAGTACGACGCCGTACCACACCGACGCGTTCTCTTCGATCGTGACGTCGCCGATGATTGACGCCGTCTCGGCGACGAACGCGGTCTCGTGGATCGTCGGGCGTTTCCCTTCGAACTCGAACAGCGGCATGTCTCGTCTCCCCTCTGCGAGCAAGTTGCTTCCAGCAAGGGGCTCAGCCTACGTCGCGCGTTCCATCCTCTTTGGTCTGTTTGTGGGATTGCGAGGGTTGGGGCGCTCAATAGCGTCGCCTACATGGCCCGTGATTTCCGCCGTTCCTGGGTATTCGGTGTCGTGTTGGCGATGGGTTCGGTCGTCGGCAGCGTCGTCCCGGCGTTGGCGATGTTGCCGCGCGCGAACAGCGCGCCGAACATCGCCAAAGCAGCCGAGGATCCGCCGATTCCCGTCGAGAAGGTCGACAGCGCCCCGCCGATCGTGAAGAAAGTGCGCAGCTCGCTAGTGGTCGGGAAGAGCCGCAGTCCCGCGCTTGTGGTCACGAAAGCCCGCGTGGCCGCGCCGAAGAAGCCCGCAGCGTCACCGCTCGGGTACGACGTGTCGTACCCCCAGTGTTCGAGCAGCCTCCCCAAAGCACCATCGTTCGGGATCGTCGGCGTGAATGGAGGCCGCGTGTATGCGGCCAACCCGTGCCTCGCGAGTGAGTACGCATGGGCGCAGACGTCGACGACAACGAGCTACCCGAAGGCTTCGTTCTACGCCAACACCGGCAACCCTGGGCCGGTCCTTTCCAAGGCGTGGCCGGCCGGCCAGTCGTTGCCGCGGGTCTGCGACGGGACCTGGAGCGAAGGATGCTCGTACGACTACGGCTGGAACGCGGCGGCGGATTCCTTCGCGAGGGCCAGGGCAGTTGCCGGCGTGGACCTTCTACTCGACCGGCTTTCAGTGGGGACAGATCACCGGCTTGAACGCGAGCACCAGCCCGGCCTACTTCTCGACGAGCTACGTGAACTGGGTGCCCGGCGCCGCGTCTTTTTCGAGCGCCCAAGCGCGCTGTTCGTCGGCCTACAGCTTCACCGGCGCGCGCGTGCAGTTGACGCAATACATCGCGAACAACTTCGACGTCGACTACCGCTGCTACTAGCGGCGGCCTAGCCCTTGCGCGCTTTGACCTCTTCGGTCAGCTTCGGCACGACCTTCAGCGCATCGCCCACGATGCCGAGGTCGGCGAGCTGGAAGATCGGCGCTTCGGCGTCCTTGTTGATCGCGACGATGCGGTCCGACGACTTCATGCCGACGATGTGCTGCGTCGCGCCCGAGATGCCGACTGCGATGTACACCTTCGGCTTCACCGTCTTGCCGGTTTGACCGATCTGCATCGCGTAGGGGACCCAGCCGGCGTCGACGACCGCGCGCGTCGCACCGACGGCGGCGCCGGGGATCAACGCGGCAAGGTCTTCGAGCAGCTTGAAGTTCGACGGGTCCTGCAAGCCTCGGCCGCCCGACACGATAACGCTGGCGTCCTCGAGCTTCGGACCGCTCGCGGCCTGCTCGTGGCGCTCGACGACTTTTGCACCTTCGACGGTTGGCGCGCTCACCGAGACCACTTCGGCGGTGCCGCCGGACGGCTCCGCGTCGAACGACTTCGGCCGGATCAAGACCAGCTTCGGGTCCGGTCCATCGAACTTCACGTCCACGATCTGCGCGCCGCCGAATATCGCGGTCTTCGCCCCGTCGGCGCCGGTGAAGTCGGTGGCGTTGCTCATCAGGGTCGACCCGGTCTTGGCGGAAAGCCGCGATGCCACGTCACGCGCGTCGTAGCTCATCGGAAACAGGATGATGTTCGGCTGGTTCTCCTGGACGAGCTGGTGGAGCGCGGTCGCCGCGACCGTGCCGATCGTGTCGGCGAACGCGGCGTCGTCTCCGGCGAACACCTTCGTGGCTCCGTGCTCGCCGAACGCTTTCGCAGCTTCGGTCGCACCCGGCCCGAACACGACGGCCTCGACCTCTCCGCCGAGCGAGCGCGCCTTCGTCAAGATCTCGAGCGTCGTCTTGAAGCCCGTCGAGTCTTGCGCGGGGTCTCCGTACACCCAGATCTTCGCCATCTAAATGACCTTCGCTTCCTTGAGGAAATCGGCGACCTTCGCAGCGCCGGTGCCGTCGTCTTCGAACTTCTCGCCCGCGCCGCGCGCCGGCGCCGGTGTGACCTCGTTGACGGTCTGCGTCGCCTTCGCCTCGTCGGCGGACAGACCGAGGTCGCCGACCTTCAGCTGCTCGACCGGCTTGGACTTCGCTTGCATGATGCCTTTGAACGTCGGGTAGCGAGGTTCGTTCACGCCGGCCGTCACCGTCAGCACCGCGGGGAGCGGTGACTCGACGTCGTCGTAGCCCTTCTCGGTCTGCCGCTGGATGTGCAGCGTCGTGTCCTTGATCTCGAGGTGCTTCGCGAAGCTGGCGAGCGGAACGCCCAGCAGCTCGGCGATTGCGCCGGGAACAGTGCCGGTCGAGCCGTCCGTCGACTCGACGCCGGCGATCACCAGGTCGAAACCGGTCTTCTTGATCGCGGCCGCGAGCACGCGCGCGGTCACGAGCGCGTCCGCGCCTTGCAGCGAGTCGTCTGAGATGAGAACGCCCTTGTGCGCGCCCATCGAAAGCGCGCGCCTTATCGCTTCCATCGCGGACTCGGGGCCCATCGATACGACCGTGACTTCTCCGCCGTTCGCTTCCGTCAGCTGGAGGGCGGCCTCCACACCGAACTCGTCACCCGGGTCGAGCACGTTCTGACCGCCATCGCGCTTCAGACGGTTGTTCGCGAGCTGGTACGGGTTATTCGGGTCCGGGATCTGCTTGACCAAGACGAGAACATTCATAGTGCTGGGGTTTTACCCGAATCTCAGGCTTTCAGCGAATCAGGCCTGGAAACCCTGCGCCGCGTACGACAGCAGGCGCTCGGGCGTAAGGACGATGAGGACGCCGATCCAATCGGGGAGGGTTCCGGCGTCGTCGCGGAACGGCGCGCGCATCTCGAGCCCTGCTTCGAGCGGCTGCAACAGTCGCGTCGTTCCATCGACGATCACGACGCCGTGGCGCTCGGATTCGGCTTCGTCGATGACGATCGAGGCGTGCGGCTCGTGTTTGAGGTTGCGGACGCGCTGGGCGTCCGGCAAGGAGGCCATGACGAACTTCGTCCCGACGAGCGCGAAGCCGACCGGTGCCGCCTGCGGCCGTCCGTCCGGCCGCGTGGTAGCGAGCACCGCGTACCGCTTGCGGGCGAGGAACGACAGCAGCATCGCGCCGCCCATACGCCGGTCTGTGGGGAACGCGCCGCGCGTCGCCTCGGACGCGCGCGCGAAGCTTGCCTCTTGGATGCGCGCGAGGGTGTCGATCGGTTCTGTGACGCTCACGGATCAGGGGTAAGGCGGATCAGGTCTTCCGTGAGGTTCTCGTTGAACGCGAAGCCGCTTGCCGTTCCGGTACCGGTCGTGGTCGAGTGAACCGACAAGCCGTACTTCGGCGCGATCCACATCGTCAGGTCGATCGAAATGTTGTAGCCGTTACCCGTTTGCGTCGTCTTGATCTCAACGACGTCGGTCTCAACGCGAGTCCCGCCGACGGAGCGCGTTTCAGTGCGGAGCACGCTTCCGTGCACGGCCACGGTGCGCCCATCGCACGTCGCTTGATCGCTCCACGAGTTCCCGACCTTCAGCGGCAGGACAATCACCTTCAACGGATGAGACGGCGTGCACGTTTGCTCGTTCACGAATCCGCCCGATCCGAGCCGCGTCGTCACCGACTTCAGGTACACCGCCGTGGAGTGAAAGACGAGCACCTGTTCCTGAGACCAGCTGCCCGAATAGACGCGCTGCTGCGTCTGACGCTGACCGCCGCTGTCTGCGACCGGCGCGCCCAACGCGAGCGTGCCTTGTGGGGCTGCCGTCGACCCGAGTGGGCCGGCTTGTGGCCAACCGATCTGGCTGCGCACCTGGAGAAGACGAAGCGCTCGTTCCGGCAGTCGGCCCCGACGTTCCCGTGGCGCTCTGCGTCCCGTTGGCGTTCGGCTTGGCCCGTGACGAGCAGCCCGCCAGCACCAGCAGCAACACCACGATCGCGAGGCGCTTCATGCTGCTCGAACGTACCCGGCGCAATGAGGCCGGGCAAACCGGGTTTGCGGCGCGCGCGGTCGGGCAGGCACTATCGCGTGACCATGCCCGAGAAGATCGAAGGACACGGCGGGGATCTCGTCGCGGAAGCGATCCGCGTGCACGGCATCGACCGCGTCTACACGCTGTCCGGCGGCCACATCTTTCCGATCTACGACGGCCTGCACACGCGCGGGATGCGCATCGTTGACGTCCGGCACGAGCAGGCCGCTGCGTTCGCGGCCGAAGCGCACGGCAAGCTGACGCGATCCCCGGGGGTCGCGGCACTGACGGCAGGTCCGGGCGTGATCAACGGCATGAACGCGGTGGTGTCGGCGCATTTCAACGGGTCGCCGATGCTGATGCTCGGCGGCCGGTCGCCGCAAGCTCGTTGGGGCCAAGGGAGCCTCCAAGAGATGGACCACGTCCCGATCTTCGCTTCGGTGACGAAGCGTGCCGAGACGGTGTTCGACCCGTCTCAGATCGCCGAAAGAACCTCCGCCGCGCTCGACGTCGCGTCGGACCGACATCGTGGTCCTGCGTTCCTCGATTTCCCGATGGACACGCTCTTCAGCCGCTCCGAAGTTGCGGTTCCGACTGCTGTTCGGAACGGGGACGCTCCTCTCGAAGGAGACGTCGACGCAGCGGTTCGGCTTCTCGGCGAAGCAGAGCGTCCCGTCGTCCTCCTCGGATCCGACGTGTGGGCGGACGGCGCCGAGAAGGCTGCTCGGCAGATGATCGAGACGCTGCAGGTGCCGGCGTTCATGAACGGGATGGGCCGGGGCATCGTGCCTGCGGATCATCCGCTCGCGTTCAGCGCCGCGCGCGGCCAAGGCTTCGCGCGCGCGGACGTCGTATTCGTGGTCGGCACCGCCCTCGATTTCCGCATCGGCTTCGGCAGCTTCGGCGACGCGAAGGTCGTCCACGTGGCCGACGATCCGAACAACGTCGGCCATCACGCCAACCCCGCGGCGTGGGTGGCCGGTCCGCTCACGGCTGCGCTGGAGGCGCTGGCGCGGGCTGCTCAGAAGGATCGAAGCGACTGGATCGCGGAGCTGCGCGGCGTCGAGCAGGAGAAGCGCGCGGGGTTCACCGCGGATCTGCAGAGCGAGGCAGTGCCGATCCATCCCGCGCGCATCTACGGCGAGCTCGTTCCGCGCCTTGCGCGCGACGGGATCGTGATCGCCGACGGCGGCGACTTCGCGTCCTACGCGGGCAAGTTCATCGACGTGTACGAGCCGGGCGGCTGGCTCGATCCGGGTCCCTACGGGTGCCTCGGGATCTCGGCCGGGTATGCGCTCGCGGCCGGTTTGCTCTATCCCGAGCGGCAAGTGGTCGTCATGCTCGGCGACGGTGCGGCAGGGTTCAGCTTGGCGGATTGGGACACACTGGTGCGCTTCAACGTCAACGTCACGCTGGTCTGCGGCAACAATGGGATCTGGGGGCTCGAGAAGCATCCGATGAAGTTCCTCTACGGCTACGACGTTGCGGCCGATCTCCGGCCGGAGACGCGCTACGACCAGGTGATGACCGCGCTCGGCGGGCATGGAGAGATGGTCAACGACCCGTCGCAGCTCGGCGATGCGGTCGCGCGCGCGCTGGCGACGCCCGGCCCCAGCCTGCTCAACATCGTCACCGATCCCGAGATCGCGTACCCGAGAAGCGCGCTTTTGGCCTAAACCGGACCGGCGGCGGCCTCGGGCCGCTCTTATACTCGTGACATGTTCGGTGGCGGCGGCAACGGTGCGTGGATGCTCATGCGGCACGGCCGCAGCGATGAGCTCGAGAAGGGATACAAGCTCGCCCCGGGGACGATCCCGCGCGCGCTGAAGCTGGCCGCGAAGTACAAGTTCGCGATCTTCTGGTTCCTCGCCGTGACCGTCGGCGCTGGGTTCCTCGCGGCCGTCCCGCCGTTGCTGCTGCGCGCGCTGGTCGATCGGGCGCTTCCGCCCCGACACCACGACGGGCACCTCGTGCTGTGGCTGGCCGTCGCGGGGATAGCAGTCGCAGTGATCAGTGCGATCATCGGCTTGGCCTCGCGGTACCTCTCGTCGAAGGTGGGCGAGGGACTGATCTTCGATCTGCGGAGCCAGCTGTTCGACCACGTTCAGAGGATGCCGGTGGCGTTCTTCACGCGGACGCAAACCGGCGCACTGATCAGCCGGCTGAACAACGACGTCATCGGCGCGCAGTCGGCGATGACCGGGACGCTCGGGAACGTCGTTACCAGCCTCATCACGGTGGCCACGACGATCGCGGTGATGCTCTACCTCAACTGGGAGCTCACGCTGCTGGCCTTGGCGCTGCTGCCGGCGTTCGTCTTCCCCTCCAAGCGGGTCGGAAAGCGGCTCCAGCGCATCACACGAGAGCAGATGGGGCTCAACGCCGACATGAACTCTACGATGCAAGAGCGCTTCAACGTCTCGGGCGCGATGGTCGCGAAGCTCTTCGGTCACCCGGACCGAGAGCTGGAGTCCTTCTCGGGCCGTGCGAGCCGCGTCCGCGACATCGGGGTCAAGATCGCCGTGTACTCGCGGACGTTGTTCGTCACGCTGGCACTCGTCTCGGCCGTGGGGACGGCCGTCGTCATCTACGTCGGCGGACGTCTGGCTCTCAGCCACCGGATGTCGACCGGAGACGTCGTCGCGTTCGTTGCCTACGTCGGTGCCCTGTACATGCCGCTGACGCTGCTGACGAACTCCCGCGTGGATCTGATGACGTCCTTCGTGAGCTTCGAGCGCGTGTTCGAGGTGCTCGACCTCCCGCACGCGATCTCCGACGCGCCGGACGCCGTACCGATGGAGGCGCCGCTCGGCCGGATCGAGTTCCGGGACGTCCACTTCCGGTACCCGCGCGCGAACGAGGTGTCACTGGCATCGCTGGAGATGGGCGGCGCGTTCGAGGAAGAAACGACCTCGGGCGAAGTTCTCCACGGCGTGGACTTCGTTGCGGAGCCCGGCATGACGGTCGCGCTGGTCGGTCCGTCCGGTGCCGGCAAAACCACGATGTCGAACCTGATCCCACGTCTGTACGACGTGACGAGCGGCGCGGTCCTCATCGACGGGCTCGACGTGCGCGCGGTCACGCTTGAGAGCCTGCGCGACTCGATCGGCGTGGTTGCCCAGGATCCGCACCTGTTCCACGACACGATCCGCAACAACCTGCGCTACGCACGCGCGGACGCCACCGACGACGAGCTGGTTGCCGCGTGCAAGGCGGCCAGGATCAACGACCTGATCATGAGCCTGCCCGAGGGCTACGACACGTTCGTCGGCGAGCGCGGCTACCGGATGTCGGGCGGCGAGAGCGCACGTCGATCGTGATCGCCCATCGGCTATCCACCATCGTGAACGCGGACATGATCCTGGTCGTCGAAGACGGCCGTATCGTCCAGCGCGGGCGTCATCACGATCTGGTTGGGATCCCCGGCACGTATGCGGATCTCTACACGACCCAGTTCGCGCGCGCCGGCGCCGGCTAGAGGAATCTCGGTCTAGGTAACGACCCAGCGGTCGATCGCGACGAACGATCCGTGCGAGGACGCCCGATGCGTGCCTTGGACGACGATCGTCAGCGTGTGGACCGCGTCGCTGAGCCCCGAGAATATCTTCGCTGCACCGTACGTCGTGGTGCCCGAGTAGTTGTCGGCCGACAGCCTGAGGATGCCGTCGATGTAGACCTTCGCGCGCCCCATCTGAGGGCCGAGCACCGTGTCCCACTCGACTTGGATCCCGCGGAACGTGAACGACGCCGTCGAGCCGGCCGAGTCCGACCAGGAGTATCCGCCGGCCGACGCGGACGATGCCTTCACGACGCCCCATGTATACGACAAGCCCGGCGACCCCATGATGGAGCTGCCCGAACGGAACGCGTCGACGGCAACGTCGCTGCCGGTCCCGTGTGATGATCCTTTCGCACCGCGCGCGCGCACGGTAATCGTGTGCCTGCCGTACGCGAAACCGGAAACGGTGAAGGCTGCTCGATAGTGGGTGCTGGTGCTGTAGGAGTTGACCGCCGCGCGCCGGACGCCGTCCACGTACAGATCGGCGATCCCGTAGTTCGGCCCGATGTTGGTGTACCAGATGATCGACGAGCCGGTGAACCGATACGAAGCGGATGCACCGGCGACATGGTCGACGACGTAGGAGCCGCCGAAGGCGCTCGACGTCTTGACGACGCGCCACGTGAACGCGGTTGCCGCACCTTCGCCTTGCTGGAACAGTCCGCCGCGGAAGTCTTGCGACGCCTGGGCGACCGTCAAGCCTCCGAAGTCGGTGATGTGCGGCGTTCCGGTGGCAGCGATGTAAGCGGTGTAGTGCTGGCCGGGGGTGATGAGCGACGTCGGACGCAGCGCCGCCGTCTTGACGAAACCGGTCGAGCAGCTTGTCGGGAAGCCGTCCGGATCGGCGCACGTGATCGTCGTGTTGAGGTTGTAGGTGTGTCCGGTGAAGCGGACGAAGGAGTTGCTCGACGAGACGCCGCTGACCGGCTGGCTGAACGTTGCGACCACGGCTCCGTTGACCGTCGACGGCGTGCTGATCGCGACCGAGGTCGGCCCAGTGATCGAGAAGCATCCGGTGCAGACGCTGTGGCCCCCGTTGTCGGAGTTCGTGAATGTGACGTCGCGCGCGCCGAGCGCCGCGCCGCCTGCGATGTCGATCGTTGCCCGCAGGTTGGTGCTGCTTAGGAATACGAGCGGCGGCTTGAGCGTGATGCCGGAGCCCGAGAACGCGATGCTCGTGCCGTGCGTGAAGCCCGCACCGACGATGTCGATGACCTGACCGGTCAGACCTGCGCCCCGCTGCGCGGGGAAGAAGGCGACCGCATGCGGCGGGGGTGAGATGGTCAGACATCCGGAGCACTTGCCACTCTGGCTGTCGTCGTTCATGACGGTCACGTCGCGCGCGCCGAGGACGGCCGTCGACGCGGCGGTGAGCGGAACGGTGATCGTCGTCGCGCTGCCGACCGTCGCGGTTCCGACCGTGATCGCATTCGAGGCGTTGTTGGAGATCAAGACCGTGGCGTTCGGCAAGAATCCCGTCCCGGTGATCGTGTACGTGACCGGGTCGCCGCCTGCCGCAAGGGACGAAGGGCTGACGCTCGAGACCGTAGGGGGCGGAGAAACCGTGAAGCACTTGGAACAGGTGCTGCTGCCGCCGATGTCGGTGACGATCACGTCGCGAGCCCCCGTCGGCGCGCTGGCAGCGATCGTCACGTTGACGGTGTAGCTCGAGCCGGGACCCGACGTCGTCGTGTTTATGGTGATCCCGGTCGCGGGGCTGAAGCTGAACGTCGGCGCGAAGAGGAAGCTTCCGTTCATGACCAGGTTGGCGTTGGCGCTTCCGGGAGGCAACCTGTTCGGGGAAACGGAGCTGATGCTGTCGAAGCCCGCCCACGCGTTCGCCAGCGGAACGACCAACAGGAGCCCCGCGGCGACCAACGTGAGCGAAGCACGGCGAACGTTGCGCGATCTCATCAGCCGATCCTCCGCTCTTCTAACGAACAGGATGCCGAATCGTTGCCTCGAACTCCGGGATCTTCATGCCGATTTCGGCGGGATGTGGTGATGCGGGGACGTCGCGATCGCCGACCGACCCCGAATCTGGGAAGTTCTTGAAGAAGGAGCTAGCTCGGGCGCGAGGGCACCCTGCGCGCGCCCGAAGCAGTGGTGAGGACCCCGCGGGGCCGGCGGGAATCCTTGAGCGCGCGCGAGGCGGCATTGCGGCCGGCCATGCCGTGCACCCCGCCGCCGGGATGCGCGGACGCAGAGCAGAGATAGAGGCCTTTCACCGGCGTCCGGTACCGGAACCACCCGGGGACCGGCCGGAAGATCAGCTGGTGGTCGATCGCCGACGAGCCGCCCCCGACGTCGCCACCGACCAGGTTCGGGTCGGCTTCTTGGAGGTCGGCCGGCGTCCGAACGTGGGAGCCGACGATGTGGTCGCGCACGCCCGGGGCGTGCTTCTCGAGGCGCGCGAGCACGCGCTCGAGGAACGGCTCGCGCGCGCTCTTCCAACCGTCGATCTTCTTGCGGCTGCCCCCGTCCCCCTTCGGTGAGGGGGGCACGTGGGTTTCCACCCAGAGCGTGTGGCCGCCTTTCGGCGCGCGCGTTGGGTCGGCGATCGACTGCTGCCCGACGATCAGCAGCGGCTCCGCGGGGAGCAGCCCGTGCGCGCCTTCGTACGCTGCGCGCGCCATCGTGTCCAGCGTCCCGGTGAGGTGGTACACGCCGCAGTCGGCCGCTTGCTCAACGATCCACGGCGCGCGCGCGTCGAGTGCAAGGTCGACCTTGAACATCCCGGTGCCGTAGCGGAAGGTCCGGAGCCCGTCGAGGAAGCGCGCGGGCAGGTGCTCGTCTCCGACGAGGTCGTGGAAAAGCGCGCGCGGCCCGGTGTCGGCCAAGATCGCGTGGCGCGCGCGCACGATGCGGCCGCGCGATGTCTCCACTGCGCGCGCGCGCCCCCGCTCGACCACGATGTTCGTTACCGCTTCGCCGCAGTGAAGCTTCCCACCGGCATGCTCGAGCAAAGAGACCAAGCCTTCGCTCAGCCGTCCGGCGCCGCCGACGGGAACCGGCATCCCGTACTGCTGCGCGAGCATCGCGAGGATCAGTGCCATCGGTGTGCTGCCCGCTTGATCGATGCTGAGGTCGGTGTGCGAGTCGCCGCACGCGAACGCCATCTGTCCCGCAAGGGTCGAGAAGCGCTGGCGTGCGACCTCGCCGACCGGCGTGATCATCATGCGCGCCGTGTCGATCGCACCCTTGATCTTGGCCGCGCGCAGGAACCGCAGCGCAGGCCGGATCGACGGCAGCGGCGCGAGCATCGTGTCGAAGAACCGCGTCCCGACCCGCTGCCACCACGTGTAGAGCTCGAGCCACGCCTCGCCGTCTTCTCCCAGCCCGTCGGCCGTCCTGCGGAGATCGCGGTGGATGAACGCCCCGTTGTTCGGATCCAGCGCCGCGCCGACGGGGGTCTCGTAGTGCGCCCACGCCACGTGCTTGTCCAGCCTAAGCTCGCGGAACACGGGCGACGAGTGCAACAGCCCGTAGAAGGCGGAGAATGGATCGTGGACGTACCCCGGGTTCGTTAGCTCGGCGCTCGCGACTGCGCCCCCGGGCGTCGCGTTCCGCTCGAGCACGGTGACGTCCCAGCCTTTACGCGCGAGCGTGATCCCGGCGACCAGCCCGTTGGGTCCCGACCCGATGACGACTGCATCGGCTACATCCATCGTCGAGTTCATCAAGGCAGCTCGATGACGGACCCCTCCGCCGCGGCGTAGACCCTCGGCTTGGTTCCGTTGAGCGACGTCACGATGCGGTCGAGGTCGTCGTCGGTACGGTCGGGGTCGTGGTGATACAGCATGACGGCCTTCGCGCCTGCCTTCCGGCCGAGACCGATCGCGTATTCCATCGCGGAATGGCCGAAGTCTGCGCGCGACGGGAACTCCTCCGACGTGTACTGCGCGTCGTGGATCAGCATGTCGACCCCTTCGGCAAGGGCGAGCGCGTTGTCGTGATATTCGCCGAACCCGTCGGCGCCGGGCCCGATCGACGTCGGCCAGTGATCAGACATGTAAGCGATCGCGCTCGTGCCGTCGCTGACGCGGAAGCCGTACGTGCGGCTGAGCTTGTGCGGGATGTCGAGGGACGTCACGTGGAAACCTTCGATATCGTTCTCGCCCGGCTCGAGGTTCTCGACGGTCCACGTTCCTCGAAGCTCTTCCAGCCGCACGGGGAAATGAGGCGGCGAAACCGCGCGCGCCATGACCGCAGACGCATCGCCCTGCGAGGGGATCAGCACGTGAACGCGTGCATCCGGTTGGTCTCCGGCGCGGAAGAAAGGCAGCCCGTGCGTGTGGTCCCAGTGGAGGTGGCCGACGAGGATAGTTCCGTTGAACGTTCGCCCTTCGAGGAACGTCGTCAGCCGGCGAAGTCCGGTTCCGCCGTCGAGCACCAAGTGAGGGTCGTCGTCATCGTGCGCGACGGCGATGCACGACGTTTGCCCTCCGTACCGGATGAACGCCGCGCCCGGTGAAGGCGTCGAGCCTCGAGTCCCGCAGATGAGCAGCGTGAGCGCGCGCAGGGTCGCGGTGCGGCGCCCACCCTCGAGGAGCGCGCGCTCGCCAAGGATCGCGCCGGGTCCAAGCTCGGCGAGGACGTTCCCGTCGACGTCCACCTGCAGGACACCGTCCAGCAGCAAGTACAGCTCGTTGCCTTCCTGACCCTGCTCGGTCAGCGCCTTGCCGGCCTTGATCTTGCGCTTCTCCGGCTTCTTGCCGGCGCGCATGATGAGGAACGACAGCTCGCGTTCGAGCGCGGTCTCGACGGCCGTCACGAGTGCCGGTGAGTCCTCAGCGCCCCACGGCGTTCGCTCACCGAACGCGTGCTTGGACCAGTCCTTGAAGTCGATGAGGCCGCTCTTCGCGGCGAGCTTCCCTTCGTGGTCGTAGATCCAGTGACGTGGGAATGGGCTCGCACCGGTCACTTCGAACTCGGAGCGCCCATCCGAGTAGATCGTGAGGTTCAGCGTTGTCCACGCGGTCGGCGCGCTGATCTGGAAGAACGGCGGGTGCGGGACCGGCCGCGGCGCCGGTGCGCCGGTGCGGCCGCCGGCCGTCTGCACGAACTTCACGTAGTTCGGTCCAACCTCGGGGTCGCGCTGGATCGTGGGGTACGCCGCGGCGGCGAACGTCATCTCCTTCGAGCCGAGTCGCAATGTCGTCGAACCGATCTGGCCGCCGCCGCTGTATCCGAAGCCGGTGATGCGCGAGTCCCCCCGTGAGGGGAGCGAGCGCCCGCCCCATCCTTCGGAGCTGTCTTCGATCTCGATCCAAGCGCGCAGCTCGTTCGCGAAGCGGAACTTGTCCGCAGCGCGCAGCGACTCGAGGTCGTGGATCACATCGGGCAGCGGATCGTCGTAGTGCGCCATGCCGACCTCGAACGGCACTTTGAGCGCGCCTTTGATCGCTTCCGACGGGATCCAGCTGATCGAGGTAACGACGCGTTCGATCTTCATTCCTTGCCTCCTAGCTGACCGTAAGGATGCCGTGCATTCCGGCGGCCCGGTGTCCGGGCACGCGACAGTAGAACTCGTATCGACCGGGCGGCGCGTTGAACGTCACCCGGCGGTTCGCGCCGATCGGAACGTCGACGTTCACGTGCAGCGCGTCGATGGTGAACGTGTGCCAGAACAGGTCGTGGTTGGCAACGGCGACCGATATCGGGCCGCCCTGCGCCGTCAGCGTCTTCTGCAGGAAGGCCGTGTTCCGCATCTCGACGGTGATGTCGCCGGCGCGTGCGACCTCCGCTTTGGACGTCCGTTGGGAGATCGTTCCTGCGATCAACGCAACGATGAAGACGGCGATCGTCGCCTGCAGGACGACCGCGGCTGCTCGGCCGCTGGTCTCGGGAAGCCGGTGCCGGAAGACCGATCCGACCGCCGCGAGCGCGCCCGACACCGAGATCACGGCGAGCGAGAGCGGGATCAGCAGGTCGACGAAACGTCCGCGATGCGTGCTATTGCTCGCGGCGGCGGGGAGCATGAACACGGCTGCGTCGAGCGACAGGACGCCGATCATGAGCACGCCCGCGATGCCGCTCCTGATGCGGAGGAAGAGGATGCCGACGAGGATAGCCGCGGCGAACGCGAGCGCTTCTTTGTCTCGTACGGCGATGCCCACAACGGCCATCACCAGCAGATCCGCAATCGCGGCGTACCGAAGGAGATGGCGCCAGGTGATCCCGGCTGCCTGCTTCGGTTGCGCGACGGTCATGACACCCCCTGTGCCCACGCCCAACCTAGGCCGCACGGACGCTCGAATGAATCGTGGCACCCCGCCTTTGCGGCAGAGGGGTGGTACCACCCGGAGGATGCAAGGCTACCTTCCTTGACCTGGAGCGGGGCGTCGGGCGTGAATGGTGATCATGTCTGGGGGACCCATCACCGTGCTGCTCGCCGACGACAACCTCATCGTACGTGAAGGCGTTCGGGCGCTCCTCGGCATCGAGGCGGATTTCGAGGTCGTCGCCGTCGCCGCCGACTACGACGAACTGATCGCGCGCGCCGAGGAGCACGTTCCCCACGTGCTCGTGACCGACATCCGGATGCCGCCGAACTTCCAGTCCGAGGGGATCGACGCCGCGAAGGAAGTCCGTAAGCGCAACCCCGGCACTGGGGTTGTCATCCTTTCCCAGTACGACGATCCCGAGTACGCGATCTCGCTGCTGGCCGAAGGGCAAGACGGGTACGCCTACCTCCTGAAGGACCGGGTCGGCGAGGGCGACCAGCTGGGCCACGCGATCCGGACGGTGGCGACCGGGGGGAGCGCGCTCGACCCCAAGATCATCGAGGCGCTGGTGCGGCCGGTTTCGACCGAAGGCGATCTGACCGAGTCGGAGGAGGAGCTCCTTCGTATGGTTGCCGAAGGCCGCCCGCACAAGCGGATCGCGGCCGCGCTCGGGACGACGCCGGCGGCCGTCGCGGCCGACGTCGAGAAGGTCTTCCTCAAGATCGCGCAAGGCGCCAGCGCCGGTGCGTCGGGTGCGCTTCGCCGCCTGCAGACTTTGCACAACGCGATCGTCGACCGCGAAGAGGTGGGCGAAACGCTCGAGCACATGCTGCCCGAAGGTATCGCCGAGAAGCTCCGTCAGATGGGCAAGCGCGTCGGCGAGACCGAGCGGATGGTCGTCACCATTCTGATGTCGGACGTGCGCGGGTACTCCGGGATCGCCGAGCGTACCGACCCGATGAACCTCGCAGGGCAGCTGAACGACCACCGCGCCCTTCTGATCGACGCGATCCAGACCCACGGTGGCACGCACATGCAGTTCACCGGTGACGGCGTGATGGCCGTGTTCGGCGCTCCGTTCCCCCAG
>VAWS01000123.1:0-1492 GCA_005884515.1 Actinomycetota bacterium
CGTGACGCCCAGCGAGGAGGCGAGTGGCAGGAGCTCGTAAAGCGCCTCGGCGTAGAACGACCGGACGCGCGTCTGGTAGTCGGGGTCCGGCAGTGATCTGGACGTGAGGTCGCGCACGACCGCGATGGTCGGACACCACGCGACGTCGCGGCCGGCCATCTGCTCGATCTGGGACGTCGTTGCGTTGCAGGCGTGCTCGATCGAATCGACCCCGGCCGCCAGCGCGATGTCGATGGAGGGCTCGTCGATGCAATGCGTGGCCACGCGAGCACCGGCTGCATGAGCAACGTCGACTGCCGCGGCGACCGACTGTCGGTCGTAGTGCGATTCGACCTTCCCCGTGTCGGGGGAGAACCAATCGCACACGATCTTGACCCACTGGGAGCCGGACGCGACTTGTTCGGTAGTGACGTCGGCGAGATCGGACGGCTCGGTCGGTAGGGTCCATTCGGTGATGTACCGGCCCTTCGGCGCGAGGAACCGGCCAGCCGCCGTGAGACGCGGTCCTTGCTGGGCGACGGCGGCCATGCTGACGCCCCCGGCGTCGCGAAGGTACGTAACGCCGGCCGCGAGGTAGTCGAGCACGTTCTCGCTGACTGTCTCGTCTGCGCCCGCAATTAGCCCTCGACCGGAAAGGTCGAACGTCGTGTGCGCGTGCGCGTCGACGAGGCCTGCGGTTGCGAATCCGCCGAATAACGGATCCGTGTGGTCGTGCGGCGTGAACGTGATACGTCCGTCGATCACCCAAAGCTCGACGTTCGTCGCGACGACGTGGTAGCTCATCGCGACGACTGTACCGTTCGAGGTGCTTGCAAAGGTTTGCGCGAAGATTTTTTTCCCGCTCTTGTTCTCGTTTTTTCAATCACCTGCGGTTTTGCGAAACGACCAGGTCTTTTCCCATTCTTGAAACGAGAGAATCGCGTGGTATCTTTCGCGTGCCCCGAGCGGCCGGAACGGCCGAATCAGGGAACCGACTGGGAACGCTGCGGGCGGGCTGGCCGTAAGGAGCCCAACCGAGTGGGGGTGCACTGTCAGGCCGGTAGGGACAGCTAACTTGCTGGTCTGGCGGGTAAACTACCAGAAGGGTAAGTAACCCAAAGTCGAACGTCTGTGGGGTTTACCACAAGGAAACCAAGACGGTTCGTGGGGGTTGCTCGGGGCACTTAGGGCCCGGGGAGTCTGAGGGCGGATCGCGAAACGCCGCAAGGTGTGACGCGGACCACCGGTAGGACACCTCGGGCCCTATGTATTCGTCCTCCTCTTCGCGCTCGGCGCGCGCACCTACAATCTGATCGTGCTGCGCAACGTGATATTGGGCGTAATCAATCGCCCCTTCGTGCGGCGCTTGGCGACCGGGGGCCTTGGCCGAAAAGTTGCGCTTCGGTTCGTCGCCGGAGAAGACATCGAGCACGCCGTTGACGCTATCCGCGCGATCAACGCGGAAGGTGCATCTGCGAGCGCGGACTACCTCGGTGAGAACGTCACGGACCTC